>CAJXMX010000155.1 GCA_913056355.1 uncultured Opitutales bacterium
GCTCGGAACGACAGAAGGACCGGACCCGCTTCAGGCCCGGTTCGCAGAGCCTTCTAACGTACTGACGACGCGCCGGGGCGACAAGGTGCGCCGCGTCAGTCGGTCTCGAGCGCCGAAAAGAGGTTGTTCAGCGACTCGCCGGTGGTGGGGTGCGAGAAGACGCCGTCGCGAAGAGCCGTCCAGGGCAGGTCGCCCATCATGGCCACCTGGATGATGGTGGCCACCTCGCCGCCGTCCACCCCGAGCAAATGCAGGTCGGGTATTTCCGAACCGCCGGCGCTGATGCCGACCAGCACCTTCGTTCCATCCCACGAGGGGACGTAGTACTCGATGGAGTGGATCATCTCAGATTCCGCCAACCGGGCCGGATCGAGGATCAATTTACCCTCCCCTTCGACCCCGTCACGATAGAAGAGGCTGCCCACTTCCTCCCCCACCTCCTGCTTGAGGTAGAAATAGCGGTCCCGCCGGCGGTTAAAGCTGTATATGTTGACCGTCTTGGCCTCGTCGATTTCCCGGATCCGGCGGAAGAGTGCCTCCCTGCCCGGCAAACCGGCGATAAAGTCCCTCGCGACCCGGTCCTGGGCCCGGAACCAGGCCTCCGTTTCCGGGTCCTCCTTGTCCTCCAGCCAGGCGAAGGGATCGGCCAGGCGCACCGCCCCGTATTCATGGACGACCTCCCGGACGGGGGTTTCCGGATAGTCTGGCTTGCCCGCCTGGGCAACTGGGAGGGCCGCTCCCGTCAGGCCGAGCAAGAAAATGATCTTTTTAAAATAACAGGACATCAACGGGTGACCTAATTCTCCGCTCCTTTAATTGCAAGTCCCGGACCCCGTATCCGGGGAGGCGGTGTCCGCAAAGATTGTCCTCCAAGAAGGTAAAAAGGACGTGCATTCGGCCGGTATTCTGCTTTTTCTGGACTTAATGTCGTTCACCAGCAGCCGTCCTGCCGAAGCGGGCCCGCCGATGCAATTGCTGTCGGTATCGGGTTGCGGTCGGCGACTGGAGCTGGGCAGCGGCTGGAACGGTCCCGGACTGGCCGATAACCTGGAGAAGATCCTCGCGCAAATCTCCTCCACCGGGAAGGAATCCGGCCCTCTTACCTTTTCCGAAAACGGGCTGGACCGGCATGACGCCCTGGTCGCCTCCTCGATCCTGGAAATTATCCGGGCTGCCCAGGCCCAGGGCCTGGAAGTGCAATTTGAAACCCTTCCCGATTCCATTCGGAAGTTGATCGGACTGGCCCTGGCGGTCCCTCCCCGGGAGCCGGAAAGCCACCAAAGGGATAATCTCTTCACCGTCATCGGGAAGAAGTCCCTCCGCATCCTGCAGGGCAGCCGCCACTTCTTCGAGTTTGCCGGTGAATTGACCTACAGCTTCGGGCGCCTGGTTCGCGGCAAGGCCCGTTTCCGCAGGGAGGATTTCTGGCTGACCCTGCAGTCCTGCGGGGTCGGGGCGCTGCCGATCGTGGCCCTGATTTCCATTCTGGTGGGGGTCATCCTCGGCTTTGTCGGTGCCGTCCAGTTACGCAAGTTCGGGGCCACCATCTACATGATCGACCTGGTGGGCCTGGCCGTGGCCCGCGAGCTGGGCTGCATCATGGCCGGCATTATCATGAGCGGCCGGACCGGCGCCGCCTTCGCCGCCCAGATCGGGAGCATGAACGTCAACCAGGAGGTGGACGCCCTGGAGACCCTTGGCATCTCCCCGATGGAGTTCCTGGTCCTGCCCCGGGCTCTCTCCATGATCCTGATGATGCCCCTGCTGACTCTCTTCGCCGATGCCCTCGGCTTTTTCGGAGGCTTTATCGTGGCCCTTCCCATGGGTATCAGTCCGGGCGAATTCTGGTACCAGCTGACCGAGTCCCTGAGCCTGCAGCACATCAGTATCGGCATCCTCAAATCCTTCTTCTTCGGCATCATCGTGGCCTCGGCCGGCTGCTACTACGGGCTGCGCAGCGGCCGCAGTTCCTCCGCCGTGGGAGAGGCCGCGACCAAGGCCGTGGTGGCGGGAATCACCTGGATCATTGTCCTCGACGCGGCCTTCGCGTTTGTCCTGGAGGCCATGGGGTGGTGACATGATACAGCAAGCGACCAGCATGGAAAATGAACACATCGAAGTCCGGGACCTGACCATGGCCTACGGGGACTTTGTGCTCATGAGGGACCTGAATTTCACCATCCGCAAAGGGGAGGTCTTCATCATCATGGGAGGCAGCGGATGCGGCAAATCCACCCTGATGCGACACTTGATCGGGCTAAAGGATCCCGCAGCCGGGGATATTTACTACAACGGGGAATCCTTCATCTCCGCCAGTGCCGACCAGCGGGAACTGATGCTCCGGCGCTTCGGGGTCATGTACCAGAGCGGCGCCCTGTGGTCCTCCCTGACTTTGGCCGAGAATGTCGGTCTGCCCCTGGTCCAGTTCAGCAGCTTCAGCAAACGGCAGATCCGAAGCATCGTCTCCTACAAGCTCTCGATTGTCGGACTGGCCGGATTCGAGGAATTCTATCCCGCCGAGATCAGCGGGGGCATGGCCAAGCGGGCCGGCGTGGCCCGCGCCCTGGCCCTGGATCCGGAGGTGCTTTATCTGGACGAACCCTCCGCCGGCCTGGATCCCCTCAGTGCGCGGCGCCTCGACGACACCATCCTCGAGCTGCGCAACAGCCTGGGCATGACCATCGTGGTCGTGACCCATGAGCTGGAGAGCATTTTCCAGATCGGGGACAATTCGGTCTTCCTTGACGTTGACACCCGTACCCAGGCCGCCACCGGCAATCCAAGGGAACTGCGGGACAGCTGCCCCGATGAAAAAATCCGCAACTTCCTCTCCAGGGGGGAGCTCGGGGCGGGAAAGCCACCGGAATGAAAACTTCCAACCGCATCATTTGCCATGAGTAAGAAAGCCAACTTCTTTGCCATCGGGATCTTTGTCGTGACCGCCTCGCTGATCGCGGTCATGATCCTGATATTCTTCGGATCCAGCAAGTTCCGGAAGCACACCGTTCCGGTACTGGTCACCTTCCAGGGATCCACCAACGGCCTCATGAAGGGATCCAAGGTCAAGACCTACGGGGTGGAAATCGGGTCTGTCACCGACATCATGATCCACAAGCTGCCGGGAAGTGACGAAGTGGTCATCCCCGTCCTGATCGAGATCGATACCGATAAACTGCTGAACCTCATGGGGGCCGGGAATTCCGATCGCATCGACAACAATAAGATCGTCAAGTCGATGATCGACAGTGGCGGCTACGCCAAACTGGGGATGGAAAGCATCGTCACCGGCCAGCTCTTCGTGGAGATTCAACTCGGCATCAAGGATGACGGCTACGTCCTGGAATCCGAGCGATTCGGGGACTACCTTTCCCTGCCCACGGTACCCACGGAATTGCAGCTCATGATGGCCTCCCTGCAGAGTATCATGACCAATCTCGGTTCCACCGACTTCAAGGGCATGATCGAGGAGACGAAGCTCACCATCGGCGAGTTCCGCACCGAGCTCCAGGGATTTGAAATCCAGAACATGGGGGAAAACCTGAACGGCCTGCTGGCGGATACCCGGACCCTGGTCAACAATCCCCACCTGAAGGAGGCCATCGGGGACCTGAACCAGGTCCTGGGCAGCCTCAAGGACTTCACCGAAAGTCTGGACAAAAACGAGGACGGTCTGTTGGAACGCCTGGACCAGTCCATGGACCAGTTGGAGGGCACCCTGCAGGAACTGGAGCTGGCCTCCAGTCACGTCCGCAACTGGCTGGATCCCTCCAATGCGGTCTACCAGGAGGTGGTCACCGTCCTGGACCAGCTCGGCGACCTGTCGCGGGCTCTCCGTGTCCTGATTGAATACACCGAACGCAACCCGAACGCCTTTATCACCGGAAGAAGCCAGGAGGAATCCAAACCATGAAAACGATCCAAATCACCCGCCTTGCCCTGATCCTGCTCACGCTGGCCTTCCTGAACGGATGTGCCAACCTGGGGGTTCTCAAGCCCCAGCCGGATACGACCCGGTTCTATTTCCTCGAGACCGAGCCGGAAGGCGAGGCGAAAACGGACTTCAACAACCAGGGTCTGGCCATCGTGCTCGGCCCCTCGACGGTGGCCAAATACCTCGACCAGTCCCAGATCGTCACGCTGGAGGGGCACAACCAGCTGATTTATTCAGACCGCAACCGCTGGGCCGAACCCCTCGATGAAAGCGTCAACCGGCTCCTGATTTACCAGCTGGCCCGCAGCCTGGACACCGCGCGAATCAGTTTCAGCCGGATGACGGGCACCTTCGATTATGATTACCGGATCGGGTACCACATCTACGAACTGGGCGGGCGCTTGAATGAAACCGTCCAGTTGAAGGTTGCCTGGTGGGTCCTTTCCCGCGACGGCGAAAAAAGCCACTACGATGGATCCATGTACACCGAGGAGGTGGCCGGGGACAGCTTCGAGGATTATGTGAACGCCATCCAGGCGGCGATCATGGACTGGTCCCGGGACATCACCCGGACCGTCGCCGAAATGGATAATCAGCCCAGCGCGAACTCGATGTCGACCTCCGGGTCCGATCCGACCAGCAGGTAAACCTTGTCGGGGGTCAGCCAACCGCCCGTTTCCAGACCGCTGGAGCGGGCCACGGTGGCGATGTCCCGGAACTGGTCCGGATCGGCGCCTTCCCGGTCCAGGATGAACAGATGGACGATTTTTCCGTCCCTGGTGTTGAAACAGACCAGGGAGACTTTTTGTCCGCGCCATTCCAGCTGCTTGCAACCCAGCGTGGGCAGGGCCGCCAGCTGCCCGGGGAGGTTCCCGAAGGCGGGCGTGTCGTGGTTCTGCAGCCAATCCTCGATGGAAGGGAGCTGGTCGCTCTTGTGGTCCAGTTGGAAATACACCTTGCGGATGTAGTAGGCCATTCCGTCGCGGAACTGGTCGAAGCTGTCCTCGGAGGTCCCGCTTACGCTGGCCTGAAGGTCCTGCACAAGGGCTTCATTGTTCCTCAGGAAGAGGAAGGTGCCCAATCCCAGGACCAGCAATGCCGCCGCGGCCAGGATCCACCCGCGCCAGCGCATGAAACCGGCCGGCACGCCCGGGGAAACCGGCCCGGCACCCACGCTGGTGAGGAGCACCTGCTCCAGGCCGTCCGGAACGGGAACGTCCGCGAGGGCCGCCCGCATCCGTTGGTCCATCTCCTGCTGGTGATGCCACCAATCCCGCAGTTCGGGGTCGGTCTCGGCCAGCCGCAGCGCTTCCCGCAGGTTCTGTTCGGATCCCAGATCCATGCCCTCCACGTATGCGCTGAGCCATTGTTTTGCCTGTTCTCTGTTCATGAGGATCTGGTGGTCAGTACTTGATAAAGTTTTTGTTTTCCACGGTAAAGCCTCGACATCACTGTCCCCACCGGGAGATCCAGGATTTCCGCGATTTCCCGATAGGAACAGGAGTCGAGATAAAACAGGGACAAGGGGGCCCGGAGGTCCTCGTCCAGGGCATGGAGGGCGGCCAGCGCGGCCTGTGAATCAAGCCGCCTGCCGGGCCGGTCCTGGGACCGGTCCCGGGGCAGCGCCTCCTCGTTCAATTCGACCTCGGGGAAGCGGATCACCCGCCTCCGCTGGTCGATGAATTTCCGGTAAACGGTGGTCTGGAGCCAACTCTTGACTTTGCCGGGATCCGCTATCTGCCGGTGCTTGCGGGCCAGTTGCTCATAGGCGTACTGGGCCAGGTCGGCAGCATCGTCCGGTTGCCGGGCCAGATGCAGGGCAAAATGGTACACTTTGCGGTAATGCAGCTTCACGGCCTGGTCCAGATCGACAGGATTCCGGTCCGCCATGGAAGGATTCATGGCGGTGACAGTAGCTGAACCGGAGACCCCCGTAAAGTTCATGACGAACTATTCGGCAAGTCCGGCCAGGGGGCAGGAGAAGCGGATATCGGTGTCCATCAGGATCAGGTGACCGAGTTCGACGTGGTGCATCACCATGTCCGCATCGGTCAGCTCGAAGTTGACGATGCCGTCGTCGTCCGGGTCATGCACCGCTTTGCCCTGGTCGGTGAAGAGGACCATCACGACGTGCCAGCGCCCACCGTTGTAGTCGGTATCGCCGGGCGCGGACTCCGAAATGGAGCGCTGGCCCTCAAGGCCGCTCATGCTGAAGTTGTAGATAACATCGAGCGCGTGCTCGGGAGCATGCTTGAAGCTGTTGGTGGTGACGACGACATTGTAGAGGTCCCCATTGGCCCAGACAGCGCCGTCGACCTTGGTGGCCGCCTTGTCGCTCTTGGCCTGGGCGCCAGCGGCAGCCAGGAAAGTGATCAGGGTCAGGGAGAGGTATTTCAGGAATGTGCGTTTCATGTTTCTTTCTTTGAGAGATTCAAGTTGGAGCTGGCGTCTCCGCCCGCCCGGAAGGCAATTTGCCGCCTTCCACCCATTAATGACGAAGCATCCGGCCGCTTATTCACGGAAACTGCGGAAGTTTTCCCGGCGGAACGGACCGGCTTGTCAGGAAATTGTAAATATTCCGGGATCCGCTTGATCAGGCGTTTCCCATGGACGGCCGGGTGTCAGGTTGAGAGTGCGTCATTGTCATCACATGCATTCGTTCATTCAAACCCATGAAAACCCAATCCCTGCTGTCTGTACCCGCCATGGCTTTCAGCCTGCTGGCGATCCCCGTTATGCAAGCCCGGTCCATCGAACTGGATTTCTTTGACCTGACCCCCGGTGAAGGGGATATCTCCTTTGGCTGGGTCGGCGACCTGGTCCGGGTTTCGGTCATCATCGACCTCGGCACCGGTGAATATTCCTCCCACTGGTATTCCGGGGACCTCTACCCTTATTTCTTCGAGCCAATCGATTATGTCCTCCTGCTGGGCAACACCCGGACCGGGGAAGTGGTTGATCTTTCCCATTCCATCACCAGCTGGACCATATTCGGAACCCGGGACTTTTACGGCCGGGAGATCGCCCTGACCGGATGGCAGGACGGGGACGCAATCGTCACTTACGGCTCCGGCGAGGCCTTTGCAGAGCCGTTTGTATCCGGAATTTTCTCCACCGACCCGACCATTACCAGTGCAGATACCTATGATTTGCTGGAGCAGGCCGGCATCGTGGAGGCGCCCGTCGGGGATATCTCCCCGGTGGATCCCGGACCCGATGAAGACCTGCCGGAAGAACCGTCCGACAATGAAGACGATGAACCCCTGGACAGCGACGGGGACGGCATTCCGGATGAATTTGACCTGGCGGACAACTCCGACCTCGGGACAACCGTCACCCTGCTGGGACAGGACACCGGCATTACCAACAACTTGGGTGACCTAGTTGGGGATGAGAACGGCATGACCCTGGCCGACATCATCAGGGCCTGTGAAGAGGAGGCTGCTGCAGGCGCCCGCAACGACGGGCAATACGTGCAGCAGCTGGTCAAGGATTTCAAGCTGCTGGAGGAGGCAGGCTGGATCACGTCGCGAGAGCGCGCCCTGCTCGTCAAAATTGTGGCCCATAAATAGGCTACTCATGGAGAAGGCATCCCGGCCCGAAAGGGCCGGGGTGTCCCATCCAGCGGGCAAAGGACCATTCCGCAGGGGATGGTCTTTTTGTATTCAGGGATCCAAGGCAGGCTATGGACGGGAATCATCCGAGAGCCCGGCCAGGATGGCCCACACCTCGTGGAAGGCGGCCAGCTTTGGCTGCTGGTCCCTGGTCCGGGCAATCTGGCTCTTGAAATTGGGGTAGTCGAGGGAGAGGGCCAGGGCGGCCATGATGGCGCCCAGGTCGCGCTGGTCGACGAGGATCCGGTAGCGGTAATCGGCGGAGGGCCATTCCAGGATCTCGAAGTTCTCCTCGAGGAGCCTGACCAGGTTGACCAGGTCCCGGCGTACCCGGGCCCGGACGTGAAACTGTCCGGACTGCTTTTTGACGATGCTGTAAAAGCCGTGTTTGGTTGCCAGCCACATGCCCCCCATTCTAGAAACAGGGGTTGGACACTGCCTGTCCGGGGCCGGCAAAATGACCTGAATTTGTCCGGATTCCCGGGAGGGATTGAACAAAGAGCAGTTGATTCCAGCTTGAGAACCGGTATGATGAAACCCTAACCAAGGACTCTGAAAACACCCCTACCCCATGAACAAGCCCGTCAAGAAGGACATCGAGGCCCCGATTCCATTCCGCGGCAAACCCGTCAATTTCCGCCAGCGGGCGGAGATGCACGACATCCTGCACAAGTCCATGAACCAGGCCCGCCGGGGAATCCTGCCCCTGAAAATCCCCAGGCTGGCCGGCCAGATGCAGAAGTTGCGGGACAAGCATTACCATTTCAAGCCGGAGGTTTTCCTGCAGGTACGCGGCCTCACGGAATTCGAAACACCGGAGGAGAAGGTCCTCCTCAAGCCGGGCGAACTCTGCCTGATGCCGGCCGGCCTGCCCCACGGGGAGCGGGTTGAGCGGGACCGGGAGGGCCCCTTCCGCAACCTCGTGGCCGGTTTCTACAGCAGGACCCTGAGCCTGCACTTCGCCTTCGAGATCGAGCCCGGCAAACCGGAGATCGAGGCCATCGAGTTCTTCGACACGCCCAATCTGGAAGTCTTCCTGACCATCATCAACCACGCCATCTCGACCTGGCACGGCAAGACCCCGGAACGATCGACCATCAGCTACGGGCTGGTTACGGCCCTCCTGGGCATGTTTCTCAACCTGGTCGAGCTGGGATCCGGCAACCTGAACCAGGACGTGGGCAAGATTTTCCAGACCAAGTGGCTGGTCCGGGAGCAGTTCTCAAATCCCAGCCTCAACGTCAAGAACATCGCCGAGAAGCTGAACTGTTCCCCGGACTACCTCTCGCACCTGTTCCACACCCAGACCGGCGAGCGACTGATCCACTACATCCAGCGGGTCCGCATCGAGGGCGCGATGATGGCCCTCAAGTCGACCCAGCTTTACATTTCGGAAATCGCCTGGTCCTCCGGCTACCAGGACCCGGCCTATTTCACCCGGGTCTTCCGGAAGTTCACCGGGGAATCTCCGCAGGAATTCCGGGACCGCCTGGAGGAGGAACGGGGAACCCGGGAGGAGGCCCCGAAGACCATTTATTATGACCGGGAGGATTACTCGCCGGGAACACCGGCGCCGCATAATCCTCCCGAAAAATCCTAGGCTTCCCCTTCCGAGCGCCGGGTATCGACCAGTTGCAGGGTCAGGGCCGCCACCACGAACGAGGCCCCGCCCAGCAGGATGGCGTTCATGGCATTGTTGCCGAGCAAGTTCTTCAGCACCCATCCCAGTCCGACCGAGGCCAGGATCTGCGGGAGGACGATGAAGAAATTGAAGACGCCCATGTAGAATCCCATTTTCGATCCGGGAATGACGTTGGAGAGCATGGCATAGGGCATGGCCAGGATGCTGGCCCAGGCCACGCCGATTCCCACCATGGACAGGATCAGCACGTAGGGATTGGTGATGAAGCCGACCGAGATCATGCCCAGCGCCCCGATGGAGAGGCAAATGGTGTGGATGGCCTTGGCCGACATGTGCCGGACCAGGATCAGCAGGATGAAGGAAAAGGCGAAGGCCACGAAATTGTAGATCCCGAAGCAGACTCCCGCCCATTCGGCGCCGGCCCGGTAGCCGGCGGAAGCGGGATTGGGATCATACAGCCCGGAAGCCACCGCGGGGGCGAAATTGATCCAGAGGCAGAACAGGGCGAACCAGGTAAAGAACTGCGGAATGGCCAGCTGGGCCATGACTTTCGGCATCCTGATGATCCCCTCGAAGATTTCCGAGAAGGCGTGCAGGGGATTTCCTTTCCCCGCTTTCATGGCCCGGAAGGCTTCCATGTCCTCCGGGGGATACTCGCGCGTCCGCAGGACCGTGAAAAGGACCGCGAAGAAGAAGATGAAGGATCCGGCGTAGAAGGCGATGTGGACCGTGGCGGGGATGGCGGACTCGCCGGTCGGCTCGTTGCTGACCCCGAAGATGTTGGTCAGCATCCACGGCAGGGCCGAGGAGAGGACCGCGCCGGCCCCGATGAGGAGGCTTTGCATGGCGAAGCCGAACTTGCGCTGCTGCGGAGGCAGGATGTCCCCGACGAAGGCCCGGAACGGTTCCATGGAGATATTGACCGAGGCGTCGAGGATCCAAAGCAGCCCGGCCGCCATCCACAGGGAGGAGGAGTTGGGCATGGCGATCAGGGCCAGGCTGGCCAGGATGGCGCCGACCAGGAAATAGGGGCGCCGGCGGCCGAGA
>CAJXMX010000156.1 GCA_913056355.1 uncultured Opitutales bacterium
CGCTTCCGGACCTGGCGCGGGAAGGAATACTTCTCCCTCTCCAAGGCCATCAAGGCCCGGACCAAGTACGTGGTCAACTACATCAGCCGTTTCGAGGACCAGATTGTGGCCTTCACCAGGCGCCACCAATGCACCGGCTTCATCTGCGGCCACATCCATACCCCCGAGGACAAGATGATCGGCGATATCCGGTATCTCAATTCAGGCGATTGGGTGGAGTCCAACACCGCCCTCGTCGAGCACTATGACGGCCGCTTTGAGGTGCTTCCCTACGACACGTTCCTGGAGCGCCTCCGGATGGCCACCGGTCAGGCGAAGGATCGTCCGCAACCGCAGGTCGATTGCGCGTTCGGGTTGCGGATTTCGAATCCCTTGCCCGTCAGGCCGTCATCAAAGTCGATCTCCGAGCCGTCCAGCAGCTTCAGGCTCTTGCCATCCACCAGGTAGCGCATCCCGTCCTGTTCGCGGAGTTCGTCCGTTTCCGCCGGCTCGGCGAATTCCATCGCGTACTCCATCCCGGAACAGCCGCCCGACTTGATCGACAAGCGCAGCAGCTGGCCCGGCTGGGCCCGCTCCCCGGCCAGCTTGGAAATGGCCGTCAGCGCACGTTCTGTTAAGGTAATCATCAGGGGAAAGTGGTACCCCAAGGGGCCGCCTTGTCAACGATGCAAGCCGGTTTACGAAAGATGAAGCAAAAATCATGCTCATTTGAAAACTTCGCTTGCATCGGCTCGGAATTCTTAGACAAATCGTCTTTGTGCGGCCGAAGAAAACATTCTCCGACTCGATTTCCTACGAGCTCCTGCGTCCTATTGCGCAAGGGGGAATGGGCTGCGTGTACGAGGCGCTGCAGGAGGGCAGCGACGGTTTCCGCAAGCGGGTGGCGATCAAGATCATCCGCCAGGAGTACTCGAAGCTGCCCCAGTTCCGGAAGAACTTCATCGGCGAGGCGAGGCTGGTGGCGGACCTGATCCACGCCAACATCGTGCAAACCTACCACCTCGGCTACTCGGACAAGCAGTACTACATGATCATGGAGTACGTGCACGGGGTGAACCTCGAGCAGTTCATGCTGCAGCACCGGGCCCTGGGCCGCCCGATCCCCTGCGAAATGGCGGCCTTTGTCATATCGCGGATTTCGCGGGCCCTGGCCTATGCCCACATCCACCGCGACTCGGATGGCAAGCCCCTGGGTATCGTGCACCGCGATGTCAGCCCCAAGAACATCATGCTGTCCTATACGGGGGACGTGAAGCTGACCGACTTCGGCATCGCCAAGGCTTTCAACCTGATGTACAGCAAGGAAGGCGAGATCATTGCCGGGCGGAGCGACTACCTGTCCCCCGAGCAGGCCCGGCTGGAAGTGACGGATCCGCGGGCGGATATTTTCTCCTGCGGGGTGGTCATGACGGAGATGCTGCTGGGCCACAATCCCTTCCTGGGGGACACCCCCGAGGCCTCGAGGGACAAGATCTGCACCATGCCCCTGCCGGATTTCCAGAAGTTGCGCCCGGACATGGGCAAGCCCCTGGTCAGCGTGGTCTGCCGGGCCCTGGCCCGGGAACGCGAAAAGCGCCACCAGCGGGCGGTCGAGTTGATGGTGGACCTGGAACGGGTCCTCTATTCCAAGGGATATGGGCCAACCAATGAGAAGCTGGCATCATACCTGCGTGACTTGTACAAAAATGGTCAGGCTTATGAGGACAACCTGGCGGAGCTGCCGGTCAGCTTCGCCCTGAACCCGGAAACACCTCCGCAATAGGATCTCGTCATGCCGAAACAAGGGTTTCAGCAGGTTCAAAAGCAGACTCAATCAATGGTCCTGGCGCCACAGCTGCGCCAGTCCCTGAAGATTCTGCAGGTTCCGGCCATGGAACTGCGCTCCACCATCCTGGAGGAACTGGCGGCCAATCCGACCCTGGAAGAACTGCCCTACGACGATATTTCCATCGAGGCCCCGGAGGAATCATCCAAAAGCAACGAGGAGACCGCCCCCGACGGGGACCGCGACGGATCCGATGAGCCCGAGCCGGCACCCGCTTCCAGCGAATCCTCGGAGAGCCTGGATTTCAGCGATGAATACGAAGTCCTGAACCGGATGGGCGAGGAATGGCGGGATTACTGGAACGAGGACGCCGGCGAGATGCCCTACTCTTCGGAGGATGCCAGCAAGCGCCAGTTCTTCTTTGATTCCCTGACCACCGGGCAGTCCTTCCAGGAAAACCTGCTGGAGCAGGCCCGCATGGTGGAGGACGATCCGGAAGTCATCACCGCCCTCGAGTTCGTCCTTGGCAGCCTGGACGACAGCGGCTTCCTGACCTCTTCCGCCTTCGACCTGGCCCTGATGTCCCAGTTGCCGCTGGCCACCATCCAAAAGGCGGTCAAGTTGCTGCAGGGACTCGAGCCTCCCGGCCTGGGGGCCCAGTCCATCCAGGACTGCCTGCTCCTGCAGCTGCAGCGGAAGGGTCTCGGCAAGTCCCTGGCAGCCCGGATAATCGACAAGCAATGGAAGCTGCTGCTGCGGCGGCGAATTCCCGAGATCGCCCGTTCCCTACGGGTGAAACCGACCGAGGTCGAGGAAGCGATTGAGGAAATTGCCAAACTGGACCCGGCCCCGGCCCGCAAATTCGCGGAGGACAACAACCAGGTCATTGAGGCCGACGTCACCGTGTACAAGGATGAGAACGGGCTCTGGCAGATTATCCTCAACAACGACTACATTCCGCGCCTGCGGATCAGTCCGGACTACAAGGAAATCCTGGCCAAGGGAAAAATGAAGGGCAAGGACCGGGAGTATCTTCAGAACATGTTCCGCAGCGGCCGCTTCCTGATCAACGCCATCGAGCAGCGCCAGCAGACCATCGAGCGGATCACCCGCAAACTGCTGGAATTCCAGGCCGATTTTTTCGAGAAGGGCAATTCCCACCTGAAACCGCTGACCATGAACCAGGTGGCCGAAAGCGTGGGGGTCCACGAGACCACCGTCTCCCGGGCCATCGCCAACAAGTACATCCGGACTCCCCTGGGCGTCCTCGAGATGAAGTATTTTTTCACCCCGGGATACCAGGGCGAGGATGGCCGGGAGGTTTCCAACAAGTCGATCAAGGACCGGATCGCCCGGATTATTGAAAGCGAGTCGCCGCGAAAGCCGCTCAGCGACCAGAAGATCGTTTCCATTCTCAAGAGCGAAGGCATTACCATCGCCCGCCGGACGGTGGCCAAGTACCGCGAGGAAATGGGCATTCTGCCGACCAACTTGAGGCGCCAGTATGCCTGACCCGGCCACAGGCGGCGTGTGGCTCCTGCTGGATGCCTCGGGTCCGGTAACCGTTGCCGGACTGGTCTCCGGGGGACGGTGGCTGGCCCGGAATTTCCATGAGGGAGAGTTTCTGGAATGGTTCCAGGGAGCGGTGGCCGGGTTGCTCCGCGAAGACGACCTCAGGCTGGAGGACCTCGACGGAGTCATTTATGGAGCGGGTCCGGGTTCCACCCTGGGCTTGCGTCTGGCGGCCATGTTCATCCGCTCCCTGGGCGCCCTGCCCTCGCTGGAACACTGGAGCTGCCACCAGTACCAGGACCTTGAGCTGGCTTTGGCCGGCAGCCTGGCCGACACCGGAAGCGTCCTCCGGGAAGCCGCGGCCCCCTGGCGGCGGGACCGGCTGCACCATTGCCGCCTCACCGGCACCCATCCCCTCACCTTCGGGAATGGACACATTGCGCCCGCGGAGGCGGCCCGGCGCCAACTGCCGGGCTTTATCCTGGGCCGGCGCCCGGCCAACATGCCGCCTGGAATCGAGTGGCAATCCCCGCCCCTGGATCGGATCCCGGAAATCCTCTCCCGTTACCCCGAACTGTTGACCCCCGCCGCAGCCCCGGCACCTTACCAGGCTGAATCTCCGGATTTTGTCCGGTGGACCGCCGGTCGCCACACCGGAAAATGAGCACCTCACCCGAAAAACTCCGATCCTGGGCCACCATCAACCTGGGGGCCCTGGAGCGCAACCTGAAGTCCATCCGGGCCGCCCTGCCCCCCTGGTTGAGCTACATCTCGGTGGTCAAGGCCAACGCCTACGGCCACGGCCTGGCCCCTGTGGTGACCCGCCTGATGCGGTCCAAGGCAGACGCCTTCGCCGTGGCCAACCTGGACGAGGCGGCGCAGCTGCGGGAAGTCGGCACCGGCTGGCCGGTGCTGATCCTGAGCGTCCTCATGCCCAGCGAGTACGAGGAAGCGGTCCGGCTGGAGGTGATTCCGGTCGTTTCCTCCAGCGAGGAGATTGCCGGTCTGGCCTGGGCCGCCGGCCGCCTGGGAAAGCAGATCGGAGTTCACCTGAAAATAGATACCGGGATGGGCCGCCTGGGAATCTGGTATCCCGGAGCGGCGCAGCTGGTGCAGGACATCCTGCAGCAGCCGTCCCTTCGACTGGAAGGCCTCTGTACCCACTTTTCCTCCGCGGACTCGGATCCGGAGTTCACCGATCTTCAACGCCGCCGTTTCCGTTCCTGCCTGGAGCAATTTTCTCCGGAGCTGCTCGATAAATTGCTGGTCCACGCGGACAACAGTGCCGGGGTCGAATCCTTCCCCGACCGGGGGCCCTTCAACGCCGCCCGGGTCGGTTTGCTGCAGTTCGGGGTCCGGCCCAAGCCGGGCTCACTGCTGGGCCAGGCCATCACCGAACCGGTCCTTTCCTTCCAGTCCCGGATCGGCCTGGTCAAGGAGCTGCCGGCCGGGGCGCCGGTCTCCTACGGCCAGACCCACCGGCTCCGCCGGGATTCCCGGCTGGCCATCCTCACCGCCGGATACGCCGACGGCCTGCCGACCTCCCTCAGCAATCGCGGCAGGGTCATTATCCGGGACAACCTGTGCCCGATAGTCGGACGGGTGACGATGGACCAGACCATCGTCGACATCACCGACCTGCCGGAAAAACCTGTGGTCGGGGAACCGGTCATTCACATTGGCCGTTCCGCCAGCCAGTCCATCTCGGCCACCCAGTTTGCCGGCTGGTCGGGCCAGATCGAGTGGGAGGTATTCTGCTCCCTCTCGGCCCGCACACGACGGATTTACCGGACTGATTCAGGGATTTGAGGAAAACATTTGCCACCGCCCGGGGAGGCCCTATCCCTTGCCCCTCATGGCCAAAGTAGATCTGGATCTCGTTAAATTTATTCTGCAACGCAACGACCTCGATGTCCGCCGGGTGAACAGCATCATGGAGGAGATCGAGCAGGAAATGAAAACCATCCAGGAGGAGAATCCTCCTGCCCCGCGGGTGCCCAAGCAATTCGCGATCATGGTCTCCGATCCGGAGGGAATCCTGCCCAGGGCCGACTTCACCGGCTGGGTGCTGCAAATGCCGGAGGAGGATTCCCCGGCCACCCTGGAAGGGCAGATCCACAAGGCCGCCTACGATTTCAACCAGACCCCGAAAGGCCGGCGGATGCCGGTCAAGACCATCGGCGAAGCCTGCGAGGCGGTTCCGGCCCGCATCTTCAAGGAGCACCAGGTCTGGGTTAAGACCAAGGAGCCGGTCCTGGTCCTGCGGACAGACAACTCCATTCCCACCGATACTTCCGGTCTCGAGTAGCGGAACCCCGGGCGCTGCGGCCCCGGACGGCCCGTGTTCTCAGGAAGCTTCGCCGGCAAGGCCCAGGCCCATCGAGCTCCCGGCAAGATAACCGCTGGCCCAGACGGCGTTGAGATGGTGGCCTCCGGGCCTTCCGCTGAAGTCCAGCATCTCGCCCGCCGCGAACAATCCCGGGTGGCGCAGGGACTGGCAGCGGTTCAGGTCAAGGGTCGACAAGTCGATGCCACCGGCCCAGGCCCGCTCCCCGGCCGGGAGCCCCATCCCGGCGACGGCCACCGGGTCGTTCTTGAGCCGCTGGGTCAGGGCCTGAACTTTCTTGGCCTTGATCCGGCCCCAGGGCAGGTCGGGATCGATCCGCACCGATTCGAGAAAGTACACCCACTGGCGCTGGCTGAACCCGAGAAGAGGCTCCTCCCCGACCAGGCGGCGGCCGCCCCTTTCGCAACGGGAGGCCAGCTCCTGCCGGATGGACGCCCCCCGCAGGTCCGGAAACCAGTCCACCGCCAGCTGCAGCCGGTAATTGAGCTGTTTCCAGAGCCGGTGCAGCCGCGAGCTGAGGTCGGACACCGCAGGTCCCTCCAGGCCCCGGCCGGAGAGGGTGGCCTTTCCCCGGCTCTGCTCCCCGCTCTTGAGGCAGCTCAGGCCGATGTCGCGGGTCATCGGGCCCAGCTGGTGGCCCAGCTTGGGACTGGCCAGGCGGAGGCGCAGGAAGGCCGGGACCGGCGCGTTGACCGTAAATCCGAATTCAGAGGCCAGTTTCAGGCCGTGGTTGCGCTCCCCTCCGGTAGCCAGGAGCAAGGCCCCGCCCGCTTCAACCTGACCGTCCCGGCTCCAGACCCGGAATCCCCCGCCGGGCTGGGCCGACACGGTTTCCACCGCGAAGGAGGTCCGGAGGCGGACGCCGAGATCAGTCAGGGAGCGGATCAGGGCCTCCCGCAGGTCCCCGCCTCCGGAACATCCGAAGGCCTCTTCGTCCAGCCGGACAAGCTCCACGCCCAGCGACTCCAGCCAGCCACGGGTGGCGCTTCCCTCCCATTTCTGCAGGATTCTCCCGATTTCCGGCCAGCCGCCGGGATAATCCTCCTTGACGGGCGGGATTCCACCGCTTCCCCGACCGAGGACAACCGGCTCCGGGCTTTCATCCGCCAGCCAGGCCAACGGACCGGACTCCCTTTCCAGGACCACCACCGGCAATCCGGGTTGCTGGCGGACCGCCCACCAGGCGGCTGAAAGTCCGGCCATCCCGGCGCCCACAATGGTCACATTTTCAAAGTCCGGCATTTACAAATGGAAAAGCGGTGTACACTTTGGAAGTTGGTCATGCCCCAAATCACCCTGAAAGAGGCCGTTTGCCAACAATACAATATTGATGAAAGCGATTTCCGGGAGTTTGTCATGCGACGAACCCTGTTTCGCCGGGTTCGCCTCCTGCGCCCGTTCCTGGGCATTTTCAACCCGGACCTGCTGTTCCAGGAAAAGCGGCTGGTGGACAAGATCGGCGAGGCCCTGAACCTGCGGGAGATCCAGGAGGAAGTTGACTTCTACCAGCATAAATACGTGGTCAACTTCGTCTGCAAGGATGCGCTCAAGTTCCGCCTCTCCGGCATGCGGCTGATGACCCTGGCCAACAAGGCCTTCAAGCAGGCCCGCGGCACGCCGCCGATCCAGGGCCACGCCCTGGCCAGCTGATATCAGCCTGTACTCTTCATCCCGAAGGCGATTCCGTTGACCGTCTGGGCCAGGGCCCGGCGCAGTTCCTCCCATTTCCCGTCGTTGCGCTCCTTCCGCCACTCCCGCAGGAGATCAATCTGCAGGTAGTTCAGGGGATCCACATAGGGATTGCGCAACCGGATGGACTGGGCCAGCACGGGCTGGTTCTCCAGCAGGCTGACCCGTTCGCTGACGGCCAGGATCATTTCCACGGAACGGTTGTACTCCGTCTCGATCAGCGTGAAGATTTTCTTCCGCACCCCGGCATCCTCCACCAGTTGGCTGTAGCGGCGGGCGATGTAGAGGTCGGTCTTGGCCAGCGACATCTCGGCGTTGTCCAGGATGGAGGCGAAGAACCGCCAGTTGCGGTACAGGTCGCGCAGCTTGGCCAGACCGTCGGGGCTGCCTTTGACGAAGCGCTCCAGGCTGTGGCCGATGCCGTACCAGGTGCTGATCAGGTGCCGGGACTGGGTGAGGGAGAAAACCCAGGGGATGGCCCGCAGGTCGCGAATGTCCATGCTGCCGGAACGCCGGCTGGGCCGTGAACCGATGTGCAGGTTTTCAATCAGGTCAATCGGGGTGGCCTGACGGAAATAGCGGCCGAATTCCGAAGTCCCCCAGATCAGGTCCTGATAGAAGGAACAGGAGGTCCCGGACAATTCCTCGAGAATAGGAATCCATTCCGGTTCCGGCTCCTGCTGCACCTCGGCCAGGCATTGGGTCGAGATGACGGCCGAGGTCAGTTGCTCCAGGTTGCGGCAGGCAATGTCGGGATTTGAATATTTCAGGGAGACCACTTCCCCCTGGTCGGTGATGCGGATCCGGCCGTCCTGGGAGGCGTGCGGCTGGGCCAGCAGGCCCCGGTGGCTGGCCCCGCCACCCCGGTCGATGGAGCCGCCCTTGCCATGGAAGAAGCGGACCTTGATCCCTTGCCGCTCGGCCAGGCCGGCCAGCTCGTTCTGGGCCTGGAAAAGGCGCCAGTTGGCCGCCAGATATCCGCCATCCTTGTTGGAATCGGAGTAGCCGAGCATGATCTCCTGGATGCCGGAACGGCTCTCCAGGTGCCTCCGGTACTCTGGATCGGTCCACAATTCCTCCATGATGCCCGGGCTGCCCTGAAGGTCGTCGACGGTTTCAAAAAGCGGCACCAGGTCCACCCGGGCCCCGGCTTCCCCGGCAACCTTGAGCAGGGACTTCAGCTGGGAGGCCTCCCGGGTCATGCTGAGGACGAAACGGTGGGCCGCGGCCTCCCCGTAGCGCTCCTGCAATCCGGCCAGGGTGCGCATCTCCTCCTCGATCTCACCGATGGCCGACTCCAGTTTGCCCGAATGATCACGGAAGTCGAGGGTGGCCAGGTGGAAACCGAAGACCCTGGCCTGGAGAATCAGGGAGGTGATTCGTCCCCGGGCCGCACGGTTGGCACCCTGTTCCAGGAGGACGGACCGGATTCCTTCCAGGTCGCGGATGAATTCGTCGCAGTTCCGGTATTCCCCTTTCAGCCGCTGGCGGATCAGGACCAGCTGATGGCGGTACCACTCCGCCGGCTGGAAGGGATCCGAGACCCGGACATCCGGGGCCAGTTCACTGGCGTGGCGACCGGCCGGGCTGCTGTCGGGAACGGAGTGGCTCAGTTCCTCCAGGAGCAGTTTGCATTCCCGGTCGTAGTGGGCCAGGATGCGCTCGTTCTGGTGGGCCAGGGTCAGTTTGCTGGTCTCGGTGGTGACATAAGGGTGGCCATCGCGGTCTCCTCCCACCCAGCTGCCGAAAGTCAGGAAGGCGTTCTTGCGCCGCACCGTCGGGAAGGTGGCTTTCATCTCTTCGTCGAAGTCCCGGTACAGCCGGGCCATGGCCGGAATGATCGTCCGGTCGAAGAAGAACAGCGTGTTGTCCACCTCGTCCAGGGGCGTTACCCGCTGGACCCGGGTCTGGCTGGTGTGCCAAAGGGTTTCCAGGATCTCGTCCGGGTTCTCAAAGCAACCCGACAAGCGGAGGATCTGGCTGAGCACGCTGCGCCGTTTGGCCTCGGTGGGATGAGCGGTGAGGACCGACTGGATATCGAGCCCGTCCACGCATTGCTGCAGCTTCTTCGGGGGGATTCCCGCCGCCCTCAGGTCGCGGAAAACCCTGCAGACCGACTGTGCGGGCGCATCGGTCGATTGCAGGTGCCGGATGCGGGCCCGTTCCTCGCACAGGTTGACCAGTTGAAAGTACAGGGTGAAGGCGTGGATCACCTGGAAGGTCTCCGGCAACTCCATGCGTTCCACCAGGCGCTTGATACGGGTCTGGGCCGGGGTGCCCTTCCGGCGGACCTCAGTGGCCAGCTCGCTCAGGCGTTGGAAATGGCGGTATACCGCGGCCCCGGCCTGCTCGCGGACAATCCGTCCCAACCGGCCGGTCAGGAACTCAATTTCTTGCTGAAGTTGCGGACCCATAAGAGAGACTTATGTGCCGAACTAAGCATGGAACCGCTAACCGGTCAAACCGTAGGCCTCGATACGCTTCCTCAGGGTGGCCCGGGTGATGCCCAGGAGGGCGCTGGTCTTGACCTGGTTGCCGCCCATTTCCTCAAGGGCCCGCATGGTCAGTTCCTTCTCCACTTCCTGCAGCAGGTTGCTGTCCACTGTCTCCCGCAGCTTCCGGTAGACTTCGTCGATCAGGATCGGGAGTTCGATCCCTGACAGAACGGGGGCTTCGGTTTCCGGAAGAACCGGTTCCGCCCCCTCCATGCTGAGCGCTTCCGGCAGGGGATCCTCCTCTCCTCCGCCCCGGGCCTTGACGGCATCCAGCACTTCCTGCGGCAGGTCCTTCTTCAGTATGGTGTCCCCCTGGGCAACGACCGCCGAGCGCTGGATGGTGTTCTCCAACTCGCGGACATTACCCGGCCAGTTGTAGCGCGAGAGAACCTGTAGTGCTTCAGTC
>CAJXMX010000157.1 GCA_913056355.1 uncultured Opitutales bacterium
AGATATTGCGGTAGCCCATGTTCCGGGCCGGCTGGAGAATGTCGTTGGAGAGCCGTTCGACGAGGGACTGCCGGTAATAGTAACCGAGGTGGGCGTCGGTGAAGACGGCGTCGGCGGGTATTCCGGTTTCTCGCATTTGCCTCCAGAATCCATGATCGAGGAAATCCTCAGGCGCGTCGAAACGCCCCGGGAGAAAAACGAAAAGGGTCTCCTGAGGGCCGGAGGGATCCGCCTGCTTCCAAATGGCCGGCATGGGCTCAACGGGCTCAGGCGGGGCCAGGCAGCCGGGCAGGCCGGCAAGACCCGTGACGAGAAGGAGAAAAAGTGACCAGTGAGCGATTGGCTTGGACATGGGAGGTTTCGTTACGTACAGGAATAGGATCAGGAAATGCCGACCATCCGTCCCGTCAACCGGTCATCGAAGGAATCTTGAAAAGGCGGCGGAAATCGCATCAATCCTGTCCTCAACTTGTCATCGATGAATTTGCAGGATTCCAACCCCAGTCATGATGTCATCATTATCGGAGGCGCCCTCTCCGGATCGGCGACCGCCCTCCAGCTCCGGCGCAAGGATCCTTCCCTGAGGATCCTGATCATCGAGCGCAGCGAGCAGTTCAAGCGAAGGGTCGGGGAATCCACGGTGGAAATCAGCTCCTACTTCCTGACCCGGGTCCTGGGGCTGACCGATTACCTCCTCGAAAAGCACCTCATCAAGCAGGGGCTGCGCTTCTGGTTTCATAACGAGAAGGCCCGTTGCCCCGACAGCTGCAGCGAGATCGGCCCTCATTTCAATGTCCGGCTGGCCAGTTTCCAGGTCGACCGGGCGGAACTGGACGAGCACCTGCTGGAAACCTGCCGCAAGGAAGGCATCGAGATCATGCGCCCGGCCGAGGTCAAATCCTTCGAGCTGAACGAGGGGACAGTCCAGAAGGTGACGCTGAAGCGCGGGGAGGAGATGATGGAACGTTCCGCCCGATGGCTGATCGACGCCTCCGGCGTGGTCAAGCTGGTGGCCCGCAAATCCGGATGGGTCCGCCGCAATGAGGCGCATCCCATCAGTTCAGCCTGGGCGCGGTGGCGCGGGGTCCGGAGCTGGGACAGCAAGGAGCTGCACCAGCGCTTCCCTCAGTATGGAAACCGCTGCTATGCCCTGCGCAATACCGCCACCAACCACCTTATCGGCAAAGGCTGGTGGTCATGGTGGATCCCGCTCAAGGGAGGGGACGTCAGCATCGGGGTTGTCTACGATGAGCGCCTGGTCCAGCCGCCCGAGGGGGACAAACCGGCAGACCGCCTGCGGGGCCTGCTCTATGAACACCCCATGGCCAGGATTTTCCTGGAGGATGCCGAATGCATCGAGGGGGATGTCCACTGGAGGCGCGGCCTGCCCTACTATTCGGAAAACATCATCGGGGACGGCTTCGCCCTGGTCGGCGACGCCGCCGGCTTTATCGACCCGTTCTACAGTCCCGGCATGGACTGGGTCAGCTTCACCACCGCCAACGCGGCCAACCTGATCCTCAAGGAGCGCCAAGGGATGGCCCAACCGGAAGACTACAGTTACCGCAACCAGCTCCTGACCGGGTCCTACCACCGCTGGTTCAGGGCTATTTACGAGAACAAATATTTCTATATGGGGGACTGGGAGCTGATGAAGCTGGCCTTCCGCCTGGACCTCGGGCTCTATTACCTGGGTGTCGTCTCGCAGCCCTACAAGCACGGGGAGGAAGCGTTCAACATGGCCCCGCTGAACGGTCCGCACACGGATTTTCCGGCCTGGCTGATCACCCTCTACAACCGCCGGCTCAGTTCCATCGGCAAGGCCCGCATGAAACGCGGGACCTGGGGCCGGCGCAACAACGGTTCCTACTACCCTTTCGTCAGCTTCACCCTTGACTATAAGCTGACCCTCCGCGTCCTCTGGGCCCTGATGGCGTGGGGATGGCTGGAGTTGAAGGAAGGCTGGCGCAGCTGGGGGAAGGCGGTTCATGCGGACTGAGGATTCCAGTTTCCGCCCCTCGACCCTGTTTCGCCTGCTGGCCTTCCTGCTCCTCCTGCTGGCGGGATTGATCCTCTTTGCCTGCGTGGGATTCGATTTCCACCGTCTGGTGGACCTCGTCAAGGCCACCAATCCCCTGGTCTTTGCCGGCCTGATGTCGCTCCTGCCGCTGATCGGCTTTCCCATCGCCGCCTTTTACCTCTACGCCGGATCCGCCTTTCCCTGGTGGCAGGCCTGGCTGCTGTGCTCGCTGTCCCTGGCGGTCAACATCGCCCTGGCCTACCCCATCGCCCGCCACCTCCTGCGGGAACCCCTGTCGCACATCCTCTCCCGCTACCAGAAAGGCCTCCCCACCCTGACCGCCATGAACCAGGTCCGGGTGGCCTTCCTGGTCCGCTCCGTCCCCGGCATCCCCTTTTTTCTGCAGAACTACCTGCTCCCCCTGCTGGATATCCGCTTCGGACCCTATTTCCTGATCTCCTGGTCCATCCAGTCGGTCTTTGCCGCCGGAATGGCGGCGGTTCCCCACCTCGTCGACCGGGCCGGTTGGGTGCCCGCCATCATAGTTGTGCTGATCCTGATCCTGCTGGGGATATTCCGCCGCTTCTACGTGCCGGCAAAAGCTTGACCCGAAAATTCTCCATTTAATGAATGAATGCCATGCCAAACGACCTGAACCTCGAATTGAAGAACCTGATAATCGAGACCCTGAACCTGGAGGATGTGGATCCGGACGACATCGGGGACGATGAGCCGCTCTTCGGGAGCGGACTGGAGCTGGACTCCATCGACGGGCTGGAGCTGGTCCTGCAGCTGGAAAAGACTTATGGCATCAAGATCGGAAGCAGTGAAGCCTCACGGGAGGCCTTGAAATCGGTCAACGTCCTGGCCGACTACATCAGGAAGGAAACAGGGTCCCGGTCCTGAAGCCGTATGCCCGATTCAGCTCATGCCCCGCTCCTGACGAATCCGGTCCGGATCCGCTCCATCGGCTGCCGGACCGCCCTTGGGGATGCCGCTGAATCCGTACAGGCCCTCAACCAGGGCCGGGTCGGGCTGAAACCGGTCCCGGTGCACGGTCCCGACGGCGGCGAGGAGGTCCCCCTGGCCCTGCGGGGGGAGATGGCCAACGTGATACCGCCACGATGGTGGGATGACCTGACCGGCTTCGCCGCGGAAATACCCGGCGCCGGCTGGGGCAGCGCCCGCAGGCCGGTCATGTTCACCAGCAGCAACTATGGTATCGACGGCCTTTACTCGCTCGGGAAGTCCCGCGATGCCCGGTATGCCCCGTGGGCGACCGCCCATGGCTGCGTCCAGCAGCTGGTCGAGCACATGGGTTGGGGCCGGAATGTATTTCTCTATTCCCATGCCTGTGTTTCGGCCCAGCTGGGCCTGTACCAGGCCGCACGGTTTCTCGATGCCAGGCTGGCCGATGAGGTGCTGGTCCTCAGCTTCGACTACGTCGGCCCCTTCGTGGCGGCGGGATTCCACGCCTTGAAAATCCTCAACGCAGGCTGGCCGGCCCCCTACGCGGACCGGGAAACCGGTTCCATCGGACTGGGCGACGGCGTGGCCTATGCCATCCTCGACAAGGAAGCGGACGGACCCCAAATCCGGGCCCAGGCCCTCTACAACGAGATGTACCACTTCACCAGCAATGCGCCGGAGGGAGCCGGTTTCCAAAAGGCCCTGCAGGAGATGGCGCCCTTGCCCGACCCGGGGAACTTCTGGATCAAGGGCCATGGAACGGGCACCCTGGAGGCCGGAAAAATGGAAGCCGAGACCCTGCACAGGCTGTTTCCGGGCCGGCCCCTGGTCTCCTGGAAGGGATCCCTCGGACACACTCTCGGCAGCTGCGCCCTGGTCGAGCTGGCCCTGGCCCTGGAGGCAAGCCGGCTGGGAACCATTCCGGGAACGGTTGGCTCCGGCAGCCCGTGCTACAGCCCGGATGTGCGGACGGCTTCCTTCACGGCCGGCAATTACGATTCCTGCCTCCTGTTGAGCAACGCCTTTGGCGGCGCCCATGGAGCCATGCTTGTCAGCCATGCTTAAACGATACATCCAGTCCTTTCACTCGGTATTCCTGGATCCGCAGGACGAGTCCGGATCCCTGGCGGAAATCAATGCCAACCTCCCCAAGCGGGCCGCCCGGCGAATGAGCCGGATGGGCATGATGCTGCACTACCTGCTGCAGGACCTGGACCTCCGGCTGGATACCACGATTGTCTACGGCACCTGCTTCTCGGAAAGTTCGGCCCTGGAAAAGTATCTCGACAGCTTCCCCCACGCCAGCCCGACCGCCTTCCAGACGTCCATCCATCCCGGTGGCATCGAACAGGCCCTGATCCTGGACAACCGGGAAGTGGGCGCCTTCATGCCCATGGCGGGCAGCCGGACCTTGTTTCTCCAGATGCTCAAGGTGGCGCTGGCCGCCGCCTCGGAAGAGGTGGTCATTTGCGGGGGCGAGGAAAAGGGCGGCTGGCTGCGGGATTTCAACCTGGCCTACACCAGTTCCTTTTCCTTCGCGATGCGCCTCGGCGGCGATTCGTCCACCGCCATCGGGGAGCTTGTCTGGATGGATGGGGATGAGCCGGCAACCGAACAAATCCCCGAGTTGGAGCAGGCCGTGCGTGACCTGAAAGACGTCAGGGAACTGGAAATGGGTGGCCCCGGCCTGGGAAGACTGAAAATATCCCTGAAGTGAAGCACAAGGAAGGAAAGGCCGCCAATCCCGGTCCGAGCTGGGGCTATCAGACCATTGCCTTCTGGGAGCGGTGGCTGCCGGCGCCTGTTTTCGAGTTCATGCTCAGCATCGGAACCTGGATCGGCCTTCTCTTCATGCCCCGCCAGCGACAATATTCCCGCCAGTACTGGCAGGCCCTGACCGGCCAGAGGCCCGGCCTCCTCCAGGTGTACCGGCATTTTCGTTCCTTCATGGACAGCCTGGTGCTCAAACTCCGCCTGGGCCGGGGAAAGGTGCCGAAGCTGTGCTTTGACCCGGAAGCGGAGAAAGAGGCCTTTATCGAGCTCTGCAATTCATCCCAACCGGTCTTGTTCGGGACCTTCCACGTGGGCCACTCCGACATGATGGGCTGCATGTTGAAGGATTTTGACCGGAAGGTAGCCATGGTCCGCAACCAGGTGGCCAACTCCCGCGACACGGAAGTCATGGCGGAGATCTTCGGGGGAAATCTCAGCTTTCTCTGGATAAACGATCCCGGGCAGTTTATTTTCCAGCTCAAGGAGACCATCCAGCAAGGCATTTCCGTAGGTCTCCAATGCGACCGGACAGAGTTCAGCACCAAGCGGGAATGCTTCCGCTTCCTCGGCGCCGAGCGGGAATTCCCGATGACCATCTATTACCTGGCCGACCTCTTCAAGTGCCCGGTCGTATTTTCCTTCACCGGTCCCCGGCGTCGCCAGGATCCCATTGCCGTTTATACTTCCGCGATTTTCAGGCCCCGGGAAACCCGCAGGTCCAGCCTTGAGGCCGGACGGGCCCACTTTCAGGAAATCCTGGACCAGTTGGAAAAACACCTGCGCCGTTATCCCGAGCTGTGGTTCAACTTTTCGCCCTTGAACCGGCCCTGTTCCAAAGCGGAGGTGCCCCGTGCCTGATTTTCTCCAGCAGGCCATCTGGCGGGTTTCCTACTACGGCTTCCTGCTCATGTTTGCGGTCGGGATCTACGCGGTGAACCTGATCTGCATTCCCCTTGGACTGTTTCTCCCTCCCGGGAAGGCCCGTTCCGTCCTGCGCAGGATCGTCTACCGCCTGTTCCGCTTCTACGCCTGGGCCATGTGCGGCTCCGGTGCCCTGCGCACCAACGACCACGTGCTCCGCCAGCTCCAGGCCGGGCCGGGCGGGCGTATTATCATCGCCAACCACCCCAGCATCGTGGACGCGCCCATAATCCTGAGCCGCGTTCCCGGACTGGTCTGCGTCTTCAAGTCCTCCCTCAAGCGCAGTTTCACCATGGGGCGCACCGCGCGGACCCTGGGTTACCTCAGCAACGAGGAGGGCATCGTCATGATCAAGGAGATGGCTCAGCTCCTCAAGGAGGGCGACCAGGTCCTTTTCTTCCCGGAAGGGACCCGCACCGCCAAGGGGGAAATTTTAAACTCCCTCAATGCCGGCTATGCCCTGGCCGCCATGCGGGCCGGAGTCCCGGTCCAGTTGGTCTGCATACGTGCCGAATCCCCGATTCTGACCAAACGCCAGCATTTCCTCAAGGCCGGCCGGTTTCCGGTTGTGTTCCAGTTTGAAATCGGCCCCTCAATCGAGCCGGGGACCTTCAACACCGTCCGCCAGTACAACGATTTCGTGGAGCAGTGGTTCCGGGAAAACCTCTCTTCCAGTCTCCCCTCGAAAAGAACTTTCCTGCCGGCTTCAACCCTTCCCTCCGAATCCGAGCCCGGACGCCTCCGCTTTACCGTTCCGGCTGATCCTTTCTACTGTCGCGGGCACATGCCCGGTCATCCCCTCGTTCCGGCCTACGCGCAAATGTCCTGGGTGCACGAGCTGCTGGATCTGGAAGCCGGGTCACCGGTTCGCGCCCTCCAGTATTTCCGCTGGAAATTCCTCAAGCCGGTCCTGCCGGGGGATGCCGTTGAAATTGTCATTACGGGAGAATCCATCCGGCGGGAGGTCGTCATTATCCGCAACGGGGAACGGGCCACGCAGGGCCGAATCAGCATCCTCGCGGAGGAACCGCAACGGTGAAGGCATTCCACCCCATCATCCTCATTCCCTCCTACAATACCGGCGCGGTGCTGCTTGAACGCACCGTCAGGTCGGCGCTGGAAGGCGGTTATCCGGTCATGGTCGTTGTCGACGGCTCCACCGATGGCAGCGCGGATGCCCTGGAGGAACGGCTGGGAAAGCCCGGACACCTGCGGGTCCTCCGAAAGGCGGCCAACTCGGGCAAGGGGGATTCCCTTCGCGTGGCTGCGGAAAGCCTGGCTGGGGAAGGCTATACCCACGCCCTGGTCATGGATTCAGACGGCCAGCATCCCCACAATGTCATCCCTCGATTAATGGAGCTGGCCAGGAACCACCCCGGATCCGTCATCATGGGACAGCCGGTCTTCGGTCCGGAAGCGCCCCGGGCGCGCGTCCACGGGCGCAAGCTGACCTCCTTCTGGACCGATATCGAGACCCTCTGGTGCGGTCTCGGGGATACCCTCTTCGGCATGCGGGTCTACCCCTTGCAGCCCTTCCTGAAAGCCTTTCGCCAGACCCCCTTCGCCCGCGGTTTCGACTTCGATCCGGAGATCGCCGTCCGCATGGTCTGGCTCGGCTGCAAACCGGTCGGGATTCCCGTCCCGGTGCGCTACCTGGCCGGAGAGGAAGGCGGGGTCTCCCACTTTCATTATTTGCGGGACAATGTTAAACTGACCCTGCTTCATTTTCGGCTGATTCCCGAGTTTGTCCTGCTCCGCCTCATCCCCTATCTTCACCGGAAAAAACAATGGCCAAAGGCTTAAGCACTTTATTCATCCTGATCCTCGCCTGGCTGCCGGCGGCGGCCGGCGAATCCCTGCAGCTGGATGCCCCGCCGGAGGCGTGGAAGCCGGTCATGGAGGAACTGTCCGCCGGCGAGCCGATCCGGAGCCGCTTCGAGGAAGCCCGCAGCAATCCCTTTCATCGGCTGCCGAAACGCTTCGAGGGGGTCATCCGCTGGGATCCGGAGATCGGGCTCAGCCTGTACTACTTCAAGCCGTCGGAGCTGATCATCAACATTCTGCCCCGGGGGGTCTTTGCAGGACGTCCCGACCAGGAAATCGAGCCGATTGCCGGAAGCGAGCAGGAATCCGTCATGCTGCTCTTCTCGAAGCTTTTCAACTGGGACGTCAGCTGGCTGGCGCGGAACTTCTCCACCGAGGGGGAAATGGGTGAGGACGGGAATTGGAAGATCAGCCTGCGCCCGGACGATGGGGATCTGGCCGGAAAACTGGACCGCATCGACCTGGAGGGTCAGGGAGGTCTCCTGAACAGGATCTTGCTCGACCTCCGCAATGGCCGGACCGTGGAAATTTCCCTCTCCGGCCAGGAAAGGCCGGCCCCCGTCGATGAGACCGAACTGAAGGAATTTTATCCGGCCCTGAATGCGCAGTAGCCTCCAGTTCGGCCTGACCGCCCTGATCGCCCTGGCCCTGGCAACCATCCTGGCCATTGCAGTTCCCCGCACCGAATTCGCCACCAGCGTCATCGACCTCCTGCCCGGCCGGGACACCGAGGTGCGCATCCTGCGGGAACTGGCGGACCAGGAACAGGGCCGGGTCCTGACCGTCCTTCTGGAATCCGGATCCGCTCCCGTCCCGCGGCCGGCGGTACAGGCCTTTCTTACCGCCCTTCAGGATTCTCCACGGATCGAGGCCGCCTGGGTGGCCGGAGGTGACGCCCTCCGGGAGGCCGGTGAGATTATCTTCAACAATCGCTACGACTGGCTGCTTCCCGCCTGGCTGGACGAGAATTTCCCGGAATGGCAGTCTCCAGGAACGGTGAATTCAGGAATGCTGGCCCGCCGGGTGGCGGACAACCTGGACAGCTACCTCGACTCGCCGGAGGGGATGGCCCTGGTCGACCTGATTCCCCGGGATCCTTTCCTCCTGACCGGGCAATTGCTCGATTCGACCGGCGAATTCACCCCCAGCCTCGGCACGGACCGGGTTGTCCTCTGGGTCCGGCAGGCCGAATCCCCCTTTGTCGATGAAGGCCAGAGGCCCGTCTTTGAGGCGCTTGCACTGGCTTTGCAGGCGGCCCGGGCAATCCAGCCGGGACTGTCCATGGAATACACCGGGGTGGCGGTCTTTGCCCAGGCCAGCAAGGAGAACATCAAGGGGGAAATCAGCCGGCTCAACACGTTGGGCCTGCTCCTGGTCCTGCTGGTCACCATTTTCTGGGTACGTTCCATCCAGCTGGCCAGCCGTATCTTCCTGGTCGTCCTGATGGCGCTGCTGGCCGCGGCAACCGCGGTCATTGTTGTCTTTCCCTCGGTGCATGTCATTTCCCTGGTGATCGGATCCATCCTGACCGGGATCGCCGTGGACTACGGATTCCACCTCATTCTCAATGAGCGCCAGGGATTGCCGGCAAGGACCGTGACCCGCGCCGTGATCACCGGCTCGGTTTCCAGCGCCATGGGTTTCATTGTCCTGATCTGGGCCCCCCTGCCCTTCCTGAGGCAGGTCGGTGTCTTTGTCGGGGCCGGTCTTCTGGCCGCCTTGCTGGCGGCCCTCCTCCTGAGACAGGACGAAGCCAACACCCCCGAATTGCGGGCCGGGCAGATCAATCCCTTCAGCCTGCCCCGCTGGACCGCTCCCCTCCTGCTGGTCCTCTTCCTGCCGGGCCTGCACAAGGTCGGCTGGAAGGACAGCATCAACGACCTCGAGTACCCGCTGCCGGCGATTGAGGCCCGTGACCAGCGCCTGAGCCGCCTGACTTCCCCCGGCAGCGGCAGGAAGGTCTTCCTCGTCGAGGCGGACAACCTGCTGGAGGCGCGCCGCCGCCTGGAGGCCCTGGCGCTCGATCCGGCGGAGGGACTGCAGCACGGCGGCCAATGGATTCCCACCCTCCAGCGGAGCCGGGAGGCCCGGACACTCCTCGAGTCCCTGCCTGATTTTCCCGAACAGTTGTCCCGGGAGCTGGAGCGGCGGGACTACCTCCCCGATGCCTTCGATCCCTTCTTCGAAGCCTGGCGGGACTACCTGTCCCGACCACTCGATGAGGAAACCTACCTCGCTGGCCTGCAGCGCCTCGCGGACAGCCTTCCCGGTCCGCTGGCCAATCTCATTCATGGAAGCGACAGCATCGCCTGGTTTATGGTCCTGGCCCCTGAATCGTACCCCATGCCACGTGGAGAAGGAGTCATCCCGCTCAACCAGAGCCGCATGTTTTCGGAGGCCTTCGGCTATTACCGGTCGACCATGATGACCTTTGCCGGGATCTGCCTGCTGGCCCTGGCGGCCGCGGTCCTCCTCGCCTACGGTATCCGGAAAGGGCTGGCCGCCATCGCCCTGCCCCTCCTGGCCATTCTCATGACCTATGGCCTTTCCGGATACACCGGGACCAGCCTGAC
>CAJXMX010000158.1 GCA_913056355.1 uncultured Opitutales bacterium
GGGCAGGAGCTGCCGGTCGAGCCAGGCCGCGAAGTTGATTCCCGGCTGGTAGTTGGCGGCGATCCAGCCATCCGAGATGAGCCGGGGATGCACCTCGACCAGGGTGCCGTGGCTGCGGAGGAGGGTGCCGTCCTGCAATGCGCCGGCGATGACCGCGTCCACCGGGACCGGGATGAAGGTCATCACGGCCCAGTAGCCGAGCAGGATGCCGAGCAGGACGCCGGCCTGCTGCTTCCAGTTGGTATGGAGGAAGAGGATGGCGCAGGCCGCGTAGACGATGGCGATCCGCTGCAGGACCCCGGCGACCCGGATTTCTGAAAAGTCGAAGGACGGCCAGAGGTTGAGGAGGATCCCGATGGCGAAGATCTTCAGGGCACGGAAGAGGATTTTCCGGTGCAGATGCTGGCCGGCCGGCGCCTCGAGTCGCCTTCCCAGAGCCAGGGTAATGGAGACCCCCATGATGAAGAGGAAGAACGGGAAGACAAGATCGGTCGGGGTTCCGCCGTGCCAGGGGGCGTGGAGGAGCGGGGCATAGACGGCGCCCCATGAGCCCGGGCTGTTGACGATGATCATCCCGATGATGGTGAAGCCGCGCAGGGCATCGAGGGAGATGAGGCGGTTGGGGACTGGCTTGACGGGGCTCACGGCGGGCGGGCTGCAAAAGTTAAGGCATTAGCGGCGAATGATCTGCCAGACCAGGAAGGCAATACCGGCCCCGGCCAGGACCAGCAGCCCAAGGCCGGTCCCGAGCGAACCGTAAATGACGTAACCGGTCCCGAAGAGGAAGCTGTAGACCGCGAGGCTGCCAACGACCATGTTGAGGATTCCCTGGGGGATGGAGTGACTGTCGGTGCGGACGATTTCCCCGTTCTCCCGCAACTGGCGGCGGATCCGCTGCCAGCCCGGTCCGGCCGGGCGGATTTCCCGGTAGAATTCCTGCAGCTTCTCCCTGCCGGTGGCCGGGGTCAAGTAGGTCACCAGGAGCCAGCCGGCGGTGGTGATGCCGACGCTGAGGATCAACTTGTAGTGGGTTTCCAACTCGCCGGGATGGAAGAACTCGAAATAGACCGCGATGACGAAGGAGATGGTCATGCCGGCGATCTCGGTCGCCGCGTTGATCCGCCACCAGAACCAGCGCAGGATGAAGATCAGTCCGGTGCCGGCGCCGATGGAGAGGAGGATGTTGAAGGCCTGCATGGCGTCCTCGAGGTAGAGGGCCATGGCCCCGGCGAGGATCATCAGGGTGACGGTGGAGACGCGTCCCACCAGGACCAGCTCCCTCTCCGGCGCCTCCGGGCGGATGAACCGCTTGTAGCAGTCATTCACTACGTAGGAGGAACCCCAGTTGAGATGCGTGGAGATGGTCGACATGAAGGCCGCGATGAGGGAGGCGATGAGCAGCCCCAGGAGGTTGGCCGGGAGGAAGGCCAGCATGGCCGGGTAGGCCAGGTCGTCCCGGATCATCGAGTCCGGAATATGGGGAAAGGCCTGGGCCAGCGAATCGAGGTTGGGATACAGGATCAGGGAGGCCAGGGCCATGAGGATCCACGGCCAGGGGCGCAGCGCGTAGTGGGCGAAATTGAAAAGGAGGGTGGCCCCGATTGCGTGGTGCTCGTTTTTGGCGGAAAGCATGCGCTGGGCGATGTAGCCGCCGCCGCCCGGTTCCGCACCGGGATACCAGACGCTCCACCACTGGACGGCGAGGGGAATGATCAGCACCGAGAGGACCATCGCCTTGTCGTTGAAGTCGGGCAGCAGGGAGAGCTTGCCCGATACCGAGGGATGGGCCAGCAGCTCGCCGAGGCCCCCGACCTCCGGCAACCCGATAACGTAGGTTGTCGCCCAGATGGAACCCGCCATGGCCAGGATGAATTGCAGGAAGTCGGTGATGATGACCCCGCGCAGCCCCCCAAGGCTGCTGTAGACGACGGTCACCAGGGAGGCCAGCAGGAGGGTCTCGACGGGGGACAGCCCCAGCGCCACGCCTCCCAGCTTGACGGCGGCCAGGCAGACGTTGGCCATGATCATGATATTGAAGAAGACGCCCAGGTAGACGGCCCGGAAGCCGCGCAGGAAGGCGGCCGGCTTGCCACTGTACCGCAGTTCGTAGAACTCGAGGTCGGTGGTCACGCTGGAGCGGCGCCAGAGCCGGGCATAGATGAAGACGGTCAGCATCCCGGTCAGGAGGAAGGCCCACCAGACCCAGTTCCCGGAGACACCGTTCTGGCGCACGATGCCGGTGACCAGGTTCGGGGTGTCGATGGCGAAGGTGGTGGCCACCATGGAGACGCCCAGCAGCCACCAGGGCATGTTGCGTCCGGAAAGGAAGTACTCGGAAACGCTCCTGCCGGCCCGCCGGGTGACCCAGAGGCCGACCAGGAGGGATACCGCAAAGAAGGCCAGGATGATCAGCCAGTCAGTCGTGGTCAGGGCCATGATTTTTTCTCCACCCGGTCAGTTGAGTTCCGTTCCGAGGGCCTGCTCGACCAGCCGCTCGATGGCGTCGACCACCTTGAGTTCGACCCGGGCCACCGGTTGGCGGGCGGCATTGAGGATTTCCGCATACCGGGCGGTCTCCTCGGGATTCAGCTCCCCGTCGAGGGCCATCAGTCCCAGGTTGGACACCTCCTGCAGGCTGGCCGAGAGGAGGAGCGCCTCCTGCAGGGCGGGGGAGCGCCGGGCCAGGTCGAGGAAGGCGTCATGGTTGCCGGACCAGATCCGCATCAGGATCGTCACCATGCGCCGGGCCATGCCGTCATCACTCTTTAAATACAAATCAACGGCCTGCTCGAAAGGCCGCACGTCCGGGGCGTCGGCCAGGGCGATGTCGGGAAGCATGGTCAGCGGCGAGAACTGGTCGTACTTCGCGTCGGCGTTGCGCTGGTACCGCTCCAGCGGCTCCACCACATTGGCCAGCACTTCCAGGGCCCGGTAATCGTAGCCGCCGGCGAGATTGCGCATCAGCATGTCGCGGTTCTTGATGTGGGTCAGCCCGTGCTCCTCCAGAAGCCGGTTGATCCGGTTCATCCGGTCGTACATGTCGTCGACATCCCTGACCGAACCGCTGGACCAGAGCCGCTCGGCGATGGCGGCCGTGCGCGGCCAGATCCGCGAGTCGACCGTTTCCGGGCTGACCAGCTCCGCCCACATGGTGGCCTCGCCGCCGAGGACCCGGGCCTTCTCCTCCTCGGTCAGGCCGATGTCCTCCGGAAGGGGATCATTGAGGTAATGGAAGCTGGCCGGCTGCATGAGGTCGATATAGTAGCCGTTGGAAAGGATGCTCCGGTAGCCTTGCTTTGCCGCGGAGACCATCGATTCCCGGCCCCGCCAGGAATGAATGACGATGTTCTTCGGCATGTCCGGCTGGAGGATTTCGTCCCAGCCGATCATTTTCTTCCCGTAGCGGGTCAGTATTTCCAGCAGCCGCTGGTTGAAATAGCTCTGCAGGGCGTGGTTGTCGGGAATGTCGTTCTTCCGCATGAAGGCCTGGATGTCGGGGTTGGCGTCCCAGTGCTCGCCGGTGTTCTCGTCGCCACCGATGTGCATGTACTCGTCCGGGAAAAGGGCGCACATCTCCTGGTAGAACTTGTCCAGGAACTCGTAGGTGGAGTTCCTGGTCGGGTCCATGGTCGGCTTGAAAATGCCAAAGTCGCGCTCAATCTCGTAGGGTCCCGGGGCGCTGCCCAGCTCCGGATAGCCGACCAGCCAGCTGGTGGCATGGCCCGGCATGTCGAACTCCGGCATGACCCGGATCCCGCGGTCGTTGGCGTAGGCGATGATCTCCTTTCTCTGCTCGTGGGTATAATAATCCCCGTCCGAGCCCATCTCGTGCAGCCGCGGCCAGGTCTTGCACTCCACCCGGAAACCCTGGTCCTCGCTCAGGTGCCAGTGCAGGACATTCAGCTTCACCGCCGCCATCCCGTCGAGGTTCCGCTTGATCATGTCCAGCGGCATGAAGTGACGGCAGGAGTCGATCATCAGGCCGCGCCAGGGGAAGCGGGGATGGTCGGCGATGGTGGCGCCCGGAAAGAAATAACCGTCCGCATCCGCATCCAGCAGCTGTAGGAGGGTCTCCAATCCGCGCAAGGCTCCGATGTCGGTCTCAGCCTCGAGGAGAACACTTCCTTCCCCGATGGACAACGCATAGCTCTCGTCCTCGTTGAGGCGGACCTTGCCCACCCGGTTGATCACGATCCGCAGGGCGGTGTCCTCCTTGATCGCATCCTCCGGCCCGAGGTGGCCCTGGGAAAAGAAGAGCCCGGTCCGCTTGTCCAGCCGGCGGAGGAAGCGCGTGGCGTAGCGCTGCAGGCGCTCGGATTCCGGACCCTCGAAGCCGACCGTAAAGCCGGGATCAAGCCGGTAAGCACCGTCAACAGCCTCCACCTGCCGGGGTGTCGGCATTAACTGGTCGAGGGTGGAGGCGGGGGCGATCAAGGTTCCAAGGCAGGTCAAAAAAAGCAGGGTAATGTATTTCATTCTACGGGGAATTGAGTGAATCAGTTGCCAATTTCCTGTAGAGTTAGGCGTATGGAAGCCGTAAGTAAACGTTATTTGCCCGGATGCAATCCCGACCTGAAGGAGAATGGCACAGGCTCGCTTGCCCCGGCTTGGATCCGGGAGGCTCCCCGCTTGATCCAGGATGGCGGGAAAGTTAAGAATTGCGCGCGCGGGGGATAGTCCTCATCATGCGCCCCGGTAGAGTTCGCTTTGCCGGACCGACTGCAAAATTTCTCTCCCCCATTCATGAAAACCAGAAGCGCCCTTGCACTTGCCCTTGCCGCGATTCTTTTGGCCGGTTGCCGCTCAATTGGGCCGCGGACCATGTCGGTGGACCGGGTGGATTACAGCGAAGCCCTGTCCAGGTCCTGGAAAAACCAGATGCTTTTGAACATTGTCCGTGTGCGCTACGCCGACCTGCCGGTATTTGTCGAGGTGGGGCAGATCGTCAGCGGATATTCCCTGGAGACCAGCGTCAACCTCACGGGATCGATCGGTACCTCCGGAGATGCAACGGAGCGCCTGGGTTCCCTCGGGGGTGGCGGACGGTTCATCGACCGGCCCACGATCACCTACATTCCCAAGACCGGGGAAAGTTTCCTCGAAGGCATGCTGCAACCGATTAAACCCTCCAGCGTCTTCAAGCTGATCCAGTCCGGTTATCCGGCGGATTTCCTTCTCGAGTTGTGCTGCAACTCGTTCAATGGCTTAAAGAACCAGCCGGCTTCTATTTTGTCACTTGCGCCAGCTGATCCGGAATTCATGGAGGCCGCCAGGCTGCTCCGGGATATCCAGCTTGCGGGCGCCCTGACCATGTCCGTCGAGAAAGGGTCCATCGGAAGTCCGGATATGGTGATATTCTTTCGCCATGAGAACCTCTCGGAGTCCACGATCAGCAACATTGAGAGACTTCGGGAAATTCTTGGGGTCGACCAGGACCAGTATCGGTTCTATCTGGTTTATTCATCCATCGCGAGTTCGAAAGGAACCCTCGGGGTGGAAACGCGATCCCTCTACCAGGTGCTGGTTGCCCTCTCATCCGGGGTTGTTATCCCGGAATCCCATCGGAAAAGGGGCATTGAAGGGGGGACGGGCCTGATGTATCCCGAGCAGCGGACACGGCTGGTGGTGCAAAGCGGTCTGGAGGAACCGGGCAACGCATTCGTCAAAGTGGAGTACGAGGGGGAATGGTTCTGGATCGCGGAGGATGATTTTATATCCAAAAGGACCTTCTCATCCATCCTCTTCCTATTTACCCTCGCCGACCAGGGAGGTCTTGAGCAGATGCCGACCCTGACAATTCCCACCCAGTAGATATTGGCACGGGAGGATTCCCTTGAGGCCGGCCTCCGAAAATTGGAAATGACTGCTGCTTGCAGTTGGCAGGCGATTCCTGTCATGCTGGCCTTATGAGTCTGCGGCTACCCCTTATCGTTTTTCTCTGCACCTTTTCCTGGCTTCCGGACAATGGCGCCCTGCAGGCCGCGACTGCTGAGGGGGAGCATTCCCGGATGATGGAACGGCTCGGAATCGACCACCTCCGTCCGGGCAAGAACGGCTGGGACAAGGACACTGCTAATCCGCCCAATTACGACGAGGCAATGGCCAACCCCTATCCCGACCTGCCGCCGCTGATGGTGATGGAGGACGGTAGCCCGGTGAATACGCCGGAACAGTGGATTAATGTCCGCCGACCGGAGCTGAAGGAGCTCTTTGCCCGCGAAATCTATGGCCGGGTGCCGGATGAGGCGCCGGATGCTTATTGGGAAGTGATGGAGGTGAAGGAGGAGACGCTGGGCGGGATTCCCTGCCAGACACGCCTCCTCAAGGGCCGGCTGGACAACAGCGAGTGCCCGGAACTGGAAGTGGCCATCGACCTGACCGTGACCCGGCCGGTTGATGCCATGGGTACGGTGCCCGTGGTGCTGCATTTTGGCTGGCCGCCGGAGGTGCTGGCGCGGTTCCCGCAGCCGCCCGGTCCGACCTGGCAGGAGCAGGTGGTGGCCCGCGGCTGGGCCGCTGCCAACATCCTCCCGACCAGCGTCCAGGCCGATAACGGCGCCGGACTGACTGCGGGGGTGATCGGCCTGGCCAACGACGGCCAGCCGCGCGACCCGGAGGACTGGGGAGCGCTGCGGGCCTGGGCCTGGGGAGCCAGCCGGGCCCTTGATTACCTTGAAGCGGATCCGGCTTTCGACGGCTCCCGGGTAGGGCTGGAGGGGCTCTCGCGCTACGGCAAGGCGGTCCTCGTGGCCATGGCCTTCGACGGGCGCTTTTCCCTGGTCCTGGTGGGATCCTCCGGCGCCGGCGGGGCCAAGATCCTCCGCCGGGACTTCGGGGAGACGGTGGAGAACCTGGCCAGCAGCGGTCTGTTCCACTGGATGGCGGGGAACTTCATGAAGTACGCCGGTCCGCTGGGCTGGGACGACCTGCCGGTGGATGCCCATGAACTGATCGCCCTCTGCGCGCCGCGTCCGGTCTTCATCGGGGCCGGATCCCTCGAGGAGGAGGGCGGCTGGATCGACCAGCCCGGCATGTTCATGGCCGCCGTCGCCGCCAGCCCGGCCTGGGAGTTGCTCGGTGGCAAGGGGTTGACCGCGGTTACGGATGAGCCGCCGGTCATCCATGAGGATCTCATTTTTGGCGACCTGGCCTGGCGTCAGCATTCCGGCGGACACACCAATATGCCCAACTACCCCGTCTTCCTCGACTGGGCGGCCCGGTATTGGGATAATGGAGACAACTCCGGACAAGTCGTCAGGGATGCCACCTGGCACGCCGACAACGGCAACGGGACCTTCACCAACCCGCTCTTCTACGACGAGTTTTCCGATCCGGACCTGATCCGGGTGGGGGAGGACTACTACCTGACCGGGACCACCATGCACACCATGCCCGGCCTGCCCGTCCTCCACTCGCGGGACCTGGTCAACTGGGAATTGCTGGCCTACGCCAGCAAGGGGCTCGACTTCGAGCCGCGCTTCCGCCTGGAGGACGGTCAGGACATCTACGGCCAGGGAATCTGGGCCCCCAGCTTCCGCTACCACGACGGGACCTTCTACATCTTTACCAATGTCAACGGACGCAGCACCCAGCTCTACACCGCCACCGATCCGCGGGGTCCATGGGAACACCGTGAGCTGAACATTTCGCTGCACGACCTCTCCGTCCTTTTCGACGACGATGGCCGGATCTACGCCGTCTGGGGCTACCGGGAGGTGCGCTTTGTGGAACTGGACCGGAACTTCGACATCATTCCGGGTACCGAGCGGGTGCTCTTCGCCGCAGATGCCGGAATGGGGGAGGGCTGCCACTTCTATAAGATCGACGGCAAATACTACCTGACAAGCGCCTGGTTTGCCGGGCGGATGCGAATGCCCTGCGCCCGGGCCGACAAGCCGGAAGGTCCCTACGAGGTCAATCCGGAGATCAGCGCGGACGAGGAGTTCGGGATCATCGAGGGCTACCGCCTGCCTTTCGGAAATTACGATTCGATGGAGGTCCTGCCGCCCAATCCCGATGCCGTGGGCCGGATGTCCCTCCACCAGGGCGGGATTGTCGACACGCCATCCGGAGAATGGTGGGGCTTCTCCATGATGGATTACAACTCGGTGGGCCGGCTGACCTGCCTGTCGCCGGTGACCTGGAAGGACGGATGGCCCTACTTCGGCCTGCCGGGAAACCTCGGCCGCACCCCGCGGACCTGGCTCAAGCCGGATACGGGACATGATTCACCTCCCTCGGCACCCTATCAGCGGGACGACGCCTTCAACGGCCCGGAGCTGGCCAATGTCTGGCAATGGAATCACCATCCGGTTGACGAGCAGTGGTCGCTGGAGGAGCGACCCGGCTTTCTCCGCCTGCGCGCCCTTCCTTCCGCGGATTTCTGGCGCGCCCGGGGAACCCTGACCCAGCGTGCCATCGGCCCGAAGTCCAGCCCGGTGGCGGAGCTGGAAACGGCTGGGCTGGAGCCGGGCGACCTGGCCGGTCTGGCCCTCCTCAATTATCCTTACGCCTGGATCGGGGTGGCGCGGAACGGGGACGGCTACGAGATCCGGCAATATGACCAGCTTACCGGAAAAACCGCTACAGCCCCGTTTGGCGCAAGCCGGATCTGGCTCCGGGCCGACTGCGACTTCATGGCCGAGAAGGCCAATTTCAGCTATAGTCTGGATGGTAAGAATTTCCAGCAGCTGGGCGATCCGTTCACCATGGTTTTCCAGCTGCGCACCTTCCAGGGCATCCGGTATTCGCTTTTCTGCTACAACAATGGCGAGGGCGAGGGCGGCTACGCCGACTTCGCCGGCTTTCGCGTGGATGAACCCGAGCCCTCCGGCTTTACACGGCCCATTCCGGCCGGGAAGGACATCGTCCTGCAGAATCGACTCGACGCCTCGGTCCTGGCCGCCCGCGGTGACTGGGTCATTTCCGTGCCGAAAACCGAGGGCGATCCGACTGCCCGATTCCGGGTCATCGGCCTGGCCCACGGACGGGTGGCGTTCGAGGCGGTCGACGGCCGGCGGGTCACCGTGACCGGTCCCGGTAATACCGACCGGGTCGCCCTTGCGCCGGCCCGGCCCGGCAACCCCGCCCAGACCTTCCAGTGGACGGAGATGCCGCATGGCCAGATTCTCCTGCTTTCCCTTTCCACTCATCGTCACCTCTGCATCCAGCCCGACGGGGGAATGGTCACAGCGACTGCGACCGGCGTGGAATATGACAATGCCAACGGCGCCTCATTCGACTTCGAAGTCATGGATGCGCCCTGAAAATCACAATTTCAACTCGGGCTTACCCATCCTCGACCATAATGAACCGCATCCTTGCTCTTTTCTGCTTGATCGTCCTTTCCGGCTCAACCGCGCCTGCCGCAACGGCGGACGGCCAAACCCCGCCATCCCCGCGCCAGCGCCTCTCCATCAATGATGGCTGGCGCTTCTCAATGGACGATCCTTCCGGATGGGAGGGAAAGATCCTCTATGATGTGCGTCCGGAGCTGGAAGGCGTGGTCAACGACGCCATTCCCGCCGATACCGCGGCCACCGAGGCGGTGGAGGTCGAGGCCGGCAATGTTGAAGTGCTGAAGCCATGGATCCTTCCCTCGGGAAACGCCTTCATTGCCGACCCGGATCAGCGCCACCAGCGTCCTGCGGGCAACCCGATGCCGGACATCCCCTATATCCAGGGTGATTTCGACGACCGCGGCTGGGAATCCGTGGACCTGCCGCATGACTGGGCCATTACCGGGCCCTTCTTCACCGGCGACGAGGGAGTGGGCGGTGGCATGGGCCGCCTGCCCAGCCCGGGGATCGGGTGGTATCGGAAAAGTCTCTACATTCCTGTCGAAGACACCGGACGGCGCATTTTTCTGGATGTTGACGGGGCCATGGCCTACGCCATGGTCTGGCTCAATGGCGAGCTGGTCGGCGGTTGGCCCTACGGATACAGCTCATGGAGGCTGGACCTGACGCCCTTTGTCGATTTTGGGAGCGACAACCAATTGGCCATCCGGCTGGACAACCCGCCGGAATCCTCCCGCTGGTACCCC
>CAJXMX010000159.1 GCA_913056355.1 uncultured Opitutales bacterium
AGGTCTTCGGTATCACCTCCCAGGAAATGCCAGAACTCTCCCGTTGTCAGTGCCAGGAGGAAGAACTGACGGTTGGTAAAGGAAGGGACTACCGGTGAAGGATCATCGGGCGCGGTTGCAGCCAGATCCGCAAACAACTTCAGGTTGACACCTGAGGCATTCCGGTAAATCCCGGCATCGAGGTTTGCCTGGCCAATCGCAACGCCAGCGCAACGATCCTGCCGATATGCTTCGTCGTCTGTCTTCATTAGGTTGTCCATTGGGATGAGCCCTTTGATTTTCCGCAGTCCGTAGGGCAACTGGGTTTCTTTCTCGGCAAGGTAGTAGACGAAGGGAACCCCGTAGCTCATCCCCGACAGGTGGAGACGGCCGGAACCCTGCCCGCTGGACCTTCGCAGGTTCTGGGCGATGCCCAAGGCAATATCGATGTCGTTCGCTTCCTTGGCCATACCCCAGTCCTTCATGAAGGTGAAGTCAGTCGTTTCAACCGGGACCAGAGACCAGGCGAAGTCCATTCCCCATACATCGACATCATTCTTGGCCAGGAAAGCCACTATGGAATGATCCCAGGGAAGGGCAGTCGTCAACAAGGGAGCCATGTAAAGCCCCTCGAAGCTGTTGGGCGCACCTGTTAAGAGGAAGATCCCGTCCACCGTGCGGATGGGATGCCAGGGCTTTCGTTCCTTCACAATCCGGTGAATCCGGATGACGTCGAACTGTTCCGGACCGGTGCGGACTTCATAGCGATAATGGGCGATGTTCCCGTGGAGGACAATTCGCTCGGAATTGACAATGACTCCGTTTTCATAGGGGTCCGCGCCTTGCGCGGAACCGGGATAGGCGGCCTGAACGGCCAGGCTGCCTGCCATTAAAATAAACAACAGTACCCCTGTGGCACTGCGAAACATCTTGGGGAACGGGTATCGGCTATTATACTGTTTTAGTTGTGTGTTCATTTTTGGGTATAGCTTGCTTTTGCCGGAGGAGAGCTTCCGGCAAAAGCGTGTTGGTTATGCGAGGGTTTCGGCTTACGGTGCCATGTTCATGGGACCGGTGCCGGTGATGTAATTGTTCTTCGGGACGATGGTGCAGTCCTGGACGAATTCGTAGTCTCCGAGCGCGCCGAACCAATTGGCGGGGGCGAATTGAACCTCTCCCCACGCTACACTGCTATAGCTGCCGGTTCCCGGCGCCACCTCAACGTAGTAGCCGGGCAGCTCGACAAAGTTTCCCCATCCCCAATCGAGGGAGAACAGCCAGACCAGCTGAACTCCGGAGGCATAATGCCCCGGTTCACCATCCGGTAGATAAGCGGGTCCGGCGGGACAGAGATCGATGGGGGAGTAATCCAACCCGTCGGCCGCAAGGGCCTGGGTCATCACTTCGCCATTGTAGTAGAGCGTGTAGTCCCCGACCTGGTCGATGACCTCACCGCCGGTGAAACCGTAGAGGACATTGTCATGGGCCTCTGGTCCGAGGCGGATCTTGGCTGCGCTCTCGGCGTGACGGATGTTATTGCCAAGGAACACATTGCCGGAGCAGTTCTCTCTCAGGAAGAACGGATACCGCATGGTTCCGCGCAGCTGGTTGGCCTTCACGATTGAGTCACGGACGCTCCGGAACAGGATCCCTGGAACAGAGCCATTCTCAATCAGGAAGGAGTTGCTGCGAATCAGGCAGCTGTGCGACCGGTCAATTTCAATGGCGGCTGCCGAAATATTGGTGAAGGTGCAGTTTGCCACCTCGAGGTATCCCGAATCCGAGAGAAGGATCATCGGGTAGACACCTCCGGAATCGCTCACCTGACAGTGGCGGATGATTTTTATATCGCATTGGTTTGACTCCAGGAAGGCCAGCGAGCCGATTTCCCTGGCTACAATTCCCTCAATCATTATCGTATTGGGAAGCTCCGCGGTACCCGGTCCATGGCCGTTCGAAATGACCACTGCGTCGATGTTCTCGGCCTCACAGTCGCGAAGGTGGACCGAAACATGCCCGTTGCTGACGCTGGAAAGGACACCGAAGATGGTGTTGTGCATGCCGAGATCGTGAGGGCTTGAGGCTACTTCGCCATCGAACTTCACGTTTTCGATCACCGTGTTGCGGTTCTCGCCGAACAAGTCGAACACGAACGCCGCCAGGACGGGAAACGGATTCGGATAGCCAAACATGGAGGCGGGAGCACAGGGTTCCGGGTCATCGCATTTGAAGGTGAGATCTCGGATCGTCAGTTGGGTATCGAGGCCGCGCTCGAAGGCGAATATCGCTGTCCGGGTCTGCCCGTTCGGGAGATGGAAGACCGGCTCAAAATAGCCGCTGGGACCGCGAACCGCCTCGATCACCGTGACATCGATGCCATCGCCCTCGACGGTTCCGTCGAAGCCGTAGGTGTAGATTTCATGGTGGGTCCGGAAATATCCGGAAAGATGCAGGATTCCGCCGGCCGGCAGCGCGTCGAAGGCGCTTTGCAGGGCAACAGTGTCAATGTCCGGGTCACCGGTCGCGGTCACGACCATGGTGGGGCCCGGCCATGGCGGATCTGCCTTCGCAGACCCGATAATGAGCAATAACGAACTGGCGAGAGCGGTTACCAGCACGATCGCTCTCGATCTGATTTGTTTTTTCATGATTGGAGAGTTTTTGGGTTAGTTTTGCCAGGGGTTCGCGCCGTGCGGCGCACGACCACCATAACTCTATAAATCTTCTGGAACCGAAGGTTACCGGTCGCTGACTAAAAAAAGCTGGAATCAGCCGGTGACATTGGGCTATTGGCCTTGCCCGGAGCGAGACGGGTGGTAAAATCCACGCACTCTCTCATGACAAAGGAGAACCAGGAGATGGGTAAAGGGCCTGTCTCGGGCCAGGGCTCCCGATGGTTTGATTCTACCCACTGGACCCTCGTATTGCAGGCTGGCGAGGTGGATTCGACCGAGGCTTCGGCGGCCCTGGAGGAACTATGCCGTTCTTACTGGCCTCCGCTCTACAGCTACGCCCGCTACCTTGGGCTCCCTCCGGCGGATGCCGAGGACCTGACCCAGAGCTTTTTCGAGGATTTGCTGTCCCGCGGGGCCATCGCCCGCGCCGATGCCGAGCGTGGCCGTTTCCGGACCTTTCTCCTGACCTCCTTCAAGAACCACCACTCCCGTCTGCGGACAGCAGCCAGCCGGCTGAAGCGCGGGGGCGGGAGGATTATCGTGTCGCTGGAATCCCTGAAGGAAGCGGAACTGCAATTCCAGCCGGAGCCGGGAAACGGCTACTCTCCGGAGGAATGGTTTGATCGGCGGTGGGCCCTTAGTGTGCTCACGCGGGCGCTGGAATTGGTCCGGCACGAATACCGCAAGCGAGGCCATACGGAGGTCTTTGACGAACTGAAGGCCCTCCTGTGGGGCGGTGACAGCCGGATTGGCTATGCGGAGATTGCGGAGCGCCTGGGGATGACGGAAGGCGCGATCAAGGTTGCGGTTTACAGGCTCCGGCGACGATTCGGCGAACGGGTTCGTGCCGAAGTGGCAAAGACGGTCCTCAAGCCGGAGGATACCGAAGAGGAGATCCGCTACCTCCTCTCCAGGGTCAGCGAGTTACCTTAGGCGACAGAAGTGTTATAAATAATCAGTAATCGGATTAGTCCATGACTACCAAGACCTGCAGGAATTGCGGCGCGCCACTTGATCGCAGCAGTGGATATTTGCTGTGCCCGGCCTGCATGCTGCGGGACGTGTTGACTTTGGATCCGAACCAGGCTGATGGCGGGCCGTTCTCTCCATTGGCGCTTCCATGCCAGCTCGGGAAATATGAACTGCTGGAGGAGATCGGCCGGGGAGGCATGGGAGTTGTCTATGCGGCGCGCCAGCCCGCACTGGACCGGATGGTGGCTGTCAAGGTCATCAAGATCGGGATGGATACCAAGGAGGTGATCACTCGGTTTGAAGTCGAACGGCATGCCTTGGCCATGATGGAACATCCCAACATTGCACGTGTCTTCGACGCCGGCGCGACCCCGGACGGCCGTCCATATTTCGTCATGGAGCTGCTCGAAGGCGTTCCCCTGATGGAATATTGCGATGATAATTGTCTGCCGACCAGGGAGCGCCTGCAGCTCTTCTCGGCCATTTGCCGGGCCGTGCAGCACGCCCACCAGAAGGGTATCATTCACCGCGATTTGAAACCCTCGAATATCCTTGTTTCCCCTAACGACGGGGAGCCGGTGCTGAAGATCATCGATTTTGGAGTCGCCAAGGCGACCCGGGGCCGCCTGACCGACACGACGCAATTGACCCAGCTTCGGTCCTTTGTCGGCACACCCGCCTACACGAGCCCGGAGCAGATGGAATTGAATGGCCTGGATGTGGACACCAGAAGTGACATCTACAGCCTGGGCGTGGTCCTCTACGAGTTAATCACCGGGCGGACCCCATTTGATGCCGATGCGCTGGCCCAATCCAGTTTTGATTCCATGCGCCACACAATCCGGGAGGTAGATCCACCGCGTCCCTCAACCCGTCTGGGCAAGTTGACCCGGGAAGACCTGGCCTGGATAGCCCGGCGGCATGGAACCGATCCGGGGCGGCTTCTTTCCGAACTGAGAGGCGATCTGGATTCCATTGTCATGCACTGCCTGGAAAAAGAACCCTCGCGGCGCTATGCAACGGCCAACGGGCTGGCCCTGGACATCGACCGCCACCTGCGGAACGAGCCGATCGAAGCCCATCCACCGGGCAGGATTTACCGGACCAGAACCTTCATCCGGCGTCACATGTTCAGTGTTTTCGCCACGGTGGCCATTCTGTGCTCGCTCATTGCGGGGCTTATCGCATCCTCCATCCTGCTGGTTCGTGAACGCGCCGCCTATGAACGGGAAGCTCTTGCCCGGCAACACGCACTCGCGGCCGAGGCGGCTGAATCCCGCCTGCGCAAGGAGGCTGAGCTTTCCCGGGCTGCCGAGGCCAAACGGTCCAGCATGACCAGCGTGCAGATGGCCGGGAGGCTGCTGGAGGACGACAAAAGCGCTGAAGCCCTGGCCAGGCTTGTTCACGCAGCCAGCATCGATCCGGCGAATCCCGTGGTCGTGCCCCGCCTGTTGTCGCTGCTTGCATCGCGTTCTTACCTTGTTCCGGCCGGGGAGCCGCTTGACCTTGGCGCCGGGATACATGCCACTGTTTTCACCCCCGACGGAAACGGCATCCTGGCCCTTGGAGTGGACGGATCGATCGCGGTTCAGGATATAAAATCCGGGGAAGTGACCAGGACGAGGCTTCCTTCGCCTCCCGTGCTGGAAGGACTTCCCGGAGCCGGTCATGGCTGGCTGGCTTGCTTGTGTCAGGACGGTGTCCTCCGTGCGATCGATTGCCGGACCGGACAGATTGCCGCGTTCATTCAATTGGACAGTCCCGGGGAATGGGCCGTGGGCAGCGGATACAATTCGCCGCCCGCGTATGCCTATCAGTCGTACAAAAGCCGTCTGCGTGACGGGGGGAATCCGTTGAGGCCACATCCGCTGGCCTCGAGGTGGGCCGATCGAAACGACCTCGCAATGGTGGTCAAGTTGCAGGACGGGACCTGGGTCATGGTCGATATCCTGAGCGGCAGGATTCGTCCCCTGCCATCGATCGAGAAGGGCAAGGCATTTTGCTTTACCGGCGGCAGCAGGTGGTTTGTTCAGACGGAGATCCTCGACGGGGAGGGTACCGGTTTGGTCAGGATCTGGGACCTCGAAGCAGGCAGGGAACGGCATCATATTACACTTCAACATCTATTACCCCGCGCACTCGAACTTCTCATTGTTCCAAGTCCTGATCTCGACTACTTCATTGCGGTGACGCGCTCGGTACTGAAACCGATCGAGACACAGGTATGGTCTGTATCCGGAGGAGTTCCCAGGGGACCCCGGCAAGCCTTGGAAAAGAGCCCCTACCTTTACCCCAGTGCAATTCACTTCAGCCCGGACAAAATGTATTTTTCCCTCACAACCCTCGAGGGATCAAGGGTCTACCGGGCGGCCGACGGGAAGAAAGTGGGGCCCTTTTATCCATGTCCGCAACAAAATGGGAACCCTGTCCTCGGCAAATTCTCCCCCGGTGGCTCGGGCGTTCTGGTTGCCGACGATGCCAGGTTGCAATGGCATGACATTCTGACCGGAACCCCCCTGGATCACGCCATCACTGAAGGAAACGTGCCGGCGCGATCCGTGGACTTCAGCCGCGACGGCACGGTGCTCAGAACCATCGGATTCGATCATACCATCAGAGTGTGGGACGCTTCCACCGGTCGCCGGATGGCGGAGGCGTTTGATGACCACCTGAGCGATGCCATTGACGTGGTGCTCTCACCAGATGGACATTATCTGCTCCTTGCCCAGCGCAATGGTTTTATTCGGCGCCTGACGGTATCCGGAGATGGGATTCAGCCGCTGCTGTTGCCTCGATGGAATCCCATTCCTGCGCCGTTCCTGCCTCACCAGCCGGCCCGGCTTTTCTGGATCGGGTATGATGGCGCCAGCTTCATCGATATCGCTACGGGACAGATGACCGACTTCTCATTACAGGTTCCATTGCCGGAAGTAACGGAGGCTGGCCAATTTACTTGGCTCGCCGCCGACCCGAACGGGCATTCCATAGTCGGACGAATTGTCGCGGGATTGTGGCAGGTCTGGGTACTCGAGGCCGGACAGATCGTGCCGCCCCTTCCGCTTCAGGATTCGTTTGAGGTCAACTCCGTGTCTAAATTTAGTCACGATGGAACCCTGTTGGCAATCGGTCATCGAGATGAGGGAAATACAGGGAAAATGCTGCGCGTCTGGCGGCTCTCCTCCGGTGAAGTTGTCTGCACGCTTAAGGTTTCGGAAGACAGCATTCCCATGGGAAGCAGTGCCTGGCCCTGGACATTCAACCGGGATGGACGGCTGTTGGCCGCGGGAAGCGTTCATGGCTCCATCTATCTCTGGGACCTGCCAACCGGCAACCTGATCCGCCGGTGGGAACTTGAGAAGAGCATACCTGTGCGCACGATTGAATTCAGTCGGGATGACTCCCGCCTCGTGGCGGGGGATATGGACGGGAACCTGCGCATCTGGAATACGCTGACGGGGGAACCTTGCAGCCCGGTGGTTCCCCTTGAAGGTCCGATCCGTCAGGCCAGGTTTTCCCCGGATGGCCGGTATCTTCTGGTGAACCATTCCGGTCAGGCACGGATTCTGGACGGAAACAATGGCACCCCGGTCAGCCGGCCGGCTTCAATAACCGAAGATTTCCGGTCGGGAGCCTTCGGCCCGGACAGCCGGCGCTATCTTCTCACGACCAATGCCGCGCAGTCTGTCCAGGTCCTGGACACGCAATCGAGCTTGCCCCTTTCGGAGCCCATGAAGCATGACTTCCGGGTCCCCGGTGGCGAATTCAGCCCGGACGGGCGCTTCATCTGTTCCGAAACGGCCAATACCAGTGAGATTCGCTTCCACTTCTGGCTTTGGCCGGTTGCACCGGACGGAGGGAGCGATCCTGTGCCGGAATGGTTGCTTGACCTGGCCACTCTCTACTCCGGAGGCATCATCGACGGGAGTGGAAACTATGTCCCGGTTCCACCCGGAGGCCCGACCATTGATGATGTCCGTCGGAAGGTGGAAAGCCTGCCCCATGATTCTCGCGCAGCGGATTGGGGCCGGTGGATCCTCGACGACAGCCCCAACCGTTCCATTGGTCCGGGCTTCCTCATCACGCCGGCCGAGGCGACTGAATTGTACAATAAATTGAACAATCACGGGGCGGATTGATGGCCCCGGACCTCCTGCGATCCTTCTTCCGCTCAACTGACGGTATCGACGTTGTTGTCGAAGTTGCGGTAATCGATGAACTCGCGCGGATCCGTGCCGTTGAGGAACTCCTCGAGGTTGGTGTAGCCGTCGCCATCCGCATCGGCGGCATGGTCGGCGGGATCCTTCCGGTCGAAGTTGTACTGCATCTCCCATGAATCCGGCATGCCGTCGTGGTCGGAATCCAATGAGACATGCTCCGGGGTGAAATTGTAGCCTGTCAGTCCCCCGACCTCATCCGGATGGCGGATGATGCCGCTGCCTGAGCCGGTGTTCCCGGTGCGTACGGACTCCACGATGCGGGTATCGATGGCGTCGCGACGGGGCAGGGTGGCGCCGGAATGCTCCAGAACGGAGAGGTAGGCCCCGGCTGCCGTCTCCTGGCGAATGGGCCACGCCTCAAAAGGGGTGCCCACGCGGGCCAGCCCGGCCGGACCATGGACGCCCTTCCAGTTGTCGAGGGTCACCTCGTCGTGTCCCTCGACGATATTACCCGCGATGTACCATTTTCCGGGCCTTTTCCCGGCCGGCTGGTACCAGCTTTGGCTCTCCCAGCGATTGCCCGGCGAATACATGTCCCGCTGTTCAACGCGGGCGATCATCTCGTGCGTGCCCTCGCTGGTGGCCGGGCCGGGCTTGAAGTAGTTGTTGATGACATTGACCAGGGAGGTCTCGTCGCCGCCGTCGATGGTCCGGGACTGCCAGTTGAAGATGACGTTGTTGCGGTAATCAAACTCACCGCTCATGCCGATCGATGGATTGCGCCCCCCGTTGCTGGCGAAAAGGTTGTGGTGGAAGGTGGAATCGACCCCGCCCCAGGTGGCCCCGTGTGTCGCCGGAAGGAGTGATTCGCTGATCAGGCACCACTGGACCGTGATATTCCGGGCCGGCAGCTTGGTCCTTTGCGGCTTGCCATCCTGGTCCGGAGGAAGGTCCGGCCGCGGCTTCATGTAGCGATAGAGTGAGAGGCTTTCGTCGGTACCCCAGCTCGCGCTGCAGTGATCGACAATGACATTTCCCTCCGGATTGCCGCCAATGCAGTCGATGAAGATGCGCTCGGTTGTCCTGTTCTTCGTCAGCCGTACGCGAATATGCCGCAGGATTACGTTGTGGGTGTTGATGTTGAGCGTTGCATCGGCAAGGCAGATGCCGTCCCCCGGAGCGCTCTGGCCGGCGATTGTGATATCCGGATGTTCAATATCAAGGTCGCTCCTGAGCCGGATCACGCCGGCTACCCGGAAGACAATCGTTCGTGGCCCGGGCACCGAGACGGCCTCCCGAAGACTGCCGGGGCCGCTGTCCTCCAGGGAAGTGACTTCAATGACCTGGCCGCCGCGACCGCCGGTGGCGAACATGCCGCCGCCCCAGGCGCCCGGGAAGGCGGGAATTCCTTCCGGGAGGACCGGGGGGAGCGGTGGCTGGAGTCCGGGTGGCGGTTCGGCGCCGGCCAACATCGTCTGGCTGGCCAGCACGGCCAGGGCTGCCCGGGCGAGCATTTTCAGGTGACGGGGACGGGCCCGCCGCTTCTGGTTCAATTCAATCGACCGCATATTCAAAGCGCCTTTCCGGTGGCTGCGGGAAGACCCATTCTAGAATGGGATGAAGCTTTGGAAGGGCAAGGGCATTGCCCATGAAGGAGGGTTCTGGACACCTCCGGAGGCCGGGAACCGCCGGCCGTTCTGAAAATTTTCAAGGTTCACCATGGCAGTTCCGGCGCTTTTTTGTCGATTCCAATGGCAAAGGGGATTTGAAACACCGACGCAGGTATGAATTCCGAGAACACATCCGTCGAATCCGGCCGGCTCAGGAAACGGCCACCCTGGGCCTGGTGGCTGGTCATCCTGGTCCTCCTCCTCATCGTCCCGACGCTGGCCTTGCTCAAGGTGAGCGGGGAGGGGAATTTCATCCCGGTGCTGGCCTGGTTGCTGGGGATTTCCCTCGTCACCGCAGCCGCCTACTGGCTGGACAAGTACCGGGCCCGGAAGGAGCAGCGCCGGATCTCCGAGCGGGCCCTGCACCTGCTGGAATTTCTCGGCGGCTGGCCGGCCGCCTTCCTGATGCAGCGGCTCATCCGGCACAAGATCCGGAAGTTCAAGTACCAGGTCGTTTTCTGGCTGATCATCGTCATTTACCAGCTGGTCCTTTCCGATTACCTGCTGGACTGGCAG
>CAJXMX010000160.1 GCA_913056355.1 uncultured Opitutales bacterium
CCGGCGGATCTGCCGGATCCTCGACTGGACCAGGTTTACCGGGTATGCCACCCTTGGCTCCCCATGCCTGGAAACCGGTGGCACACAGGAAAAAAACAAGCGTAGCTGTGGAAATAATTTTTAGCCTCATATTCATTTCATCTGCTCCTTTCTTGATGAGCGTTCTTCAATAGAGGCATGCGCTATATGTTCCCAAAAGGGGACAGGCGGCAGGCAAAGCGATGCCTTTCTCCCAATGGAGAGACGCGCGAAGCCGGTCGCCCCGAGGACAGCGGATTTGTGGAAGGTCTTGGTGCCGGATCTTCGCGCGTGAAAGCGCTACTCTGAGGTGTCACTGTTTCAAGGACCTGTCTAGCTGGCCTGGCTTGCCATCCGAAGCCCCGAGTTTGTCGAGGGGCGAAGGATGGCGCTCCCATAGGGATTCGAACCCCAATTTCAGCCTCCGGAGGGCCGCGTGTTATCCATTACACTATGGGAGCATTCCGGAAGAGGGGAAAAGCTGTGCCGCCAATCTGCGGGGGTCAATGCTTTTCTCCGGTCTGGCAGAGGGACCGCAGCTTCAAGCCGCGGAGTCGTCCCAAAAACGGGACGCCGGGTGTCCCTTTTTCGCTAAAGCGGAATCAGGAAAACCGGGGCAACCAGAGTGGAACCGCAATTTTCAATTTCATAATTCGTTTTTATTCAACTCCTTACAAACAGTTTTCAGATATTGGCACGCCGCCAGCAAGTGTATTTTCACAATTCAACCAAGGAAAACCAATGACACTGATCATCATTTACACGGCCTTCCTGCTCACCTTTGGAGCACTTGAGCTCAGCAAATACTTCAACAACTAATGTTCATCAAAACAACCTGGACAGAGGGAGGAGAGTTCAACAGACGAAGCGGGTTTCTCAACGAGAGCCCGCTTCATTTTTTGCGCGAATTGTGTTGCGCGAATCCGGCCGCCGCAGCACCGGCTGCCATGCCTCCGGGACCGGCGGGGAGAGGGTCCCGATCCACGGGAAACTTGTCCCTCTTCCGGGACAGAACTTGTCCCCCATTCGCGGCAAATTCGCCAGATTCTGGCCGGGAAAGCTTGGCAAATTCAGCCCAGGCCAGATAGCACGGTTTATAATATGCTGATTTTCAATGCCTTAAATTGTTTTTGTAACAATTGGCACAGGCCAAGCGTAATTACTTCCGAATCCAGCAAAGGAAATACAATGACCTACATCATCATCTACACGGCTTTCTTGCTCACGTTTGGGGCACTCGAGCTCAGCGATACTCTCAACCATTAAATTTCATCTATGAACCTGGATTGGGGGGTGAGTTCAAAAGACGAAGCGGGTTTCTCAGGAGCCCGCTTCTTTTTTGCCTGGACCGGACCCCGCGGGCATCGCCAGCGCAGGATTTTCCGGAAAGGCATCCGGGTCGTTCGCAGGCCTGCCAGAGTCCTTTCCAATACTGTCCCACTTCCGGGACAGGGACTGTCCCCCAACCGCACACTTTCCGGGGCTTTAGAAAGTCAAAAAAACCCCAGGGATTTTATTGGATTTTTTAAGCATATCCAGACCAACTACTTACAACTGTTTTTAAAAAGTTGGCACGCCGCCAGCAATAAGTAAGGCGAATTTAACGAAAGACAGAACCATGACCCTTATCATCTTCATCTCCGCCTGCCTCCTGAGCTACGGCCTCTTCGAACTGAAGGAAGCCATCCACCCGAAGCAGGACTACTAAGCAAACGAATCAACCATCAACTCTTTTGGGGAATAGACCAATGTTCATCATCGCACTGACAACCACCCTGTTACTGGCCCTCGGGGTTAGCGAAATCAAAAGCGGCCAGATCAAATAAGATAATCTGTCCATAGCCAGAGAAAAAGAAAGCGGGACCTTTTGGGAGGTCCCGCTTTTCTTTTGTCTGAATTCGCAAGAGGCGGACCGGACCAGGAGCGGCACCGGGAGCGACTCTTCCAAAACTGTCCCAGATCCGGGACAAAGGTTGTCCCCGAACCGCACACTTTCCCTTCGATTTCGGGAATTTGAAGAATCCCGGGAAATGACAAAAATTTTTAAGTTATTTGCATACAATTGCTTACGCATACAAAATTAAGATTGGCACGCGACCAGCATGATAAAAGACGAATTTAAACGAAAGACACACCAATGACACTTATCATCTTCATCTCCACCTGCCTCCTGAGCTACGGTCTCTTCGAACTGAAGGACGCCATCCACCCGAAGCAGGACTACTAAGCAAAAACAACCATCAACTCTTTTGGGGAAGCAAACCAATGTTCATCATCGCACTGACAACCACCCTGTTACTGGCCTTCGGGGTTAGCGAAATCAAAAACGGCCAGACCGAATAAGATAATCTGTTCATAGCCAGAGAAAAAGAAAGCGGGACCTTTGGGGAGGTCCCGCTTTTCTTTTGTCTGACCCGTCAGACGGATCGGACGATTCGGACCAAAGCTAGATATGGATGGCCTCGTTGTGGGCGCTGGCGGCGGCCTCGGCGAGGGCCTCGCTCATGGTCGGGTGGGCGTGAATGGTGGCGTGGATCTCATCCGCGGTGATTTCCGACTTCATGGCCAGGACATACTCGGTGATCAACTCGGTGGCATCGTTGCCGATAATGTGGGCCCCGAGAATCTCCCCGTGCTTGGCGTCCAGGATCAGCTTGACGAAGCCCTCCGGCTTGTTGACGGCGACCGCCTTGCCGGAAGCGGTGAAGGGGAACTTGCCGACCTTGAAATCGATTCCGGCCGCCTTGGCCTTCTCCTCGGTCAGGCCGACACTGGCAATCTGGGGATGACAGTAGGTACAGCCCGGGTAGAGGGTGACCCGCTTGGGTTCGCTGTGACCGAACATTCCGTTGACCGCCTGGACCGCCTCGTAGGTGGCCACATGGGCCAGCCAGGGGGGCCCGATGATATCCCCGGCCGCGTAAATGCCCTTGATCGAGGTCTGGTAGCGTTCGTCCACGGCGATGTAGCCGCGGTCATCCAGCTTGGGCTGGACTTTGGGGGAAAGCAACCCGTCGGTGTTGGGGACCACCCCGATGGAGAGGAGAATGGATTCCACCTCCAGGGGCTCCCGCTTGTCGCCCTTGACGAGCTCCATCTTGACCGATTTGCGGCCGACCTCGATGTTCTCGACCTTGGTCCCGGCCCTGACGTTGATCCCCTGCTTCTTGAAGGAACGGGTGAGGGCCTGGGAAATCTCCGGATCCTCGACCGGAACCGCCCGGTCCAGCATCTCGATGAGATGGGTCTCGGTGCCGAGCGTATTCAGGAAATAGGCAAACTCGACCCCGATGGCCCCGGCCCCGATGATGGCAATGGACTTGGGCTGCTTCTTCATGGCCAGGGCCTCGCGGCTGGTCATGACCAGTTCACCGTCGACGTCGATGCCGGGAAGGCGCCGGGCCTTGCATCCGGTGGCGATGAGGATGTTCTTGGCGGAAAGGAACTTGCCCTTGTCCGGGCCGCTCGTCACCTCCACGATACCCGGCACCGAGACGTGTCCCGTGCCGAGCAGGTACTCCACCTTGTTCTTCTTGAAGAGAAACTCGATGCCGCCGGCCATGCGGTCGCTGACACTCCGGGATCGGGCCATGACCTTGGCGAAATCCACCGTGTAATCCTTGACCTCGACCCCGAAATCCGAGGCGTGGGCGATACTCTCAACGGTTTCGGCCGCCTTGAGCAGGGCCTTGGAAGGGATACATCCCCAGTTCAGGCAGGTACCGCCGGCCCGCTCGACCTCGATGCAGGCCACCTTCTTGCCCAGCTGCCCGGCACGGATGGCCGCCGCATATCCGGCCGGACCACCGCCAATGACCACCAAATCGTAAACTTCGTTTGCCATATTCTCCCTAGTAGACGCCAGTTGGAAGCCATGGCAACTGATTTTACCAGTTCCTGACAAGCGGGCGGGGCCTCCAATCTTGCAATCCGGGGGCATGAATAATACTTTGCCCCCATGATCCGTAATTTACTGACTGCCTTGTTGCTGCTGCTGGTCACCGCAACCATCGCCCCGGCGACGGAGGTCGGCGAGCCCATGAAGGACATGGGCACCATCCGTGAGCTGGAGAACGGCCTCAAGCTGCAATTGTTCGTCCATGAAAACAAACTGCAGGCCTGCTTCATCGACGCGGAAGGCCTGGTCGCCGAGTCGCCGGCGGAGTCCATTCTCTTCGTCGTCGATGAACCGGGCCACAAAAGCGACAAGTGGCGCAGCGTGCTGGTGCCGGGCGACGATGCCTGCCTGGCCGCCCCCCGCAACCTCTATCCCCCCTACCAGTACCGGTCCCGCATCATTGTCCGCTACCAGGACGGCACTTCGGAATCCATGGCCAATGTCCTGGTCCATCTGGACCGAAATGTCGCGGAATCCATGGAGGCCAGTTGAGCAACGCGACCAACAACAAGATGAGCGTCCTGGGATTCATCCGGGACGCCGTGATCCTGTTTCTGGGCGTCCTGGCCGCGACCTGGCTGATGGACTCCATCCAGGTTGAGTCGACCACCACCCTCGTCGTGGTGGCCCTGGTCCTGGCCCTGCTGAACATGGTCCTTCGCCCCCTCCTGATTCTCTTCGCCCTGCCCTTTGTCGTCTTCACCCTCGGCCTCGGCATCCTCCTGATCAACGCCGTCCTGCTTTACCTGGCCGGCCAGCTGGTGCCCGGATTCACCGTGCCCACGTTCGGGACGGCCTTCCTCGGCTCCCTGATTATCAGTTTCATCTCGATCATCGTGAACCTGGTCATCAATCCACGACCGAAGATCCGCGTCCAGGTCCGCACTTCCGGCAGCATCGGCCCCCGGCCCGGCCAAACCCGCCGGGTCAGCAAGGACGACGACGTCATCGATGTCTGAAGCGCCCAACAAAAAGCCCGCTTCAGGGGGAAGCGGGCTCTTGATGGATTTCTCCAGAATCCTCTCTATCTTCAAATAAGCTTGCGTCGGCGCACCAGCACCACGCCCAGCACGGCCAGGCCGCCCAGGAGGGCAAAGGTCGCCGGTTCCGGGACCGCGGCGATGGTCACCGAGCCGAGATTGGCATCCACCGTCGGGGCGTTGTCCCCCACCAACTCGAATCCGAATTGGGGATGGTAGCCGGCTGTGTCCGGGATGACCAAGGTGAGGGTGTTCATCCCCACGTCCAACGGTGCGGATACGCTGTCCACAACCGCGTATCCGGCATCCAGCAGCTTGATGAAGGCCACGGCCGTGTAGGAACCTGATTCCGTGGTGGAACCATCCAGGGTGTTGGAAAGGACTTCGTACTCGAAATTCACGGTTTGTCCGAGCAGGCCGGAGTCCTCCACATAGGTGGTGGCCGCCATCTTCTTGTTCCCCAGCTGGGTCGTCTCATCGAACCAATAGAAATCCGTCACCGGGTTGTCCCGGGCAATGCTCGTGTTCGGGGTCAGGGTCAGCATTCCCCCGCCGAATGTCGCATTCAGGTCGGCCACGCCCCAGCTGGATCCAAACTGGTAGCCGCCCCCGTCCAGGTCCGTGTCGAATACGTTCATGTAGCCGATCCAGGCATTCGCCGGATCCACCATTACCGTCGTTTGCGCCGTCACCGCAGTGCCCGCCGCCGCCGTGGCCATCAGGGCCAGAAGTAGTCTTTTCATAGGTCGCTTTTTAAGGGGTTCTCTAGGTGCAAGGGGAAGCCTCCCCATCGTTTCACATCCCGGATGCAATCAACTGCAATCCTTCTGTCAACGTAAAAAGGTGCAATTTAGTGCGATTTCCCGGGGCGGGAGCGGACCAGGGTGGAATTGGGCGGGTTGAGGGGCCTGAAGGGGGAGGCGGATCAGACCTCGAGGGTGCCCTCGGCGGTCTTGCGGTCGGCCAGCTCCTGTTCGATCTGGAGTTCCATCTTGTGGTTGATGCCGTAGAGGAGAACCAGGAAGGCGGCGCCGAGGCCCATCACGGAGGGGATGACGGAAATCATCATGCGCAGGCCCTGGACGGTCTCGGGGGACTGGATCACATTATCAACGTAGCCATAGTAGACCAGGAGGTGGCCGGCGATGGCGGGACCGATGGCCCAGCCCAGCTTCTGGGAGAAGGTCCCGGCTGAGAAGACCAGGCCGGTGACCCGGTGGCCGGTTTTCCATTCCGCGTAGTCGGCGGTATCGGCGATCATGGACCAGAAGAGGGGCATCAGGGGACCCATGACAAAGGAGGTGACAATGTGGACCACATAGACGAAGGCCACGTCACCGGGCCCGGCGAAATAGAAGCTGCCGGCAATGAAGGAGGTCAGGATGGTAACCCCGAGGTAGGCGTTCTTCTTGCCCCCGAAGATCTTGGTCCACCGCTTGGTCAGGAGCAGGCCGCCGATGGTGGCCAGGGTCCCGATGGTGGGGAACCAGGTGGCGTGGAAGGCGAAACTACCCGTATCCTCCAGGTCGGTCAGGACGTAGTACTTGAGGTAGTAGAGGATGGCTGCGTCGCGGACGGCGATCCAGATGATGGAGCTGACCCCGATGACCACGATGGCCAGCCAGGGCTTGTTCTGCAGCAGGACGGAGAAATCCTTCTTGAAGTTGGACTCCTGGCCCTTGGGCGGCTCAATGCGCTCCCTGGTGCCCTTGAAGACCCAGATCCAGAGGCCGGCCGAGGCAATCGCGAAGAGGATCATGGTCATGACGTAGCCGTGCTGGGTCAGGCCGTTCTCGCTCCCTCCGAAGAAGAAGACCAGGTACATGATGGAGCCCTGGACGATGAGGTTGGCGGTGAAGGCGCCGATGAAACGGTAGGAGGCGAGGTCGGTGCGCTCGTTGACATGCGGGGTCATGACCCCCATCAGCGCCCCGTAGGGAATGTTGATCATGGTGTAGAAGACCATGGCCAGGGTGTAGGTGATGTAGGCGTAGACCAGTTTGCCGGTCAGGCCGACGTCGGGAACGGTGAAGATGAGGATCCCGCTCAGGGCAAAGGGGATGATCGACCACTTGATCCAGGGACGGAACTTGCCGTCCTTGGTCTGGGTGCGGTCACAGACCATCCCCATGGCCGGGTCATTGATGGCATCGAAGATGCGGGTAATGCCCATCATGGTCCCGATGGCCCCCGCGGCCAGGCCGATGACATCGGTATAGAAGAACATCAGGTAGGAGGAAAAGACCTTGAAGAAGAGGCAGGAGGCCATGTCGCCGGCGCCGTAGGCGATTTTCTCGGGCAGCCGGACAATGGTTTTCTTCAGGTGGACATGGGGGACGTTTTCAGGGGTAGTGGCCATGGGAGTCGTCTTCGTTTGAGGTTGGGGACCCGTCGTGCAGTCAGCGACAGAACAATCGTTCCGAGCACTTTTGTAAAGACCGCATATAAGGCTAAATCAGCACCCGGAAACATACCCGTATTTTTATCCAGGCGTAATGAGATCCCCCGTTTGCTTGTCCATGTTCCTTTGTCCCCGTCCTTCGACCTTGGTCCTAAGTCCTTAGTCCTTAGTCCTTAGTCCTTCGTCCTTAGTCCTTAGTCCTTAGTCCTTGGTCCTTGGTCCTTTGTCCTTCGTCCTTCGTCCTTCGTCCTTCGTCCTTCGTCCCTTCAACTCCCGCCAGTGCTGGAGCCGTTCCTTGATCCTGATTTCCAGACCGCCCTCCCTGGGCAGGTAGAAGGTCTCGGGATTTTCCATGAATTCCTGTCCGCTGATGGCCTCGGGAAACTCATGGCTGTAAAGGTAGCCCTGGCCCTGCCCGAGCGATTTGTTGAGGGAGGTGTGGGAGTCCCGCAGCCAGAGGGGAACCGGCTGCATGCCCTTTTCACGGATCGACTTGCGGGCCCGGCCGATGGCCTCGGTGGTGGAATTGCTCTTGGGACAGGTGGCCAGGAAGACCACCACGTGGGCCAGGTTGAGCTGGCATTCCGGCAGGCCGACAAACTCGCAGGCCTGGTGGCAGGCCACCGCCATTGGAAGCGCCCGGGGATCCGCCAGGCCGACATCCTCGGAAGCGAAGATAACCATCCGGCGGGCAATGAAACGGGGATCCTCGCCCCCGGCCAGCATCTTGGCCAGCCAGTACAGGGCGGCGTCCGGGTCGCCCCCGCGCATGCTCTTGATGAAGGCGGAGGCCGTGTCGTAGTGCTCGTCCTCGTTGGCGTCGTAGCGGATCTGCCGTTCACTGGCGAAGAGGCTGATATCCTCCGCGGACATCTCCTTTCCGGCGGGCAGGCTGAGGACAATCGTTTCAAGGGCGTTCAGGGCCCGACGCAGGTCGCCGTCACTGAGCCGGGCCAGGCCCCGCAGGACCTCCGGCCGCGCCGTGACCTTGAGGGAACCGAGACCACGGTCCTCATCCGCAAGGGCCACGGCCAGGACTTCCGCGATGGCCTCCTCGGCGACCGGTTCCAGCTTGAAGAGATGGCTCCGGCTGAGCAGCGGCGCGTTGACGTAAAATCCCGGGTTGTGGGTGGTGGCCCCGATGAGGCGGATGTGTCCGGCCTCCACATCCGGCAGGAGAAGATCCTGCTGGGCCTTGTTGAAACGGTGTATCTCGTCGATGAAGAGAATTGTCCGGTCTTCCGGCTGGTAGCGGGCCAGACGCAGGATGTCGCGCATTTCCGCGGTGTTGGAGAGAACGGCGTTGACCTGCACGAAGCGGCTGCCCGTCTCCTCGGCGATGGCCTGTGCCATGGAGGTCTTCCCGGTACCGGGAGGGCCGTAAAAAATCAGGCTCCCGAAACGGTCCGAGCGAACCAGGCGGGGCAGCAGGCAGCCCTCTCCCAGGATATGGTCCTGGCCCACCACTTCCGACAGGGAGCGCGGCCGCATCCGCGCCGCCAGCGGCCGGTAGCCCCGATGGCCACTGGAGTCACTTTCGTCCTTAGTCCTTTGTCCTTCGTCCATGGACCTTTGTCCTTCGTCCTTCGTCTTTTGTCCACGGCGCTCCGGGCCGGAAGTAAAGAATTCTCTCTGGTCGGAATGAGGCATTCTAAACCCGACTTTCCCGCCTTCCCGGCTTGCTGGCAAGCCGTCTGTTGTCATGATCGGTTCCCGGCTGCCCGGCGTCAGGGATGGGGGGAGAATCCGCATTGGCCGGATGCACTTCCCTCGAAATCACCCGATGACCGCAGGAACCGCCAGTCCAGATCCCACTCTCCGCCCGCCCCTTTGTGCCGCGGCGCCGATCCTGTCCAGCCTGCTGCCCCTGGCCGGAGGCGTTCTCCTGGCCCGCATGGGGATGGCCGGGTGGTTGCCGGTGGCGATGCTCACGGTCTGGGTCACCTGTCGCCGGACGAGGCGTTCCGGGTACCCGGAGGTCCTGAGCCTCCTGGCCGGCTACCTGCTGATGGTCCGGGCCATTGTGGATCCGGATCCCTTGTGGGCTCAGCTTCCTCCAAGGGAGGTCGCGGTGGAAATCCGGATCGAGGAAACCTTCAATGCCCGCAAGCCGCGCCACCTTGCCGGTACCGGTAGGATCCTCCGGGCCGGGCTTCCGCAGGACACGGTGAGCGGCCGGCAGGCGGCATTCTATCTGGAGTACCGGGATGATGCCGTCCCGGAATGCGGGCCCGGGGACGTCATCGAGGCCTTCGGCGTGCTGTCCTTCCTGCCGGCGACTGGCGAGCGGGATTCCTATACCCGGTATCTACTGGGTCGCTACATCTACCTGAACCTGAACCGCGGCTTTATCCTTGGCCGGGTTGTTCCTGCGGGCCGGCTGGAACAGATGCGCCGGGTGCTGCGGACGGCCAGCCGGACGGTATTGACCTCCGGTTCGGACGATCCGCAGGCGCCCGGTGCCGTGCTGGCCAGCATGATGCTGGGAGAGCGCTCCCTGCTCACCGATGAGCGCATGGAGCTCTACCGGAAGACCGGCAGCTTCCACCTCTTTGCCGTCAGCGGCCTGCATGTCGGCAGCGTGGCCCTCTGCCTGCACCTGCTGGCCGGCCTGTTTCGCCTGCCACAGGAGTGGCGG
>CAJXMX010000161.1 GCA_913056355.1 uncultured Opitutales bacterium
AGTGCTTGAATCGGATCACCCGGCCTTCAGCGACGCGGCGGTCCGCAGCGTCCGCAAGTGGCGCTTCACGCCGGGGGAAAAGGATGGGCGACCGGTCACCACCTATGTCAAGATCCGCATTCCCTTCAAGATGCACTAGGCCGCAGGCGGCAGCCTTTCCGGGACCGGGGACGGGATCCGGGCTAAGGCGGAGGCGGGCCATGGACCGTGTTTTTCCGGGAAGGACCGGAAAAATAGGGCTTACTGGAAGTTTGCCTAACGCCGGATAACTGTTGGAATGGCGTCGAATATGGCCTCTCGAGCGCACAACAGATCCATACTTCTATGGGCGGTCACGATGTCGGTTTGCCTGACCCAGCCGGGCTGTGTCAGCGCCATGGAGCGGCGGCAAATCACCTACGAAACGGTCCAGCAGGAGGCCCGCGGCCTGGCCCGGGAACCTTACCGGAAGCCGGAGGCCTACCTGCCCGAGGACATCCGCAATCTCGATTACGACCAGTACCAGCACATCCAGTTCCGCCCCGACAAGGCCCTCTGGCTGGCTGAACAACTGCCCTTCCAGGCCCAGTTTTTCCACCGGGGATACCTCTTCACCGATCCGGTCATGATCAACGAGTTTACGGAGACCCACGTGCAGGAAATTCCCTACGTGGAGGATTTTTTCCGTTTCGGCGACCTGCAGCTGGACGAGCTTCCCCGGCGCGGGTCCGGATATGCCGGCTGGAAGCTCCTTTCCCGCATCAACGCGCCCAAGTATTTCGACGAGGTCATTGTCTTCCTCGGGGCCTCCTATTTCCGGTCCCTCGGGAAGGACCAGGTCTACGGAATTTCCGCCCGCGGCCTGCAGATTCCCTTCGGCCCGGACGAGGCCGAGGAATTTCCGGCCTTTACCCGATTCTGGTTGCGCAAGCCGGATCCGGCCTCCGACAGCTTCCTCTGCTACGCGCTGCTGGACAGCCCCTCCGTGAGCGGTGCCTACCGCTTCCGGGTGACTCCCGGCGCCCCGACCCGGATCGAGGTCGAGGCCACCCTTTATCCCCGCCGGGAGCTGCCCTCGATCGGGCTGGGCGGCCTGACCTCGATGTTCTACTACGGGGAGAACACCTTTCCCAAGGCCAACGACTTCCGTCCCGAGGTGCATGACTCGGACGGACTGCTCCTCGAGTACGGCCCGGGCGACCGCCGCTGGCGCCCGCTGGATGTCGCCGCCCAGGAGCGGCTCTCCTATTTCAACGGGACCGGCCTGACTGCCTTCGGCCTGCACCAGCGGGACCGGGACTTCGACCATTACCTGGACGGGGAGAGCCAGTACCACCGGCGCCCCTCCGTCCGGGTGATCCTCGACACCGGCTTTGATTCCGGCCATGTGATCCTCCGGGAAATCCCGCCGGACAAGGATTTCTTCGACAATGTGGTGGCGGGCTATTTTCCCAACGTTCCGCTCGTTCCGGGCCAGGCCTACCGCTTCAAGTACCGGATGGAGTGGGGCAATTTCAGCCCGCCGGAGGGAATGGCGGTGATCCGGGCCACCCGGCACGGAAAGGATATCCACAAGGAGGACATCGAGATTTTCCATATCGAGTACCAACTTCCGGAGGGGATCGCCCCCGCCGGGCTGGAGCTGAAGGCGAGCGCCTCCGCCAACGCCCGCCTGGAGCGCCAATGGGTTGATCCCGCATCCGGCCAGCCGCTGGTCCGGGTCTACCTGCAGGTGGCTCCGGTCTCCTCCGGCCCGGTCGAGCTTTCCGCCCAGCTGCTGGTTGACGGGGCCCCGGTCTCGGAGCAATGGTTGTATCAATGGAGCCCCTCCAACTAAGTCTGGATCATCCGGAGCTGGATGAGCAGCTCTCCCGGGCCTACCTGCGGGTCGAGCAGTACCTTTGCGCCCTGCGCATCCACAACAAGCGCATTCTCAGCGAATTGACCCATGCCATCCTGGGGGACGTCCGCCAGCGCATCCTTTCCGGTGACCGGCGCGAGGCGGTGGACATCGCCATGGAGGCCATCGACGAGCACGTCCGGGCCTGGTTCAATTCCCTGACCGGGACCGGGGACGGCCGGGAAAGCCGCGACCTGATCCGGCTCAGCCTCTTCCGCTCGGACCTGGCCCGCCAGTGGAGCCGCTACTTTTTGCGCAGCGGTGACATTCCCGATACCGTCCTGCAGCAGATGCGGGAACGGACCCTGCACGCCCTCCCGGAGAGCGCCCCGGGCGAATCCATGAAACCGGAAATGCTGGACCTGGGCGCGGTGGGGCGATGGGCCGAGGACACCTGGCGGCTGTTCGGCAAGTGGCCCATTCTCGGGGGGATGATCCTGAGCGTCATCTACCTGGTCGTGGTGGCCTTCCTGGTGTACTATGCTTCCCTTTAGGCGGATGGACGAACTGAAGTCAACCCGGCCGGAGATGTTCAGGAAAGGGGGCTTTTTCCTTCTCGTCCTGCTGACCATGGCCGCCTTCACCTGGATGTTCGCGGACCTCCTCTGGCGGGTGGATTTCTCCTTCCTGAAATTCATCCTGGTCATTATCTTTTCGCTGCTCAGCTATCCCCTCGCGATCGGCTTCTGGCAGTCCATGGCCGGTCTGCTGGCCGGTGCCGGCAAGCCCGTCCCGGCGGACCTTTCCCGCCTCCCCGGCGAGCGGTCCGTGGCGGTCAACATCCCCGTCTACAACGAGGACATCGAGACCGTCCTGGCCCGGCTGGAGGTGATCTACCGCTCCCTGGAACGGACCGGCCGCCTGGAGCTGTTTGATTTCTACATCCTCAGCGATTCCAACAACCCGGACAAATGGATCGCCGAGGAATTCGGCTGGGCCCGGCTGTGCCGCAAGCTGGAGGCCTTCGACCGGGTCTTCTACCGGCGCCGGCGCCGCAACGTCCACCAGAAGGCCGGCAACCTGCTCAACTTCTGCGAGTCATGGGGCCGCCGCTACAAGTACATGGTCATCCTCGACGCGGACAGCCTGATGTCGGGGGAGGCCATGGTCCGCCTGGCCGCCCAAATGGAAGACAATTCCCGGCTGGGCATCCTGCAGACCGTCCCCACGCTGACCCGCAGCCGCACCCGTTACGGCATCATGCAGGAATTCGCGAACCGGGTCTACGGTCCCGTCTTTGCCCGGGGAATGGCCTTCTGGCAGGGCAGCAAGGGCAACTACTGGGGCCATAACGCCATCATCCGGGTGGAAGCCTTCATCCGGCACTGCGCCTTGCCGGACCTGCCCGGGCGGCCCCCGCTGGGCGGGAAGATCCTCAGCCACGACTTTGTCGAGGCGGCCCTGATGGTCCGGGCCGGATACGAGGTCCGGATGGACGAGTCGGACCGGGGCAGCTTCGAGGAGGGCCCCGAGGACATCCTCGACAGCGCCACCCGGGACCGCCGCTGGTGCCAGGGCAACATGCAGCACTTCTGGCTGCTCTTTGCCGACAACCTGCACTGGGGCAGCAAGATCCACTTCGTGAACGGGCTTTTCGCCTACCTCGGCTCCTGTTTCTGGCTGCTCTTCCTGGCCCTCTCCATCGCCCTGGCCTTCGAGTGGGAGAAGAGCGACCTCTCCCTTATCGCGGTTGAGGGGACCTCGCCCCTGGGCTACCTGAGCATTTTCGAGCACGCCGTGCTGCTCTTCTGCATCATCCTCTTCCTGCTGCTTTTCCCGAAAGTCATGAGCCTCCTCCGGATCGCCTTCAACGGCAAGCAGCGGCGGCGCCACGGGGGATTGCCGACCCTCCTGGCCATGGGCTTCGGGGAAGTGGCCGTTTCCACCCTGCTGGCTCCCGTCCTGATGGTCTTTCATTTCCGCTTTGTCTTCCTGACCCTGCTCGGCAAGGGAATCGGATGGGCTTCCCAGAACCGCGGCTCCGCCGGGCTCGGGTGGGGCCCGACCCTCCGCGCCCTGCGCCTGCACACCCTGGTCGGCCTGATGATCCTCCTTATCTCCATCCTCATCGGGCCCGATTTCCTGCTCTGGCTGGCCCCGATCTGGATCGGCCTGCTCTTCTCCGTGCCCATGGGGGTGTACTTCAGCCGGCCGGCCTCCGGGACCGTCAGCCGCCGCTTCGTCCGGTCCTGCGAGGATACGCGGGAAGAGCATGAGCTGGGACAGACCCTCGCCGAGAGCGACCTCGGCATCGGATTTTTCATTAGCACCGGGTCCGGCTTCCAGAATGCCGTCGTGGATCCCATCATCAACGCCGTCCATATCTCCATCCTCCGGGAATCCGGGGAGCCCGCCCAGGCCTCCGCGCTGCCCGACAAGGCCTTCTTCCAGCAGGATCCCGCCACCCTCGACCGCGAGACCCAGCTCCGGATCCTCGAATCCCCGGAAAGCATGCTCGACCTCCACGAGGCGGTCTGGCGCCTGCCCCAGTCCGAGCTGCATCCCGCCTGGCACAAGGTCCTCGAGCGTTATACCCTCAAGCCGATCTTTCCCGGTTGAACGGGCAGAACTCCCCCGAAGAAAAAATCAACCTTCGGTGACATGGTCCGGGAACATCCCGGCAATGGCCTGCCGGTCGGCCCGGCAGATCCCGCGCTCGGTAATCAGGGCGGTGACCAGGCGAGCCGGGGTCACGCCGAAGGCAAAGTTGGCGGCGGGGGACTCCGGCGGGGTGACCAGGACGGACTCGATCCTGCCGTCCAGCAGGCCCTGCACGAGGCGGACCTCTTCGGGATCGCGTTCCTCGATGGGAATTCCGGAAATCCCGTCCTGAAGGGACCAGTCAAAGCTGGAGGAGGGGAGGGCGACATAGAAGGGAACATCGTTGTCGCGGGCGGCCAGGGCCTTCAGGTAGGTCCCGATCTTGTTGGCCACATCGCCGGCGGCGGTGGTCCGGTCGGTTCCCGTGATGACCAGGTCGACCCTTCCGTGCTGCATCAGGTGGCCCCCGGCATTGTCGGCAATGACGGTGTGGGGGACCCCGTGCTGACCCAGCTCCCAGGCCGTCAACTGGGCCCCCTGGTTGCGCGGCCGCGTCTCGTCCACCCAGACATGGACCGGCAGGCCGGCATCGTGGGCGGCGTAGATGGGGGCCGTGGCCGAGCCGTGGTCGACAAAGGCCAGCCATCCGGCGTTGCAGTGGGTGAGGATGTTGACCGGCTGCCCGTTCCTTGCCCGGCTGATTTCCCGGATCAGTTCAAGGCCGTGTTCCCCGATCCGCCGGCAGAAGGCGGCATCCTCGTCGGCGATGGCGGCGGCCGTCTCCCGGGCCAGGCGGATCCGCTCTTCGGCGTCACTGGCGGGTTCCATGGCCTGGAGCTGTCGATCCACCGCCCAGGCCAGGTTGACCGCGGTGGGCCGGGTCGCCTTGAGGCGGCGGGCGGCCTGCTGCAGGCATTCTTCGGGATTGGTCGCTGAGGCCGCCCCGAGGGCGGCGAGGTACATCCCGTAGCCGGCGGCGGCCCCGATCAGGCCGGCCCCGCGGACGTGCATCCCGGCGATGGCCTCCGCCATTTCCTCCACCGAGCCGATATCCTCGATGACAAAGCGATGGGGCAGCCAGCGCTGGTCGATGATCCGGACCCGGCCGGGATGATCCGGATCCGTCCAGATGGTCCGGTAGGGCTGGCCGTTGACGTTCATTCCCCTGTATCCCGTTTTTTCATGGAAAGTTCAATTCCGGATGCTATACCGGGCGCAAACACCGTTACGCCATGCAGCACAGAAATCGCCTGAACCTGTTTATTATTTCCACCCTCTGCCTGCTGGGGAGCCTGCAGGCGGATCCCTACGAGAAGGCCGACGCGGCCCTCGCCGCCTTATCCCCGGAGGTTTCCCCATCCCAGACCGGGGAGGCCCGCCTGTACGCCCTGTTTGACGCCATCTGGGCCTTCCGGCTGGAGTCCAATCCCAATTATGCCAGTTACGTCGGGGTGACCGACTTCAACGACCGTTGGACCGACAACTCCCTCCCCACGGTGGAAAAGCGGCAGGAACAGACCCGGAAATTCCTCCGGGCCCTGGAATCCATCGACCCTTCCAGTCTGAACGACCGGGCCAGGCTCGACTGGCGCCTGGTGGTGGAGGATCACCGGGAGCGCGTCGAGGGATACCGCTTTCCCTCCGAGCTGATGCCGATCAACCAGCTGGACGGGCCGCAGCGCTGGGTTTCCAGCGCCCTTGACCGGATGCCCCGGGCCAGCAGCCGGGATTACGCGGACATCCTGTCCCGCCTGGCCTCCGCGGACCAGGTCATCCTGGCCAATATCCCGCTGCTGCAAAAGGGACTCTCCATGGGGATAACGCCCCCGCGGGTCACCCTCCGGAACCTCCCCGGCCAGTTTGATTCCCTGGTCCTGGAGGATGCCACCCGGACCCCGCTCTGGCGGCCCTTCAAGGAGATGCCGGCAAACATGTCCGCGGAAGAGGCCGGCCGGATCCAAGCCCGGGCGGCGGAGCTGATTTCCGGACCGGTCCGGGAGGCCTTCCTCGAGTTGAAAGCGTATCTGGAAAACGACTACATTCCCAATTGCCGGGAGTCCATCTCCAGTACCTCCCTGCCGGATGGCGAAGCCTGGTATGCCTACCGGGTCCGGGAAACCACCACCACCAGCCTCTCTCCCGGGGAAATCCACGACATCGGGCTGGCCGAGGTCGAGCGGATCCAGAAGGAGATCATGGAAATCGCGCGGGAAGCCGGTTTCGAGGGAGACTTCCAGGAACTGCGGACCTTCATGCACACCGATCCCCGGTTCTTCTATGACCGGGAGGAGGACCTGGTGAACGGCTTCCGGATCATCTGCAAGAAAGCCGATCCGGAACTGGTAAAGCTGTTCGGGATTCTCCCGCGGCTACCATACGGGATTGAACCCACCCCGGCCAACATAGCCCCCTCCGCACCCGGCGGACGCTACCTCGCCGGATCGCTCAAGAGCGGCCGACCGGGCTATTTCGAGGCCAATACCTACGACCTGAACAGCCGGCCCAAGTGGATCATGGAAGCGCTGGCCCTGCACGAGACCGTCCCCGGTCACCACCTGCAGATCGCCATTGCCCGGGAAATCGATTCACTGCACCCGGTGCGGCGCTACCAGCGCTACACCGCCTACTCCGAGGGATGGGCGCTGTATTCCGAGCAGCTGGGCTATCGCATGGGCCTATACCGGGATCCCTGGTCGCAGGTCGGCCAGAAGGCTTCGGAGATTTTCCGGGCGGTGCGCCTGGTGGTCGATACCGGTCTCCATGCCAAGGGCTGGAGCCGCGACCAGGCCATCGGGTTTTTCCGTGAGCACAGCCTGGCCCTCGAGCATGAAACGGTTGTCGAGGTGGACCGCTACATCGTCTGGCCCAGCCAGGCCCTGGCCTACAAGATCGGGCAGCTGGAAATTTCCCGCCTGCGCCGGATGGCCGAGGAGAAGCTGGGGGACCGCTTTGATATAAGGGCCTTCCATGATCTCGTGCTCGGCAGCGGGGCCATGCCATTGGAGGTTCTGGAAGACCGCGTTACTGACTGGATGGAGGCCATATGAACTTGGGACCGCTGGCCGGATCATCCTGTTTGTAGATGATGCCGACCTCCTGCCGCCAGGCGTCCAGGGTGGCCATGTTGCCGAGGGAGTCTTCCCAGAGCATGGCCGGCGGGGAGGGTTCCCGCTGGCCGGCGGCGATGGCGGCGGCCACCATGTCGGCCTCCAGGGTGAAGCTGGTCTTGGCACACGGAATCTCGATCACCTGCTCGTCTCCTTCACGGAAGAGCTGGATCCGGCCATTGACCGGATGCTCCCGGTCGGCCACCCACGGATCCGGGATGCGGAGCCTTCCGGCTGAGCCGTAGACCTCAATCACGTTGTCCAGGGTGGTCCTGATGGCAGTCGCCACATGGGCCACAATTCCGGAATCAAACTGGAGTACCCCGGAGGCCCATTCATCGACCCCGGTGGCGCCCAGGCGGCCGAGGCCACGGACCTTGATCGGATTGGAAAAGGGTTTCCCGACGGCCGTCCCGGCAATCAGGCGTGATCCTGAAACCGCGTAGCAGCCCACGTCGAGGATGCCGCCGCCGCCCAGGGATTTCCTGAAAAGTCGATGTTCCGGATCATAGGAGTCCCCGCCGCCGAATCCGAAACTGGCCCGGATCATGCGGACCTCGCCGACTGCCCCGTCGCGGATCAGCTCGATCAGGCGGGCCGTTTGCGGATGGCAGCGGTACATGAAGGCTTCCGCGGCAAAGACGCCCCGGATGCGCGCGGCGTAGAAAATCTCCTCGGCCTGCTTGATGTTCATCGCGAGGGGCTTTTCGCAAAGGATATGCTTGCCGGCCTGGATGGCTTTCAGGGCCCATTCCGCATGGAACGGATGGGGGGTGGAAATATAGACCGCCTGGACCGATTTGTCCTGCAGCAGCTCATCGTAGCTGCCGTAACAGTTATCCAGGTTCAAGTCCCGGCCGAAAGCCTGGGCGGATTGGCCCGAGCGTGAACCGACGGCCACCAGCTGTGCGGAATCCGTACGCTGCAGCCCCCGGGCAAAGGTCCTGGCAATGGCCCCGGTCCCGATAATTCCCCATGAGAGAGTGCTCATGGTCGCTAAGGTACGTTCGTCTCGATCCTTTGACAAGGGGAGGGGGAATTCATTTTCGCCCGAAGCCGGTATCAGGCATTCATGGATAGCCAGATGGTGTTTCCGGCTTCAGGAAGACAGCAGCCCGAGGATTCCGGTAGCCGCGCCGACAAAGCCGCCATAGACGGCATGGACAAAAAGGTAGAAGACGCCCACCTGGAGGCTGGCCCGCCGGAAGCTCTCGATGGGATGGCTGTCCCGGACAAAGAACATCAGGATGTAGCTGACCAGCAGGCCGTGGAAGAATCCCATGCCGACCCCGGCGAACAAGGGGGTCAGCCCGACATGGGCGCCGATCAGGTACAGGAACCAGACGTAGATAACCCCGAAAACGGCGCCCGAGACAAGGTGAAGCACGGTTCCCAGGTATACGGCCCTTTTCGGATCGGTATTGAAGAAGGATCCCAGGACTTCCACCATATTGAGCGGCTCCGCAAAGGTGGCGCTGATCCATCGGAGGATCAGGTTCATCAGGAGCGCCCCGATTACACCTGTGACGAGGCCGGTGAGGATCATTTCCAGAGTAGGCATAGGCCGCTAATATACACCAGTCTGGGCGGTCGGCAAAGCGGCAGTGCGTTCCGCCCGCCAATCCCTTATGAAAAAGCCCCCCGGCAGCTTGCCGGGAGGCACTTTTGTAAAGCCGGTAACCTGGATCGATCAGGGATCGGGAGTGGCCGCCAGGGCGGCGTCAGCGGTTGTCAGGCCGGAACCGGTGGCGTCCGCCTCCCAGCAGTATTCGACCACGCTGCCACCGGGGGTGAGCACGCTCAGGCAGCCCGGTGGCATGTACAGGGCGGTGCTGGTCAGGATTTCCTCGACCTGGGCCTGGGTCAGGGTGGGATTTTTCTGCAGCATCAGGGCCACGATCCCGGCCACATGCGGGCAGGCCATGCTGGTGCCGCCAAGGAAATAGTAGCTGGGCTGGTTGTTGCTGTTCACCTTGTACGGTCCGACAATCCACGAACCGGGAGCCGCCACGTCGAGGTCCTGACCTTCAAGCGCCCGGCTGGAGAAATCCGTGATGTAATACAGCCCGACGTTGTTTGGGTCCGGGTCGTTGAGGTTGTTCCACCAGCTGCTGTTGCCCGGCGGATTCCATTCCCCGAGCCAGCCGGTGGCCGCCACGGAGACGACCGGCTCATAGGCGCCGGGATATCCCATGCCAAGGGTGCCGGAATTGCCGGCGGCCGCGACAATGATGACCCCCGCGTCAATGGCGTAGTCCAGGGCGGCCTTTTCCACGGCGTCGAGCCGGCTGCCGCCAAGGGACATGTTGATGACCACGGGTGAACCGGCCAGCGGTCCCTCCTTCAGGCTGGCCACGTAGAGGATGCCCCGGGCAATCACCGAGGACCAGCCGGAG
>CAJXMX010000162.1 GCA_913056355.1 uncultured Opitutales bacterium
GGTGAACCGACAGCAACCTGGCGGGCCTCTACAACCGCCGGCTCCCCGGCCGCCTTTCACGCCTGGTTGAGAAAACGGATCGGTCCGGACCGGCCCACGGACTGGCATCTGGAACCGCGCCAGGACGGATACGCCTCCCGGTTGCGCCTGGATGGATTACTGCTGGCACCGGAACCGGTCTCCCGGGCCCTCGGGGATTGGCTGGTCAACTCACTGAAATCCAGCTGCGGGCTTGAGAAGACACCCCCCGGAAGACCGCTTGAGGGGAAATTCACGTTTCCGGCCAAGGAGGGCATCGAGCTGACGGTGCGGGTATCGATCATTCCCGCGCTTCACGGTGAAGCGGTGGCGGCCCGCTTTCTCCATCCGGGGAGCGGGCGGGAGAACAGCCTTGAGTGCCTTGGCTACCTCCCGGAACAGGCAAACCGGATCCGGGAAAGCTACCGGGAGGCCGAGGGGTTGTGGCTGGTCTGCGGCCCCACGGGATCCGGGAAATCAACCACCCTGCACGCCCTGCTGGGCTTGTCGGTGATGGAAAACGAGAAGGTCCTGACCATCGAGGATCCCGTAGAGCGGACCCTTGCCGGGGCCCAGCAGCTTGAGTTGGGACATCCACCGGGATTGACCTTTGACCTGGCCCTGCGGGCCTTCATGCGGCAATCCCCGGATTGCCTCCTGGTGGGGGAAATACGGGACGCTGAAACGGCGGAAGCCGCGTTTCAGGCTGCCCGCTCCGGGCACCGGGTCCTCTCATCAATCCATGCCCGCAGCACATCCGGGATACGGCGGCGGTTCCTCGACCTCGGGCAATCCCCCGAATCCGGAGAACAGGTGTGCCGGTTGATCCTGCACCAGCGGCTGGTCCGGAGGCTCTGCCCCGACTGTTCCAGCAGGCATCCGGTTCCAGAACTCGAAGGGAACCTCCTGTCCGGATGCGGGGTTCCGGTCCCGGAAGCGCTGCCCCTTTCCAGCGGATGCTCCGGTTGTCACGCGGGTTTCCGGGGGCGCCTCGCGGTGGCCTCCCCGGAAAACTGGCAAAGTCCCCGTCCCACCCGCGAAGGACTGCTCCTGGCCGCCATCCACCACTGCCTGGAAGGGCGCATTCCTGTTAATTCCTTGTGGCCGTTTCTCCCGGACCCGCTCCAGCAACAGTTTCAGCTTTGCCATCTGTAAGGTTTTTGTTAAACCGCCACCATGCCCGTTTCGCGCGTGGTATTTAACATAAATGTCTACTAACGTTATAATTTATGAATATCGAAGCAGCAGTCGAAGGACAAGTTGAGTGCCCGTACGAAATGAATGACCTCCTGGAGCTGATGGTCGACCAGGACGCCAGTGACCTTCACCTCCAAGTCAAGCAGCCACCCACCCTGCGCATCAGCGGTTCCATGGTCCCGGTGGATGGACCGCCCCTGACGCCCTACGACACCAAGGTCCTGATGCAGGCCATCACTTCCGATGCCATGCAGGAACAGTTGAAGACCAAGGGGGGCGCCGACTTCGGCTTCGCTTTCATGGACCGGGCCCGTTTCCGTGTCAGCGTGATGAAGGCCAAGGGGAATTACGGCATGGTCCTGCGGACCATTCCCAAGGACATGTTCGGCCTGCGCCAGATCGGCCTGCCCGACCACATCAAGGAATTATTGAAGCGCCCGCGCGGCCTGATCCTCGTCACCGGACCCACCGGATCGGGTAAATCGACCACCCTGGCCTCCATGATCAACTGGATCAACGAGAACCGGGACGGCCACATCATCACAATTGAGGACCCGATCGAATACTACCACGAGCACAAGCATTGCATCGTCACCCAGCGGGAGGTCCACAACGACACCCCTTCCTTCTCCGAGGCTCTGCGGGGTGCCCTTCGTCAGGACCCGGATGTCATTCTCGTCGGTGAAATGCGCGACCTGGAAACCATCGAGTCCGCCGTCTCGGCCGCGGAAACCGGTCACCTCGTCTTTGCCACCCTGCACACCACCGGTTCCGCCCGCACGGTGGACCGGATCGTCGACGCCTTTCCGGAGTCCACCAAGGACCAGATCCGCACCCAGCTGGCCTCCTCGATTGTGGCGGTCATCTCCCAGGTCCTGCTCAAGAAGAAGGGCGGGGGCCGGATCGCGGCTTTTGAAATCATGGTCACCACCACCTCCGTGGCGGCCCTCATTCGCGAGAACAAGACTTACCGGATTTCCTCCGAGATCCAGACCGGTTCCCAGTATGGGATGATCTCCCTAGACGCCCACCTGGCCAGCCTGGTCAACCGCGGCCTGGTCGATCCCGATGTCGCCCTGGAGAAGTCCCAGAGTCCCAACGAACTGAAACAGAAGTTCCGCGAATCCGGTATCCAGTTCACGGACGTCTGATCCGGAGATCTTCCCACCGTCACCCATGCGGGAGCCGTTCGCCTACGAGTCTAACGTAGAATTGGTTAGGCAGTTCCTGGTTCCGGATCCGCTGTCTCCGGGGAAGTGGGATAAGGGGGAACAGGGATGGCGCCGCCATGGGGCCGGAAAAAGCCTGCTGGAGTGGCTGGTGGAGACCGGCCTGCTGCCGGAGCGGGAAATGCTGGAGGCTTTTGCGGGCGTGCTCGGGACCGGCTACCTGCTGGAAAAAGAGTACCGACTGGAGTCCGGGGCGACCCCGGAGGAGCAGATGCTGGAGGCCAACGGCTTCCTCGTGGTGCGCTCGGGAACCGGCCGCCGTCACCTGTGCGGAGGGCCGAATCTTCCACCGGACCTGCAGACTTTGAGGAAATCAGCAGCCGCCCTTCCGCCGTGGGTTCTGCTTTCCCCCCTGCGTGGAGGAACAGGAACTGGATCAGCGGGGTCGCCGGCGAACCGTCCGGGCATGGATGCATGGGTGCGGGAGAGCATCGCCACCCAGCTGGCGCTGGGGGCCAGCGACATCCACTTCGAGAGGACCGGTGATGTACTGAAAATTCGGGTACACAAGGGCGGCCGAATGGCCACCGTCGGGGAATGGTCCGACGGCCGGGCCGAAAACTGCCTGATGATCCTCAAGCGCTGGGCGGCCATGGCCCCGGCAGCCGCCTCGCTTCCCCGGGATGGAAGGATACTCCTTTGCACGGGCGGGAGGAACCGGATCCTGCGCCTTTCTCACCTGACCACTGTGGACGGGGAGAGCGCCGTATTGCGAATGCCCGGGGAAGGGAGCCGCCTGAGGAAGCTGGACCAGCTGGGCATGCCCCGGCCCCTGCCCGTCCTGCTGCGCGGCGAGGCCATCGCCGGCCGTGGACTGATCCTGGTCTGCGGATCAACGGGGAGTGGAAAAACCACTACCGCCTACGCCGTGCTGGAGGAAATCCGGAGTGAACCGCTGAAAGTCCTTACCATCGAGGACCCGGTGGAGAGGGAGCTGGACTTCGGCGTCCAGTCCGCCGTGGACCTCAACACCGGCTGGACCTTTGCCCGGGCCCTGAAGGCCTTCCTGCGACAGGACCCGGACCTGATCTTCCTGGGGGAGATGCGGGACCGGGAATCGGCCGAGGTGGCCTGCCGGGCCGCCCTGACCGGACACGGGGTCCTGGCCACGGTCCACGCCGGGAACATCGACCAGGCCCGGAGCCGGCTGGCCGGATGGGGCATTCCCGAGGGCCTCCTGCAGGAGACCGTGCGCCTGGTGGTTCACCAGCATCTCGCCGGCACCGGAAACGGCCGCAGACGGGCGGAATTCAAATGGTGGAGATCCGCCGGGGACTCCTGAGGCGCTGCCCACCTGAAAGTGGAAACGATCAAGGCTGGTACCGGCCCAGCTTCAGGCCGAAATAAGTCGAGGCGTTGCCGTAGCAGATCTTGTAGACCAGCCGACTCAGCAATTCCATGTCATCCGGGAGCTCGCCGTTGACCACATCCTCGCCGATGATCTGGCAAAGCAGGCGCCGGAAGTACTCGTGGCGGCAGTAGCTCATGAAGCTCCGGGAATCGGTCAGCATGCCGACGAAGTGCCCCAGCAGGCCGAGGTTGGAGAGAGCGTTGATCTGCCAGGTCATGGCCTCCTTCTGGTCGAGGAACCACCAGCCGCTGCCGAACTGCATCTTGCCGGGAATGCCGTCGCCCTGGAAATTGCCGATCATGGTGCCCAGGAGGTAGTTGTCCCGCGGATTGAGGTTGTAGAGGATGGTCTTGGGCAGGATGCTGCGCCCGGCCAGGCGGCCGAGGTAGCGTCCGAGCCGGGATCCCTGCTGAAAGTCGCCTATGGAGTCGCCGCCGACATCCGGTCCGAGAGTGGCGTAGAGCTTGTCGTTGACATTCCGCATGGCCCCCAGGTGGAGCTGCTTGACCCAACCCCTTTTGGCGTCCAGCTCCCCGAAGAATTCCATCATGTAGGAGGCGAAGCGGTGCTGTTCCTCGACGGATACCGGCTTGCCGGCCCTGACCCGGTCGAAGATGGCCTCGGCCTCAGTGCCCGACGGAAACTCCGCATAGCAATGCTCCAGGCCGTGGTCGGAAAGCCGGCCACCGACGGAGTGGAAGAATTCGTGACGCGCTTCCAGGGCGGTGCAGAATCCCTGCAGCGAGCCACAATCCTTCCCGCTCACCTCGGCCAGCTTGTCGGCCCAGGAATTCCAGGCCTCCACATTGGCCAGGGCGATGACCTTGTCCGGCCGGAAGGTCGGGTAGATCCGGGTACCGATCCCGCTCTTGGCAATCGCAGCATGGTGTTCCAGGGAATCGGTGGGATCGTCGGTCGTGCAGACCACGCTGACCTTGAACTTCTCCAGGATGCCGTGGGCACTCAGTGAGGGATCCTTGAGCTTCTCGTTGGCTTCCTTCCAGATTTGCTCCGCGGTATCGGGTCCGAGAATGGTATCGATCCCGAAGTACCGTTCCAGCTCGAGATGGCTCCAGTGGTAAAGCGGATTGCGCAGGCATTCCGGCAGGGTTTTGGCAAAGGCCAGGAATTTCTCCTTCGGCGAAGCGTCCCCGGTACAGTACCGCTCGTCCATCCCGTTGGTCCGCATGGCCCGCCACTTGTAGTGGTCCCCTTCCAGCCAGATCTCGAACAGGTTCCTGAACTTGCGGTTGGACGCCACATCGGCCGGCGGCAGGTGGCAGTGGTAGTCGATGATGGGCAGGTCCCTGGCAGTGCCGTGGAAAAGCTCCACCGCCACGTCGTTCCGCAGCAAAAAGTTTTCAGTGATAAACGTCATTATGGTTACTGGTTTTGGGTTACTGGTTACTGGTTACTGGTTTCGGGTATCGGGACTTTGACTACTGGTTTAGAAAGTGAAAGGGACTCTGGCCGGACAACCAGCAACCAGCAACCAGCAACCCGAAACCCGAAACCCGAAACCCGAAACCATTTACCTAAATCGTCATGCAGGCGTAGCCGCCATCGACGATCAGCTCGTGTCCGGTAATGAAACTGCCGGCCTTGTCGCTGGCCAGGAGGAGGGTCGCCCCGACCAGCTCGGAGGCTTCGCCGAAGCGCTTCATCGGGGTGTGGCCCATGATCTGCCCCACCCGCTCCTCGGTCAGGACCTTGCGGTTCTGCTCGGCCGGGAAGAAGCCCGGCACGATGATGTTCACCCGCACGCCCTTGGTGGCCCATTCCCGGGCCAGGTTCTGGGAGAGGTTGTGGACCGCGGCCTTGCTGGCGCTGTAGGTAAAAACCCGCGACAAGGGAGTCACGCCCGACATCGAACCGACATTGATGATACTGCCCCCCTCGCCGCGGTCGACCAGGTACTTGCCGAAAATCTGGCAAGCCAGGTAGACCGACTTGAAGTTGAGGTTCATGATCCGGTCGATCTCCTCTTCCGGGACATCGAAAAACGGCGTCGGGGAGTTGACCCCGGCCCCGTTGACCACGATGTCGACCTGGCCGCCCTTGGCCAGGGCATCGTCCAGCAGCCCCTGCAGGGCCTCTTTGGTCGAGACATCGGCCTTGAGGAAGTCGGCCTGCCCGCCGGCATCGGCGATCGCCTTCATCCGTGCCGCCGCCTTCTCCTCATTGCGGCCGACCAGCAGCACACGGGCCCCGGCGCCGGCCAGGCCCTCGGCCATGGCCCCGCAGAGCTCGCCGGTGCCGCCAATGACCAGCGCCACCTTCCCCTCCAGGGAGAACAATTCCTGTATCAAGTTACTCATGACAACTTTCCTTCAATCAAAGGCCATAGCCCTTAGTCCTTAGTCTTTAGTCTTTTGTCCTTAGTCCTTAGTCCCGATTACCGATCCACCCGGGCCCCGCCGCCGCCGACGACCTTCTCCACCTCCTTGAGGCTGGCCATGGTGGTGTCGCCGGGGGTGGTCATGGCCAGGGCCCCGTGGGCGGCACCGTACTCGACGGCGGCCTGGGGATCGCCCTTGACCATCAGGCCGTAGATGAAGCCGGATGCGAAACTGTCCCCGCCGCCAACACGGTCGAGGATCTCCAGAGCCGGGTAATCCTTGCTCTGGTAGAATTCGCCGTCCATCCAGGCCATGGCGCCCCAGTCATTGACGGTGGCGGTCTTGACCGCGCGTAACGTGGTGGCAGTGGCCTTGAAATTGGGGAAGGCCTTGGTGGCGTTGGTGATCATCTTCTTGAAGCTGTCGATGGGCAGCTCGGACAGGTTGTGGTCGACGCCCTCGACCTCGAAGCCGAGGCTGGCCGTGAAGTCCTCCTCGTTGCCGATCATGACATCGACATACTGGGCAATCTCGCGGTTGACTTCCTGGGCCTTCTTCAGGCCGCCGATGCTCTTCCAAAGGGAAGGACGGTAGTTGAGGTCGTAGCTGACAATGGTCCCGTGCTTGTTGGCGGCCTTGACGGCGGCAATGGTCGTCTCGGCCGCGGTTTCGCTCAGGGCGGCGTAGATGCCGCCGGTGTGGAACCAGCGGGCGCCCAGCTTGCCGAACAGTTCATCCCAGTCGATATCATCCGGCTTCAGCTGGGAGGCGGCGGTCATGCCACGGTCAGGGACCCCGACCGCGCCGCGGATTCCGTAGCCCCTCTCGGTGAAGTTGAGCCCGTTGCGGACGGTGCGGCCGATGCCGTCGTAGGGAACCCACTTGATGAAGCGGGTATCGACACCGCCCTGGAGGATGAAGTCCTCGATCAGGCGGCCGACTTCGTTGTCGGCAAAGGAAGTCACCACGGCGGTGCGCAGGCCGAAGCAGCGGCGCAGACCACGGGTGACGTTGTATTCGCCGCCGCCCTCCCAGGCCTGGAAGGAGCGGGCCGTCTTGACCCGTCCTTCACCGGGATCGAGGCGAAGCATCACTTCACCGAGGGAGACACAGTCATAGGCGCATTCACTGGCGGGTCGTATTTTCAAGCTCATGGAAATTTGTTGGTTTCTGGTTGTTGGTTTCTGGTTACTGGATTGCTTAGCTGGCCACGGAGAGGGACTCGATGGACCATGCGGGCTGGCCACATTCTGCAGCCAATTCGTTGAAGGCTTCAATCTCCTTTTCGGTAAAGAGGAGTCCCCCGTTGGCCGCGGACCGCCTGGCCGCCTCGGCCTCGATCTGTCCGGGAAGGAGGCAGTTCTCGTTGCCGTGACCGAGAATGTCCCCGATAACCGCCTTGAGATTTTCCGACTGGGACTGTCCCTTGGCGAAGGCGCCGCTGCTGACCGCATCCGGATGGATGACCTGGAAGAAGAAGCAGGGGGCGTGTTTTTCCTCATCATCGGTCCAGCGGCTGCGCAGGGTGGGAAGGCCTCCCCCGATCAGGCCGCCAACAATTTCATTGATCAGGGACAGCCCGTAACCCTTGTGGGCCCCGAACGGAAGCAGGTACTTGGCCTTGGAGGCGTCCGTGGTCGGCTTGCCGCCTTCATCGACCGCGGCGTCCGGCGGCAGGGGCAGGCCCTCGCGGGCAAACTGCTGGACCCGGCCCATGGCCACCACCGAGGTGGCCCAGTCGATGACCACCGGAAAGCCGACGGCTTCGGTGGTCGGGAAGCCCCAGCTGTGGGGATTGGTCCCCAGGGTCGGGAACTTCCCCTTGAAGGGCACCACTTCGGCCAGGGCGGCCGTGCAGTTGGTGTAGGCGATGTAGCCGCGCTTGGCCGCGTCCATCACGTAGCCCCCGCCCCACAAGTAGTGGAAGGCGTTGTCCACGCTGACCACGCCCACGCCTGTCTTGTCAGCCATCTCGATGCAAGCCTCCATGGCCTCGTAGGCGACCGCCTGTCCGAGCTTTCGGTTGGCATTCCAGACCTGGGTCGAGGAAAACCGGCTGGGCAGCTTCTCAATCCTGGCATTCGGCACACAGCCCTTGGAACCGCTGCCGAACAGGTGGTCCAGGTGCAGCGCCTTCAGCGCGTTGTGGGTGCGGACCCCGTGCGTCGTGGCGTAGGAGGCGAAGCGGGCCGCAGCCTCGCCTTCCTCCCCGCTGAAACCGCGGTGCACGTAGGCGGCCTTGACCAGCTCGTTGTGCTGGTCCTCGGGAATAATATAGAATTTCTCGCTCATGGTAAAAGTGGGTTACTGGCCAGCCCCGAGCTTGTCGAGGGGTTGCGGGTTACTGGATTCGTCCTTAGTCCTTAGTCCTTAGTCCCGCTTGGTCGGGACGTCATTAACCTGGGCCAGGGGCTTCTCGCCCTTCATGGCCAGGATCAGGTTGTTGACCGCGGCGGAGGCCTGGCGGACCACGCTCTCGTAAGTCCGGCTGCCGATATGCGGGGTGACGATGCAGTTCGGCTCCTTGAGGAGCGGATGATCCGGGGGCGGCGGTTCCTCGTCGAGGACGTCGGTGCCGTAGCCGCCCACCTTGCCGATCTGCAGGGCATGGGCCATGGCCCCGGTATTGACCAGTTCCCCGCGGGCGCAGTTGATGATGATCACCCCGTCCTTCATCCGGGACAGGCGCTGCAGGTTGATCATGTTCCGGGTCTGCTCGTTGAGGTTGGTGTGCAGGGAAATGATGTCCGAGGTCTCCAGGATGGTATCGAGGTCCTCGATGCGCTCGATGCCGTATTCCTCGGCGAAGGCATCCGGCCAGTAGATGTCGTAACCGGCGATATCCAGCCCGAAAGCCTTGGCCCGGATGGCCACTTCCTTGCCGATCCGCCCCAGCCCGACAATCCCGATCCGCTTGCCCATGATTTCATGGCCGATGAGGCGCTTCCACTTGCCGGACCGGGTAATGTCGACCTCGGCGACAAGGTTCTTGTAGAGTGCCAGCAGGAGGGCGAAGCAATGCTCGGCCACGGTGGTGTGGTTGACCCCAGGGGTGTAGCAGAGCGGAATGCCCAGGTCGGTCGCGGCCTGGACATCAATCTTGTCCACCCCGATCCCGTACTTGCTGAGCACTTTCAGCCGGGGCCGGGCCTTTTCCAGGACCCGGCGGGTAATGGCATCGTCGCCGCAGATGAAGCCGTCCACGTCGCCCACCAGGGCGAGGGTGTCTTCCTCGGAGAGAGGGCCGCGGGCGGTGATGATTTCCCAGCCGGTCTCCTTGAGCAGGTCATGATGGGCACCCGGGGTGTCCTGGAATGAAGTAGTCGTGAGTAGGATTCTCATGGTTCTTAGGTTGGTTGAATGGATTATAGGGAAGGCGCCACGGAGGTCGAACCGCGAATGACCAGACGCGGCTCGACAATCTGGTGCGACTGGCTGTTCCCGTTGATGGATCTCCAGAGGGCCTGCTGGGCCAGTTTCATCTGGGTCCGGATATTCTGGTCCACGGTGGTCAGGGCGGGATGGGACCAGGCCGTCTCCGGAAGGTTGTCAAAGCCGATCACCGAGAAGTCCTCGGGGACCCGTTTGCCCGCCTCCTGCAGGGCGCGCATGGCCCCGATCGCCAGCCGGTCGTTGAGGCAGACCAGGGCTGTGGGGCCCTCCGGTCCCATGGTCATCACCTGGCGGGCCAGCCCCGCCCCGAACATGTAGTCCTGGTGGCTGAAGCTGCTGTCGTCGAGAAGGACCAGGTCCCTGCCAAAATCCA
>CAJXMX010000163.1 GCA_913056355.1 uncultured Opitutales bacterium
GGGCCACGTAGTAGGCGACCACCCGCCGCTGCCCGGCCTGGCGCACCAGCCGGTCCTCGTCATATTCGATCTCGTCGAGCATGGACCGGACCTGCTGCAGGTCGAGGGCGTCGTTCAACTCGTCGATGGCCTGCTCGCGCGTCTTGTGGCCCATGCGGACATCCCAGCTGTAGGGCAGGGCGTAGTTGTGGAATCCCCGCTCCTTGTTGTGGATGTAGATGCCGACATCGTTGACCAGGCAGTTGGTCGAGCGGCCGGTATCCGAGGGACGCTCCCAGCCGACACGCTCCTTGAGGTAGGCCATCATTTCGGTGAGGCTGACCTCATGGTAGCGGTAGAAATCGACGAAGGTGATTTCCTCGAAAACCTGGTCGGAATCAAAAGCGCTGGTGTCAAGTAGCCGGGTCACCGCGTCGTCCGTCTGGTGGTAGACCTTCCGGGCCTCGAGGACCGCGCGGTCAATGTCTTCCGGGGAGAACCGCCCGGCCTGGAAGAGGTGCTCGGTGAGGCGGGTCTCGAAGAACTGTCCGCGGGACAGGCCGGTGACGATAGCCGGGATGCCCAGTTCCCGGGCCTTGTTCACGGACAGGGTGTAAATTGTCTTGAAACAGCCATTACAGACGTTGCTGAAGCGGATCAGGCTGTCCTTGAAGATCGCGTTCATGGCCGGTGTGGTGGCAAACTCATGGTCGACCCCGAGGGCGCTTACCACCTTGCGGATATTGCCCTTGGCCTGATCCGAGATGTAGCCGTTGTCCAGCGTGTAGGCAAAGATCCGCAAGCCCATGTCGACAAGCCGGCAGAGGGAATAGGTGCTGTCCTTGCCCCCGCTGAGCAGGACCAGGGCGTCGTAGTCGCCATCGGCCTGCTTCTTTAATTCAGCAAAACGGGCCTCCAGCTCCGGCATCGACTTGAAGTAGGCCTGGGCCCGCTCCCTGATGGCGTCATAGGTGTGGCAGACCCCGCAAACACCCTCCTCGTCGAAGGTGATTTTCGGATAATTCGAGGGCAGCCCGCAGCGGGCGCAGTAGGTCACGGTCTCTTCCGTGGCGACCCTTGCGGCGGGCAGGTAGGTGGTCACGACGCAGGCGCTGACATCCTCGTGCGCAACCATGGCCTGCTCGATCTCGCCGGGCTCGATCCGGTAGCCGGACAGCTTCAGCTGGCGGTCGATCCGGCCGAGGTATTCCAGCAACCCGCGCTCGTTGAAACGGACCAGGTCTCCGGTTCGGTAGAGCCGCACCCCGTCCCGGAAAGGGTGGGGAATGAAGCGTTCCGCAGACAGCTCCGGCTGGTTGTGGTAGCCCGGCGACAGCCCGTGACGGGAAATGCACAACTCCCCGGGCACGCCGGGTGGCGTCAAATGTAGCTGCTGATTCACTACATACAGCTGCACATGGTCGGCCGGAATCCCGATGGGCACGCTCACGCCGGTGTCTGTTTCCGGGTCGTAGCGGTGGATCATGCAACCGACCACGGCCTCGGTCGGCCCGTACTCATTATAAATTTCCACAGGTTTGCCGAACTGTCCCGTGATGGTTTTGGCCAGGTGCGCCTTGAGGTCCTCGCCCCCGAGGATCATCCTCCGGATGCGGCTGGTACCGAGCTCGAGCTGCTGCAGCAGGGAGAGGTGCGATGGGGTCAGCTTGATGATGTCGACCGCATTGTCATTGATGACCTCGATAATCCCGGAATCGAGCGGTCCGTCCTTCTCCTCGTAGACGACCAGGGTTCCGCCCGTGATCAGGGGCAGGAAGAGGCTGGTCACGGTCAGGTCGAAGGAAAGCGAGGTGAAGAGGGGAAAGGCCAAGGTTTCCCCGCGGACATAGGTTCGCGAGGCCCATTCCAGGTAGTCGGTGAGGCCCTCGTGGCGAATGGGGACGCCCTTCGGGTTGCCAGTCGAGCCGGAGGTGTAGATCATGTAGGCCAGCTGGTCGAGGGCCGGATCCCTGATGGCTGCCGGTTCCTGCTGATTATCCTGAATCCTGTCGACTTCAAGGATCCGTTTGCCGGTGCCTTCCAGTCCCTTGCCAAGGCCCTTGTGACTCAGGACCAGGGAAGCCCCGCAATCCTCGAGGATGTAGGCCACCCGCGTGGGCGGATAGCCCGGATCGACCGGAACGTAGGCCCTTCCGGTGGCCAGAACGGCCATGATGCCGACCACGGCATCCACCGAGCGGCGCATGTAGATGGCCACGAGCTTTCCGGGATCCGGATCCTGGCCTTCAAGGAGGGCGGCCACGGCCCGGACCCGTTCCTGCAACTGACGGTAGGTGAGGGTCCTGGTTCCGCAGCGGATGGCGATTGCCTCCGGGGATTTTCCGGCTTGCTGAAGGAAGTGGCTGATGACGGTCTCACGAGGAAGAGGGGCCTCGCTGGTCCGGTTAAAGCCTTCCAGCAGGAATTTGCGCTCCGCTTCATCCAGCAGATCCACCTCCCCCAGGGATTGGTCGAGGTTGTCCAGCAGGGCCAGCAGGAGTGTCTGGAAAATATGCACGGCCCGGTCCCGTTCCCGCTCCGGGAAGGCCGCCTTGCCCAGGTCAAGGTGGAGCGTAAAGCGGCCGTCCCCGTTGAATTCATGCACCTGCAAGCGGAACCCATGCACGTTGTCGATGTGGCCGGAATGGATCCATTCCACCTCCATCGCGATATCCTCATACTGCTTGAAGGAGGCCGGAAAGAAATTCAGGACGGCGCTGCTGGCTGCGTTTTCCTCGAGGAAGCTGATTCCCGGAACGGCGTTCTTGAGGAAGTCATAGGCCTCGGTCAGGCACTTTGAACCCAGGGTCCGGAAGGTTTCCTCCTCGTCGATGGCGACGGCGAAGGGAAGCATCTCGATGAACAAACCCAAGGCCTTGCGGGCCTGCGGGGTGGGCCGGTTCTGCACCGGGGCGTCGAAGCGGATTTCCCGCTGTCCGCTGACCAGGTGCAGAAAGGAGGAGGTCAGCGTCGCGAACACGGTGAAGACGGAAATCTCCCGTGAAACGCTGCGGAAGGGGCCTTCCCGGGAAATCCGGCGCAGGGTCTCGGATTGCTCCCGGTCCAGCCGGATGGTCCGCCGTTCGCTTTCCGTGGTCGAGGTGCTGTCCTTCCGGCCCCAGAAACGGGTGCGGTGGAAGGCCTCCCCGCATCGCGAGCGCAGATGATCCAGGGCGCGCTTCTCATTTTCTCCAGAAGGAGCGGGAAGCGAGCCGATGGCTTCCTTGTAGGGATGCGGGACCTCCGGCGGGTCCGCTTCAATCCCATGGACCATGTCGTGGTACAGGTCCATGACCAGCCTGTAGAGCAGGAGGGTCGAGTTCGCATCGGTGATGAGATGGTGCTGGTTCAGGTACCATCCGAACTGATTGTCACCCAGCTTGACCAGGACCGAGTCCACCAGCTTTTTCTCCATCTGGAGCGGTTGCCCGCTCCGGGCCCGGGCCCATTTGCGGAAGTCGCCCCGGGGATCTTCACGGCTGGAAAAATCCGCCAGTTGCATCCCGCAGCTTCCGGATGGGTTGAACTCCACCCCGGGCAGGCCATCCCGCTCGATAATGCGCATCCGCAGGACCTCGCTTCCATCGACGATTCGCTGCCATGCGGCCCGCAAAATCTCCGGGTGCAAATCCCCTTCCAGGAAAAAGGCAAAGACCATGTTGTAATGGGGACTTTGCGGATTGACCCGCTGCCCGATCCAGAGCTGCACCTGTTGCTTGGACAGCTCAGATTGATCGTGGATTCGGGTAATTGTGGAATTTGCTTTTGGCTTTGACACAGGGACACTTATGAGTAGTTTGACTAGAATCTATCAATAGGGTTAATACCCTACCGTCTCTGTCGTTCCAGTCAAATTTCATCCACTACTCGAATAATCCATGAAAACCAGGCTATTGCAAGCTAGTGACGTCGAGAAAATTGTTCACGGCGTCGGGCTGAATCCGCTCATGGACAAGCTCTTAAAGACGCTTGAATCCGCCTTGTCGGATTTCATTCCTGAAAAGGCGATTATTCCAATCCGTGACGGCCTGCACTACCAGAACCCGGCCCTGGGACTCCTTGAATGGATGCCGGCCTACCTGGACGGAAAATATATTTCCATCAAGCTGGTTGGCTACCATCCGACCAATCCCGTCCTGCGGGAAATGCCCAGCGTGATTTCCACCATTACCCTGTTCGACGCCAGGAGCGGTCACCTTTCCGGATTGGTTGACGGTACGTTCCTGACCGCACTCCGTACCGGGGCCATGTCGGCCCTGGCCAGCGCCATACTGGCGCGGCCGGACAGCCGTACCCTCGGGATTATCGGCGCCGGGGCCCAGGCCGTGACCCAGGCTTACGCGCTTTCCCGCCGCTTCCAGCTCGAGAGAATCGTGGTGCACGATGTGGATCCCGACGCTGCCGCCTCCTTTGCTTCGCGAATCCGATTCCTGGACATTCCGGTGGAGACCGTTGGCCGTGAATCCCTGGAGCAATTATTAGCCGATTCCGACATCCTTTGTACCTGTACCTCCGAGGAACCGGGACGGGGACCTGTCTTCAAGGACTTGGGGAACAAACCCCACCTGCATATCAACGCGGTGGGTTCCGACTTCCATGGCAAGACCGAAGTCCCGGTGGAGCTGCTCAAGCGCTCCACGGTTTGTCCGGATTTCCGCGCGCAGGCCATTCACGAGGGTGAGTGCCAGCTGCTGGAAGTTGCGGAGATCGGTCCCGACCTGGTCGATTTGATCAAGGAACCGGAGGCCTTTGAGCACCTGCAGGATCAGTCCACGGTTTTCGACTCCACGGGCTGGGCGCTTGCCGATTACGTGGTGGGCAGCCTGATGCTGGAGCTGGCCGATGAAGTCGGGGTGGGTTCGGACCTGCAGTTTGAATGCATTCCCAGCGACCCAAAGAATCCTTTCTCCTTCATGGAGCAAAGTGCGACCCGGCAGATGCTGGCCCCGGTTGCCGGCAACCGGCCGACCTCATCCGCCTCCTAGGCCATGGATTTCGCCTGGACGCCTGAACAGCAGGAACTCAGGAAGCGGATTATCCGCTTTGCGGAGAAAGAGCTGACCCACTCGGTCTACCAGCACGACCGCGACGGTACGTTCCCGTACGACAGCTGGCAGAAGTGCGCCGACTTCGGCATCCTGGGCGGAAATGTTCCTGAGGCCTACGGGGGCAGTGGCCGGGATATCCTGACCAACGTCATGATCATGGAGGCGATTGGCTACGGCTGCCGGGACAACGGGTTCACCCTGGCGCTGAACGCACAGCTGTGGGCGGTGCAGCATCCTATCCTGGAATTTGCCTCGGAGGAGCAGAAGCAGGCTTTCCTGCCTGAACTCGTGGCCGGCCGCCTCATCGGGGCTTTTGCCATAACGGAGCCGAACGCCGGTTCGGACGCCTTCAGCATGGAGACCAGCGCCGTCCGGGAGGGTGACGCGTACCTGTTGAACGGCAGGAAGCATTACATCGGCTTTTCCCCCATCGCGGACTTTTTCATCGTATTTGCCCGCACCGATCCCAAAGCCGGGGCCTGGGGAATTTCCGCCTTTCTGGTCGATGCAAAAACGGAGGGCCTTACCCGCGGTGCCAACAGCGAGAAAATGGGCACCCGGACAATGCCCATGGGGGAAGTCATGTTCAAGGACTGCCGGATTCCGGTCTCCAGTCGCCTCGGAGGCGAGGGGGTAGGAATGAGCCTCTTCAACGACACCATGGACTGGGAGCGGAGCTTCATCCTGGCCGGCCACGTCGGGGCCATGGCCAAACAACTGGATATTTGTATCGATTACGCCAAGACACGTAAGCAATTCGGGAAGGCCATCGGCAGTTACCAGTCGGTTTCCAACCGGATCGCGGACATGCGGGTCCGGCTGGAGACCTCGCGCCTGCTCATGTACCAGGCCGCTTCCCTGAAGGACAAGGGGGAGAAAGCCGCGCTGGAGGCCCGGATGGCCAACCTGCATATTGCGGAATCATTCCTGGCATCCAGCCTCGATGCCATCCGGATTCACGGCGGCAAGGGATACCTTTCCGAGTTCGAGATCGAACGCGACCTGCGGGATTCCGTGGGCGGGGTCATCTACTCGGGGACCTCCGATATCCAGCGGAACCTGATTTCACGGATTCTCGGGTTGTAGGGCTTCAGGCGGTCTCGGCGTATTCCTGCGCCAGTTGGCGGCGGTCGATTTTTCCGCTCGAGGTGCGGGGAAGTGTCGCGGGAAAGTAGATACGTTTGGGAACCGCGTAGGCACTGAGGTGATCCGCAAACCGTTTTCGCGCCTCGGCCGAATCGAGGTTCCTCCCTTCCTTGAGCAGGAGCACAGCGACCAGCTCCTTGTCCCCGCCGGCCTGTTCGGCGACCACCACCGCCGCTTCCTGTACCTCGTCGAAGGCGCTGGCGATGTTTTCCAGCTCGTCCAGCTCGATTCGGTAACCGCGGATCTTGACCTGCCGGTCCTTGCGTCCATGGAAGGCGAGCAGGCCCTTTTCGTCGATGCTGACCAGGTCCCCGGTGCGGTAGAACCGCTTGGTGAATCCCGGAAGCGGTTCCTCGATATGGATGCTTTTTTCGGTCAGGTCCGGTTTTCCCCAGTAACCCTGCATCATGGTCGAGGAACGGATCAGCAGCTCTCCCGGTTCGCCGGGCCGGACCGGCTGGCCCTCCCCATTCAGGATGCGGCTTTCCGCGCCTTCCCAGACCCGCCCCAGGGGGACCGGCTGATCGCCCTGCACGCTCTCCCGGGTCACGTGGAAGTAGGTACACTGGTTGACTTCCGCCGGTCCATAGACGTTGGAGAACCGGGCCCCGGGCAGCATGTCCATCAGCAGGCGCAGGTACTTGGGCGGGAAGGGTTCTCCCCCGAAAAGGATCCAGCGCAGGCTGCTCCAGTCCCGGTTCCCGATATCCTCCAGGGCCAGCATCTGGATCAGGGCCAGGGGAACGGAATACCAGAAGGTCAGTTTTTCATTTTGCACCAGGTCCGCCAGCCGGGTCGGGAAGAGCATGGCCTCGTTGGGAATGATGATGGTTGTCGCTCCACGGGAAGGTCCGGTGAGGAACTCGAAGGTGGACATGTCGAAATGCAGGTGGGAATGGTTGCCGAGCCGGTCGGCGGGACCGACCCCATAGGTCATGGCCGAGTAATGGGCATAGCTGGCCCCGCTGGCATGGGTGTGCATCATTCCCTTCGGGTGGCCTGTGGATCCGGAAGTGTACATGATGTAAGCCAGGTCCTGGTCGGTCACCTTGACCGGCGGGTCCTCGGAATCGGCCTGCAGCACCTCCTCCCATGAAAGGCAGGTCAGTGGATCGGTTTCAAGGAGCTCCCGGTCGACACCGACAATGGCCTTCAGTCCGGTATCCCGCTCCAGCAACTGGTGGAGGGCCCTTTTGCGGACGGGGGAGGAAACCAGGTGGGTGATGCCGCAATCCCGGATCATGTAGTCCACCCGGTCCAGCGGCGCCGAGGGGTCGATGGGGACGTAGGCGGCGCCGGCCTTGAGAATCCCGTAGATGGCGACGGGAATCTCCATGCTCTTGGTCAGGTAAATGCCCACCCGGTCCAGGGGGCGCACCCCGAGGTCGATGAGCACGTTGGCCAGCCGGTTCGCCTGGAGGACCAGATCCCCGTAGCTGAGGGACCGCTCCTGGAAGATGAAAGCCGGGTGGTGGGGATTCTGGTCGGCGGCCTGGTCGATGAAGCGATGGATCAACGGCAACATGTCACAAATCAGCCGGTCAGTTTCAGCGTCGCTGGATTACATAGTCCGCCATCACCTCTACGGTGCGGAAGTTTTCCGGGACAAGGTCGCCGGGGGGGATCTTCAGTCCGTAGGTGGCCTCCAAGTGGGCGACCGCCTGCATCAGGGCCATGGAATCGACCTGGCCGCTGCTGAAGAGGTCCTCATCCCGTTCCAACTCGATTCCCTCACCCTGGAAATGGGTCTGGATTTCCGATTCAATCTGGCTTTTGTCCGGCATCTTTGTGATCTCCATTGGTCCGGCCTCCTCAACCCAGTCCGAGTGCCCGCTGGGCAAACCAGAACGAGGCGATCAAGGCCAGGACGGCGGATCCTCCGTTCAGGATGACATACTTGTACATCTTGTTTTGCCGGAGCAGGTACAAGATGGGGAAGATCAGGGCTACCAGCATCATCTGGCCCAGCTCCACCCCGATGTTGAACCCTATGACACACTTGAGGGCGTCCTTCATCCGGAAAGGCAACTCACCCATGACAGAAGCGAAGCCCATCCCGTGGAAGAGGCCGAGGATGAAGATCATGACTGCGGTGGCGGCTTCCGCGCGCCAGAAAATGTTGTTCACCGCCACCAGGACGATGGACAGTGCGATGATGGACTCCACCAGGCGGCTGGACAAGGTGATGAAGTCCAGTGCGGCCAGGGCCAGGGTAATGCTGTGCGCGATGGTGAAGAGGGTGACGATCTTGAGCACCCGCCACATGACGCTGGAAAACTTCTCGGCGGGCACCTGTTCGCCCTTGTGCCAGATCAGGACGGCCGGAAGGAGCAGCGAGAGGAGGAAGAGGATATGGTCCAGGCCGATCCAGATGTGGAGGATCCCCTGGGGGATCATTTTCTTCGCTCCGAGGGCCTTGGGCACGTTGAACAAGTCGAGCTGCTGCTCGCTGGTGCTGGGGCCGAAGACCATGGCCGTGGCCTCCTCCCCGTGATGGATGCCGGCCTTTTCATTCTCGACCACCATCAGCAGGCCGCGGTGGAAGCGGCCCGTTTCATAGAGCATGGTGTGCGTAATATCGAGCACGTCCGGAACCGGACCGGTTTCCATGACGAAGTTTAACTTGGCAAACCGGCCCATCGGAAGGCTCATTGTCTCGACGGTGGTGAACTCGATCTGGAATTCCCGGCCATCACCGCCGATTGAGAAATTCTTCCGGATGTAGGACTCGACCGTGCCCGCCCACTCGGGTTCGGCACCCGGGGCGATTTCCTCCCCAAGCTCGATCCCGAAAGCCTTCTTGAGGTCGTTCTCGTGAAACTCAAATTGTCCGTCGATGGATTCCGGACGGATGTTGATGTAAACATAATTCTCTCCCGTCGCGTGGGCACCCGCCATGTGGGCGCCCATCAGGATGACGGCCATCGTCAGCAGCAGAAATTTGGATCCAGTCATTGATCGCCTTGGGCTTGTATTCAAATAGGTTTCAAACCAGTTTAGCGGGGGTAATAATCAACCCTGTGGAAATAGAGTCTTTTCCCTAGAAGCGTCAAGTCCTTGGGCGTGTTTTTGGGAGCTATATGCTCCCCGGTCTCTCGGAAGCTGGGTATCGATCCGATTTGTCTCCTCAGGTTGGAATTATCATATCAATTAAATTTACCCGTTGTGCCTGCATTCAGGAATCAGGAATAGGTGAAATGTCACTTTTCACCCTTGAACGGCCAAATTACCCAGTGGAGGGCAGGGGAAATCAGGGATTCACCCTCCGGTGCCGGAAAGAACATCCAGAATAGCAGCTTTTAAGGCGGGATGACCGGCGGGGACCACTGCAAACAAAACGTCCGCGGCGCGTAAGGGCCCCGCGGACGTTCGGATTCGATTCATGGTCAGCCCTTTTGGCTGTAAGGCCTTTGGCTCACTTCATTTCATTCACCCCTGGCTGGGAATGGGCGACGATCCAATCCAGGATTGGCTGCCAGACCAGTACATCCGCCTCTTCGGCCAGGAACAAATCCGCATGACCGAAATCCATGGCCCGCATGTCATCCTCGAGGAGCTGCACGATGTGGATTGTGATATCCTCGCTTGCCGTGAGCATTGTGGTGTAGACGCCCATCTCTCCGAATCCGCCTGCCGCGCCCACGTAAAGAATGGGAAGGGTGATTTCACCCAG
>CAJXMX010000164.1 GCA_913056355.1 uncultured Opitutales bacterium
CGCCGATACAGGCCTGCGCGATTTCCCGCTTGATACGCCGGTTGCAACGCTGAGCGGCGGCGAACGTATGCGGGTTGCTCTCGCCCGGCAGATTCTTGACGCACCGGACCTGCTCCTGCTCGATGAGCCGACCACCGGACTGCACAAGGCGGATATCGAGCGGCTGCTCTCGGTCCTGCAGCAACTGGTCGGGGCGGGGCATTCGCTGGTCGTCATCGAGCATCATCCGGATGTCATCCGCTCGGCCGACTGGATCCTCGAGCTGGGACCCGAGGCCGGGGCCGCCGGCGGAAAACTGGTCTACGCCGGCACCCCGAAGGGCATGAAAGGGCGCAAGACGGCCACCGCGCCCTATGTCCTGGAGGAGTCTCCTTCCCCTTACCGAAACGGAAAACCGAAACGCCGCAAGGCCGGCCGGCTGGACACCGGACGGCTGGAATTGACCGGGGCCCGGGAGCACAACCTGAAGAACCTGTCCACCCGGATACCCCGCGGGGCCATGACCGTGGTCACCGGGGTCAGCGGTTCCGGCAAGTCCACCCTGGCCTTCGACATCATCTTTGCCGAGGGACAGCGGCGCTTCATGGAGTCCATGTCGTCGTGGGCGCGTCAATACGTCGAGCAGATGCCCAAGCCGGACATCGACAGCCTGAAGGGCATTTCCCCGACCGTGGCCATCGAGCAGCGGGTCACCCGCGGGACGCGCAAGTCGACCGTGGCCACCATCACCGAGGTTGCCCAGTACCTGCGCCTGCTCTACGCGCGGATCGGGGTTCAGCACAGCCCGACCACCGGGGAGCCGCTGGTGGCGCTGCGCCCGGAGGCCATCACGGCCAACCTGCGCAAGCGCTTGAAGGGCGGCAAAACGAGTTCCTCGGACGGGCCGGCCCGCCTCCTGGCCCCGCTCATCAGGGGCCGCAAGGGGCATCACGAACCGCTGGCCAACTGGGCCCGGAGCCATGGCTACTCGAACCTCCGCATTGACGGGCAATGGGTGCCGCTGGACAGTTTCAACCGGCTGGACCGCTACCGGGAGCACAACATCGACCTGGTGGTGGCGGAGATAACGCCGGCCAAGTCCGGTATCGGGAATTTCACGACAGCCCACGGCGAACCCCTTTCCCTTGACGCGGCCGTCCGGAAGTCCCTCGAGATCGGCAAGGGCAGCTTCTACCTGGCCCGGGAAAAGTCCCCCGATCCGGTCTGGTTCTCGACCCGGCGCTCCGACCCGGTGACCGGGGAGGCCTTTCCCGACCTCGATCCGAAGGACTTTTCCTGGAACGCACAGCGCGGCTGGTGCCCCACCTGCCGGGGACACGGCCACCTTTATCCATGGATGACGGATGACGACAAGTTCGAGCACGTCGACGATGAGGTTGAAGAGGGACAGCTTTGCCCGGACTGCCGGGGGCAGCGGCTGAACCCGGTCAGCCGGGCGGTCTACCTGTCCACGGTATCCGGCAGAAAATACAACCTGCCCGGACTGCTGGCCTGCACCCCGGCGGTGGTCCTGCAAATCCTTGAGAACCTGCATTTGGATGCCAGGGACCGGGCCATTCTGGACGAGGTCCTGCCGGAGGTGCGGGAACGGCTGCGCTTCATGGACGAGGTCGGCCTGCAGTACCTCTCCCTGGACCGACCGACGAACACCCTCTCCGGCGGCGAGGCCCAGCGGATCCGCCTGGCCGCCCAACTGGGAAGCAACCTGGCCGGGGCGCTCTACGTCCTCGACGAGCCCTCGATCGGCCTCCACGAGCGGGACAACGTCCGGCTCCTGGAATCTTTGGCCCGCCTCAAGGAGAAGGGGAACACGCTGCTGGTCGTCGAGCACGACACCCTGACCATGCGGCAGGCCGACCAGATTCTCGACCTCGGTCCCGGTGCCGGTAAGCACGGCGGGGAAATCCTCGCCCAGGGGCCGGTGGAGAAGCTCCTCAAGAGCCGCAAGAGCCTGACCGGAAAGTACCTTCGCACGGGGCTCAAGCATCCTTCGAGGGGAAAGCGGAGACCGTTGCCGGAAAGCTTCAACGCCCGCAAGCCGTCCTCCCGCGAGGAATGGCTGGTCCTGCGCAAGGCCTCCCTGCGCAACCTCAAGGGGGATGACGTCCATTTTCCCACGCAACGGCTGATCATGGTCTGCGGCATTTCCGGGGCCGGCAAATCGACCCTGGTTCGCGACCTCCTGATGCCGGCTGTCCGTCATGCCATCGGGACCGGCGAGGACCGCCTCCGGGGTAATCCCGCAAAGGACGGCTTCTCCTCCCTGCTGGGGGCCTCCCGTTTCAGGTCGGTCATCGAGGTGGACCAGTCCCCGATCGGCAAGACACCGCGCTCCACTCCGGCGACCTACATCGGCGCCTTCGACAAGATCCGCAAGCTGTATGCCTCCACCCCGGAGGCCCGCATGCACGGACACACCGCCAGCACCTTCTCCTTCAATACCAAGGGCGGACGCTGCGAGACCTGCAAGGGAGCGGGACGGATCAAGCTGGAAATGAACTTCATGCCGGACACCTATGTCCCCTGCGAGGATTGCGGCGGCGGACGGTACGGGCCGGAAATGCAGGAAATCCGCTGGAACGGTGCCTCCATCCAGGATGTCCTGGAGATGTCCTTCGAGGAGGCGGCCGGGTTTTTCTCCTTCGACACCCAGCTCTCCGCCATGCTCCAGCTGATGGTCGAGACCGGCCTTGGCTACCTGACCCTGGGACAAAGCTCCCCCACGCTCTCCGGCGGGGAGGCCCAGCGCCTCAAGCTGGTCAGTGAATTGGCCAGGGGACTCCCCACGCTCCAGGAGCGGCGCAACGCCGCGGTCCAGCCCAACCTCTACATACTGGAGGAGCCGACCATCGGCCTGCACCTGCACGATTGCGAGCGCCTGATCCACCTGCTCCACCGCCTGGTCGACCAGGGCCACACGGTGATTGTCATCGAGCATCACCTCGATCTCATCGCCGAGGGGGACTACCTGATCGAGATCGGACCGGAGGGCGGTGAGGCCGGAGGCCATGTCCTCCATCAGGGCAGCGTGCGGGACCTGCTGGCGCTCAAGGATTCCCCGACGGCACCGTTTCTTCGCGAGATTGTCACACAATAAGGGCTTGATTTCAGCCCTTTCCTCGTTAAAAACCTAAATCTGCGCACATTTAACCGTGTGCATTTGTAAAACAGATCAAGCTGCCGCTATAACCATGACAACCTCTCTATTTGTCGGAAACATCGCCTACGGGGCGATGGAGAAAGAAATACGCGACCTCTTTGCCCAGCATGGGACGGTCCAGAATGTCCGTTTCATCATGGACCTGCGCAAGGGACGCTTCAAGGGCTACGGCTTCGTGACCATGCCCAACCAGGATGCGGTCGTGGCCGTCCGGGAACTGGACGGGACCGAATTCCAGGGCCGGACTCTCAAGGTCAAGGAGGCCCGGGCCAGCGTCGATGCCGATCGCCGCTCCGCCTAGGCCACATCAGGACTCGGTCAGTTTGCCGTACAATTCCGGCCGCCGGTCCCGGAAGAACCCCATGGTGGCGCGATTGAGGCGTACCCTGTTCAAATCGAACTCCCGGAGCAGGATTTTCTCTTCGCCCGGTCCGGCCTCCTCAAGGATTTCCCCGTAACCGTCACAGATGAAGCTGTGGCCGTAAAAGACCTGCCCTCCCTCGTCGCCGATCCGGTTGGCGGCGACAATGGGGGCCACATTGGCCACGGCATGGCCCTGCATGACCCGCTGCCACATGGCGCTGGTGTCCAGGTCCGGTTCCTCGGGCTCGGATCCGATGGCGGTCGGATAGAAAAGGATGTCGGCTCCCATCAGCACCATGGCCCGGGCGCACTCGGGAAACCACTGGTCCCAGCAGACCCCCACTCCGATCCTTCCGAAGCGGGTATCCCAGACCTTGAATCCGGTGTTTCCCTGGCGGAAATAGAACTTCTCCTCGTAACCCGGACCGTCCGGGATGTGGCTCTTCCGGTAAAGGCCGAGGACCTCCCCGCCGGCATCGACCATGGCCAGGGAATTGTAGTAGGCCTGCCCGTCCCGCTCGAAAAGGGAGACCGGAATGGCCACCTCCAGCTCTCGGGCCAGCGGAATCATCGCCTCCAGGGCCGGATGCTCGCCCAGCGGCCAGGCCTGGCTGAAGAATTCCTCTTTCTCCTCGCGACAGAAATACGGACCCTGAAACAGTTCCGGCGGGAGGATCACCTGGGCCCCCGCCCCGGCGGCCTGGCGAATCATGTCGGAAACCCGCCGGACGTTGTCCTGCAGACTGCCGCCCAGGGCCAACTGGAGCGACGCGACTTTAATGGTGGAGGATGCACTCATAATTGTAAGGAATGCCTAGAACATAGTGCAACGGGCTTCAAGGCACAATGCGGGATGGAAAAAGGCTCGCCTCCATTCCCCGCCAACCGGAAAATCCGGTATGCTTGACTCGATCGAAGCGGTTATCGAACGACTTGATGGCATCGTTGCCGAGGCGCGGGCGGAGCAATCGCCGATGGGCTACTTCCCGGGCTTGTATCGCCGGGTGACCCTCACCGTCCGGGATGCCATCGAGGCCGGGCGCTTCGAGGACAACGAGCGGATGGAGGCCCTGGATATCCACTTTGCCGGACGCTACATCGAGGCCTGGGAGCAGATTCGGCGGACGGAGCCCCCGACAGATTCCTGGAAGGCCGCTTTCGACGGCTGCGCCGACCGCCGGCTGATTGTCCTCCAGCACCTCCTGCTCGGCATGAACGCCCATATCAGCCTCGACCTCGGCATCTCCGCCGCCGCCGTGGCCGATCCCGGTCGTCCCCTCGCCCTGAAGCGGGATTTCATGAGCATCAACGCCATTCTCGGGGACATGATCGACGACACCCAGCGGCGGCTGACCCGGTTCTTTGTCCCGCTTTGGTTCCTCGACAACCTGCTCGGCCCGGCCGACGAGTCCCTCAGCCTGTTCAGTATCGAGTACGCGCGTGACAAGGCCTGGACCCAGACCCTGGAGCTGATCTGTGCCACGGATGAGGAGCGCCAAGCCCTGGTCCTCGAGCGCGACCGGAAAGTGGCCGGATTCTCCTCCCGCCTGGTCCGCCCGCCAAAATGGTGGATGCGCCTCCTCCTGCGTACCGTCCGCTTCATGGAAAAAGGCGACGTGGCCTGGCGGATCGGGGTGCTCAACGAGGTGGCGGGGGCGGATTCAATCCCCCTCTGAGGCCTCCCGGAATTTGGCGAAGAGAGCTATATCGAAGATCCATAAATGCAGATCATAACATCGAAAATCCATTCCCTGAAGACCCCCCTTCAGGTATCCTGCCTGGCATGAAAACCGCACTCCGCCTTGGCCTCATCGGCATGGGAAACATGGGTAGCCTGCATGCCCGAATCATTACCGAGGGGAAAATCCCCGGGCTCGAGCTGAGGGCTGTCTGCGATGAAAACCCGGAACGGATGGAGAAGTGGTCCGGCGGGTCGGTCCAAAGCTTCGCCACTGCCTCGGAGTTGATCGGTTCCGGGTCCGTCGACGCGGTGTTGATCGCCACTCCCCACTACAGCCACACGACCATCGGGATTGAAGCCCTGAAGGCTGGCCTGCACGTACTGGTCGAAAAGCCCATTTCGGTCCACAAGGCCGATGCCGAAGCCCTGTTAGCCGCACATCAAGACCCGAAGCAGGTTTTCGGAGCCATGTTCAACCAGAGGACCGACCCCCGCTACCAAAAGCTGAGGGAGCTGACCCAGAACGGCGAGCTGGGCCGGATCCACCGGATCAACTGGATCATCACGGACTGGTACCGCACCGAAAGCTACTACGCCTCCGGCGGCTGGCGGGCCACATGGGCCGGCGAGGGGGGCGGCGTGCTCCTGAACCAGTGCCCCCACCAGCTCGACCTGTTGTGCTGGCTCTTCGGCAAACCCGAACGGGTCAGGGCCTTCTGCCAGATTGGACGCTTTCATGAAATCGAGGTGGAGGACTCCGTGACCGCCTACCTGGAGTTCCCGGACGGCGCGACCGGCGTCTTCATCACGACGACCGGTGAAGCACCCGGTACCAACCGCCTGGAAATTGCGGCCGAGCGCGGACGGGTGGTCATCGAGGGAGCGGACATTCAGTTTATCCGCAACGAGGTATCCTCCAGGGACTGGTCGCGCGACTGCCCGGACGGCTTTGCCATGCCGCCAGTCCGGGAGGTCAGATTACCGGTCTCCGGGGTATCGACCCAGCATGCGGGAATTCTCCGTGATTTTACCCGGTCCTGCCTGGAAGGGTCCGAGTTGCTGGCTCCGGCCTCCGAGGGGATCCATTCGGTCGAACTGGCCAACGCCATGCTCTACTCCTCGGAAACGGGATCCACCGTGGAACTTCCCCTCGACGCCGGGGCGTTTGCCGGTTTGCTAAAAAAAAAGATCGAGCGTTCTACTTTCGTGAAGCGTAAAAGCGAGCCCTCCGGCCCGGCCAACCTGGATAACAGTTTCTAAACCATCATGACGACCCCCTCTTCCAAGGACGGAATGAACTACCGCCCGGCCCAGGTTCCGACCAAGCCGGTTGTCGGGAAAGGTGATTTCCAGTTTGCCGCCGCCTTCTTCGACCACGGCCACATCTACGCCCAGATCGACGGACTGGCCGCCGCCGGCGGGGAGCTGGTCGCGGTGTTCGACCCGGATCCCTCCCGGTATGACGCGGTGCTGGCCAGCCATCCCGAAGCCCGTCCGGTCGACTGCTACGAGCGCTTGCTGGAAGATCCCGCGATCCAGTTGGTCACGGCGGCGGCAGTTCCCTCGGAGCGGGCGGAGATCGGGATCCGGACCATGCGGGCCGGTAAGGACTATTTCACGGACAAGAGTCCCTTCACGACCCTGGAGCAGCTGGCCCGGGTGCGCCAGGTGGTCCGGGAAACCAAACGCAAGTACATGGTCTGCTACTCCGAACGGCTCCTCAGCGAGTCGGCCTATCATGCGGGGGAACTGATCCGGGAAGGCGCCATCGGCACCCCGCTCCAGGTCCTCAACCTGGCGCCACACAACCTCAACGCCGCCTCCCGCCCGGAGTGGTTTTTCGACAAGGCCCGCTACGGCGGCATCCTCACCGACATCGGGTCCCACCAGTTCGAGCAGTTTCTTCACTACACCGCGAGTCGGGACGGAACCGTTCTCAGCGCCCGTGTCGACAACCTGGGCCATCCTGAATTTCCCGGGCTGGAGGACTTCGGAGAGGCCTCGCTGGTCCTGTCCAGCGGCGCTTCCGCCTACTGCCGGCTGGACTGGTTCAACCCGGCCGGCTCCAAGGTCTGGGGGGACGGGCGGACTTTTGTCCTTGGAACCAAGGGCTACCTGGAAATCCGCAAGTACCGCGACCTCGTCCATGGCCCGGGCGACCGGATCTACCTCGTGGACGACAAGGACGAGCACCTCATCGAGTGCGCGGGCCGGGTCGGGTTCCCCTTTTTCGGGAAGTTCGTCCTCGACTGCCTGAACCGTACTGAAAACGCCATGACCCAGGAACACGCCTTCGCCGCCGCCGAGCTTTCCATGAAGGCCCAGGCCGTGGCCGATGCCGCGCCCCGGCGCAAACTGCATCCATAAGTAAGGCTGGGATGCATTGATGGAGTTGCGAAATCTCCTGTGCGCCAAGCTTTAAGGACCTCGATTCAGGTCCCTATGCCGGCTGCTGCTGGGTGATACAGTGGAAGGAACCGCCCCCCATGAGGACGCCGTTGGCCGGCAGGCCGACGACCTCCCGGGTCGGGAATAACCGCTGCAGGTCGGCCAGGGCCTTGTCCTCGTAACCCGCTCCATAGACCGGGACCACCACCCGGTGGTTGGCGATATAGAAATTCATGTGGCTGGCCGGGACAATGTCGCCCTCCGGACTGGTGACCCGGCCCGGGGAGGGGATCTCAACCACCTCCAAAGCCTTGCCGGAAGGCGTGCGGTAAACCCGGAGCGCTTCGGCGATTTTGCCCAGGACCTCCCGGTTGGGATCATCATTCCCGGAGGGATGCTGGCAGACCACACGGCCCGGGGCGACAAACCGGGCCACATTGTCGATGTGGCCGTCGGTGTGGTCGTTGAGCAGGCCGTCCTCGATCCAGACCAGGGAATCCACCCCGAGGTGCTGACGGAGAAGCTGCCCGATGGCCCCCTGCCCCAGCCCTGGGTTGCGGTTGGGATTGAGCAGGCAGCTGGCCGTGGTCAGGCCGAGGCCGCCGCCGTCGACGTCCAGGGCCCCGCCCTCGAAGATGAGATCCACCCCGGTGCCGGGCAGTCCCGTCTGCCGGGCGATCCGCCCGGCCACCGTGTCGTCGTGCTCCATGACGTACTTTCCGCCCCAGCCGTTGTATTTAAAGGATCGATACTGGAGCTGCCCCTCGCGGTCGCGGACGAAGATGGGGGCGATGTCGCGGAACCAGATGTCCCCCAGCGGCTCGGCCCGGAGGTCGATATCCAGCCCCTCCAAAGCCGTAAGTGCCGATTGCCGGGCCTCCCCGGGATGCACCCAGACATGGACCCGCTCGGGTGTGGCCCTGCCCGCCGCCGGCGTGGCCAGGGCCCGGATCATGCCGGCGACGTCCCGCCGGGCCGCCTCGATATGGCCTTCCCAGTACTCGGGATGGCTGGGCCAGGCCGTCCAGACGGCGGCGTGGGATTCCCATTCAGCAGGTTGGCGGACCCGGGCTGCGGATTGCATGCGGTTCCCTGTCTAGGACTTGGGATAGAAGGCCGTGTCCCGCCCGAGGGTGTCGTTGAGGGATTCCCGGTAGGCGGCAGACTGGGAACGCTCCAGGCGGGTCGTGGCATCCTGACGAAGCGCGTCCAGGCCGGCAAAGGGCAGCGAGTAGTCTTTCAGGTAGCCCAGGACCTTCTTCCAGTAGGCGATATCAATCTCCTGCTTCTTGTCCAGGCGGGCCTGGTACCAGTCGCTGGCCAGGATCGTGGCCGGCCTGAAGAGATCGCGGATCGCCTCGTCCTCCAGCCCCTTGCCCTCGAAGCTGCCGTCGCGCATGATGTGCAGGAGGGCCTTCATCGGCGGGCAGGCCAGCTCGATGCTGCCGTCCTTGAAGTAGTTCTCCGCCACGACCCGGTGAGTGGTCAGGATGTTGTCCATCCCGTCGGCGAAGACCTGCAGGTTCTGCTCTTCCGGCTTGAGCATGGCCTCGGTGAAGAGCATTTCCGGACTGGTGAAGATCCGGCCCAGGAAGTAGTTCACGAAGGCCTGGTTGATGCGATAGCCCAGGAGGCCGGTGGCGATCTTCTTGCCTTCATGTTCCAGCTCCGGGACCGGCTCCAGGAACTTGTTCTCGATCAGCCACTCCGGGTCGCGCTCGTACTTGCGCATCCGGCACCAGATCTCCGGCACCAACAGGCTGATATCGTGGTCCACCCGGAAATCCGGGCCCACGTAACCGGCCGCCGTGATGAACGGGCTGAGCCCGGTCAGGGCCGCCGCCACCAAGGCGTTGTTGAGGTCGGTGATCGGCAGCAGGGCGTTGAAGGGCGCCTTGGTCAGCGCGCCTTCCGAGCCGGCGCCGGTGGTCGACGGGCTCTTGCCGGTCATGCTGGAAGTGAACTCCATGAAGGCTTCCGGCAGGGGCAGGTAATGGATCGGGTTGAAGACCGCCAGGGAGCGGATCGATCCCTCCGGCGGATTGTTGCGGCGCCCGGGAAGAAAGGCGTTTACCGGGTAAAGGACCGCCTGGTCCTGCTTCAGCCGGCGCTTGAGGCGCGCCCCCATCTCCGCCACATGGCTGTCCAGCGGCGTCTCGAGGACGGTT
>CAJXMX010000165.1 GCA_913056355.1 uncultured Opitutales bacterium
CTTGCCGTTGATCAAATTCACATAGCTGGCCGTGTTGAGCAGCTCCTCCCTGGGGGGGAGGTGGATCTTCATCTTCTTGTCGTCCCCCTTCTTCCGTTCGATGTTCGTCCAGACACAATCGAGCTCCGGCAGGACCTCGCACTTGCCGTCCAGCGTGCCGCCGCAGGGGCCGTTACGGAGGCCCTTGGGGCAGTTCATGGGACAGATCATTTCCGTGTGCGAGAGGATGCATTGACCGCAGGTCTGGCAGTCGAACATCTTCTCCTTGATCCATTTTTCTGCCTTGAAGATTAAACTCATGTCGGGGTGTCGGGGTTTGGAGGGGATTCTACTCGCGGAACACATTTTAGCACAATCCTGCTCTTTATCTTGGTTTATTGGGCTTTATATGATTGTATTATCCGGCAATGCAGGATCGGAAGGAAGGTTTGTTACGGCGTACGGGCCCCGCCCGGATCGACGTCCCGGAGGGCCAGGTGCGGGTCCTGGAGAGCCACCACGCGGTCGACTTCGAGATGGAGCTGAGCACCTGGCCTTTCCACAAGATCTGCTGGATCGCGGTCGGCACCGGGCGACTGGAATCCCCGTCCGGGCTGGTCCCCATCGGGACCAGCGACTTCCTCCTGCTCCCGGCCGGCTGGCCGCATCGCTTCATCGACAATCCCCGGGAACCGCTAACCCTGGTCATTCTATGCATTTCCGGAAAATTCCTCAACGGACGGGACAACCGCCGGCTGCTTGAGCTGTGGGAATCGGCCGTCGGGGCCAACAAGCTCGGCCGGCCCTTCCGGGCCCGGACCGCCTTTCACCGCAGCAACCTGGTGGAAGCCTTCCGAGCCGCCCTGCAGGAGCAGGAGAGGGGCCGCCTGGGCTGGGAAACGGCCCTTGAGGCGGTGGCGGAGCAGGTCATCCTGAGCTTTGCCCGGGGGCATTGCGAGCCCGGCGATGCGCATGTCGATTCCAGCCTGCGCGCGGTGGAGGGAGCCATTGAATACATCGATACCCACGTCCATGAAAGAATGACCATCGAGCAGATGGCGGCCCGCAGCCACTTGTCCCCCAGGCGTTTCACCACCTTGTTCAAGCAACGGACCGGGGAGACCTTCAGCCACTACCTGAACCGGCGCCGGATCGAGTTCGCCTGCCAGCGACTGGACGAGACCGGACACATCCTCTACGCCTGCCATAACTCCGGTTTCAACGACCTGGCCTACTTCTACCGGGTCTTTAAAAAATTCACCGGGAAGACGCCCGGGCAGTACCTGGAGGGGTGAGGGATCGCTCCGGCATGGGCATTCGGCAAGGCGGGTGCCGATGTGAACCGGATCGGCCTGATCATCAACCGTGATGGTGCCCAGGAGTAGGAGGCAGAGCGCGGGAGGGCTGTGCGGAATTGAAGTTGCTTGAGGCGCATGAAAGGAGTGGGCGGTTATTCGCCAAACGGGAATCCGGGGTATATCCAATAGTGGCTGTGTCGTTGACATGACCAACTAAAAAGACCAACTTGGTCAAATGCGAGTCAAGGTTGGGGAATTGAAAACGCATCTATCATCCTATCTCCGAAAAGTTGAGGAACACGGGGAAGCGCTGGAGGTGTGTGTGCGAGAACGACCGGTCGCCTATCTGGTGCCGGCTCCGGCGGAATCAGGAGGTCCGGGCAAGGCAAGAGGTGCTGCATCTGTTACGGCTGCCCGTCTCAAGGCACAAGGCCTCCTGATCTCCGGAGCCCCTTCAGTACCTTCCAAAGGGAAATTGCCAGCGCCCCGTTTGGCGGGTGACCGATTGAGCGATCTGGACAGTGTTCACCAGATGCGTACCGGGAGGGACTGGTGAAGGATTTGTTTTTCGATACCAGCGCGGTTGTCCCGCTCCTGCTTCTGGAGCCCGGATCAGTCGCGGCACGGGAAGCCTATCAGGCTGGCGAATCCTGTTATGCATGGAGCTGGATGCGGGTGGAGGTGGAAGCTGCCCTTGTGCGGCGAAAGGCCGATGCGGTAACCTGGCGCAACTGGCGCAGCATCCAGCGGGCATTCACCTGGCTGGGACTTCCCGAATCAGCATTGTCTGAGGTCTGTTCCTTTAATCGTCAATGCGGACTCCGGGCGGCGGATGCCGGACACCTGTTTGTCTTTGAGAAGGCTGTTGCGGCACTTCCCGAACTCCAACTGGTTACCTTCGACAAGGAGATGGTTGCGGCGGCAGATGCCCTGGAACTTGAAGTATTTTCCGGGTAAAGCTTTACCACCCTCAGCCGGCAATTTTATAACGAAGGCTGTGAGTGGAATAAGTGTCGTCTCCTCAGGTGTCCACGGTGGGAGATAGAAGTTGCTAGAGATTGTCCCGCAGGAATTCACCCAGCCGGGTTCCATACTTGCGGCTTTCCTTGTCGTTGTAGAAGCCGTGCAGGCCCCAGCTGCTGATGTCCACGTCGTGCTCCACGCCGGCATCGTCCAGGGCCTTGCTCATCAGTTTGGTTTGCTTGGCGGAAACCCGGGTATCCGCGCCGCCGTGCATCAGGAGTACCCTGGCCTTGATTTTGTCGGCAAAATTGACCGGGGAAATATCATGATAGAGGTCGGGATTGTTCTCGATGTCCCCGATAAAGGGGCCCAGCCATTTCCGGACATCGTCCTCGTCCTTGTAGTCTTCCCTCAACTGGCGGTCGAAGTTGTAGACCCCGGCAAATCCGATCGCGACCTTGTAAAGATCGGGCTCAAAGGCCGCACTGGCCAGGGCCGTGTAGCCCCCGAAGCTGCCTCCGACAATGGCCAGGCGCTCCGGATCGGCGATCCCTTCCCTGATGGCCCAGCGTGCCCCGTCCGACACATCCTCGACCGCCTTGTGACAGATCTCGAGGTAGTTCTCGATCGAGTAGTCGGGATTGAAACCCGAGGAACCGCGGTAGTTGACCTGGATGACATGGTATCCCAGGTAGGCCAGGAACTGGACCTCGCTGTCGAATCCCCAGGAGTCCCTGGCCATGGGTCCGCCATGCACCAGCATCACGGTTGGCCCCGGCTGGTCGGGGTTTCTCAGGGAACGGGTCAGGTAAGCGTGGATGGTCTTGCCGTCCCGGGACTCGAAAGTGACGGGCGTCATGGAGGAGCAGACCTCCTTCTTGATCCACGGAGCCCGGCCGACCACCTGGTGAATGCTTTCCCTGATGGAGGCGCCCTTCGGGTCGTACTCGAACACCGTCATCGGGATCTTGTCGGAGCTGGTCTCGAAGAGGATCGTGCCCTGGTCGCTGGTTCCGAGGATCCGGACCGTCGCGCCCGGTTCCAGCTTGCTCAACCCCTCGTGAAGGGAGCGGTAATCGCGGTCGAAGTAGGCCACCATGGGTTTGTCCATGTTGTAGACGGCCCCGACCATGGAACGCGTCCCCCGGTCCCTCAGTATTTCCGGCGAGCAGGCAAACTCGGGATGGCTGACTTCCTTGCCCACGTATTCCATTTTTCCCAGGTCGAAAATCTGGAAGACCCGACGGTCCTGGTCATTCTCGTAGGACACGAAGAGCCGGTTCATCCGGCTGTCATACATGTGGATGACACTGTCCACTCCAAGCGAGAACTCCTTGTAATCATCCGCTTCGCTCTCCCGGTAATAAAGCTTGGAATCCCCCGGGTTGGTCAGCTTCTGGATGATCCTGATGACGCCCCCGGCATCACAGTACCAGCCCACGGTGTTCCCGTCATTCCTCATCCGGCCGGTGAGGGAATCCCCCTCGACGTCATAATAGACCAGGTCGGGAAAGTCGCCGCTGTGGGTGCTGTCGGCCAGGAGCGCTTTTCCCCCGGCGAGTAGCAGCGGATCCACTACCCGATAAACGTTATCCGCGAAGTAAGTCTGGAACTCATAGTTGAACGTGGCCGGCCCCAGCCCCTCGTAACGCTTCAGGCTCTCGTCGGTGGCATGCATGCCGGTGTAAGCGATCCCCCAGAGATTCGTCTCGATGAGCATGTGGTCCCCATCGACCCAGTCATAGGCGTGCACATGTTGTCCCGGAATACCCTTGGAATAATGCAGGGCCTTGTTGGCCAGCTTGATGGTTCCGATCGTGTTCATGTTCTTCTTGTGCAGGATCATGCTCAGATGGGACCCGTCCGGCGACAGCTCTATCTGGCTGCAGTAGGGGCTGCGCATGAAAATATCGACCGCCTCTTTAAGGCTCTGGGCGGGGAGTGGATGGCACAGCAGCGCAGCCGCCAGACAGACCGGGGGTAGTTTGGTATAAGACATCGCTGGCCAGTTAACCGCCCGAAACAAAGAAAACAATGCCCAAGAACGAAAAAATTCCAGCGCCCCGGAGGAGCGACTCCGAGTTGTCGCCTGGGAGTAGCGCGTTTTCGGGAGGCATCGCCATGCCGGGTCTTCTCGTCTTATTGTTTGTTTAGCGGCGGAGGCAAAACGTGGCGGCGACGGGCTGAGCTCCGTTATTTGCTTCCGTTCAGGCCGGGCAGGAGGGGATTTAGTGTTCCTGCCGCCGTATCCACCGGCGCTGGGCGGGAATCAGCGGGGCCTCGGGCTCGTCCGGACCGAGGACCGGCCACGGGAGACTGCCCCAGTTAGCGGGCGGGGTGGTTCGGTAGGCGGAGTCCGGGACATCCCTGACCTCCAGGCTGGATGGCAGGGAATCCCCATTGCCCGTCCGGTTGCCGGCAAAGACCAGGCCGGTGGAGGTCCCGTCGGTCTCGAAGCCTCCCTCGACGATATAATTGCCGAGAAAAACCGAACCGTCGGAATGGTCCTGGATGCTGATCCGGGTCTGTACCTGGTTGCGCAGAAAGGTGGTACGGGGCCCTGTCGGTCCCCAGTAGTCGGCCAGTTCGATAAACTCAACCACGTTGCCCTCAAAGAGGTTCTGATAGGAATAGTGCCCGTGGATGGAGATGTCGCAGAGGAGGCTGTCGCCCTCGGGATCCCGGCGGCGCTCGAAGGAATAGTTATAGGAGAAGACGTTTCCGCTGGATCCCCGCTTGGCCATCATGGCGTGGCGGAGGTGATGCAGGATGTTGTCGGTAAAGAGGCAGTCGGTGGAAACGTTTCCTGCGACCATGCCATATCCCCGTCCGCCGCCGCCATAGTTGAAGCTGTGATGCATTTCATTCCCGGAAATCGTGATGAAGCGGCTGAAGTTGAGCCAGACGTGACCGCGCGAGGTGAAGACCGTCTCACACCTGCGGACCCAGCAGTTCCTCGCGTTTTCCACACCTATTATGTTGTCGCCATCCGGATCGAGGTTCTCGATTTTGAGGTCCTCGATACCTGCATCCCGGATCGGCTCGATGACCAGAATCCGAGGGCGCAGGGCCTCCTTGTAGGTAAGCCGGAGCGGGACGTCCAGGCGGATCCGGTCGCCTTCGACGGCTGTGATCTCGACAATCTGGGCCAGGGATTGGGCGGCCCACGACACGTTCCACCGCTCGTCCGTGTACATCAGCTCCGGATCGTTTTCAGAAAAGACGAGGATCATCTGGCCCGGCTCGAGCCCGTCGGGATCCTCGAGAGTCAACTCCCTTGATCCCCGCTTGAATCCATTCCTGATTGGATATTCCCTGCTCCGTCTTTTTCCGCTGAGACGGATCGAACCGAAGGCGGGTTGAAAGGCTCCGTCAAAAGAATCTCCCGGCAGGGAATGAAACTTGAGGTGCGTCCGGCTGGCTCCGGCCCCGCGAAGGACCACACCGCTGCGCAGCGCAATCGCGCCATGGAGCTCAAAAACCCCTTCCGGGAGCAGGACCGCTCCGGGCGCGTCCACCGAGTCGATGGCCTCCTGGATGGCCTCGTGACCGCGGGACTCGATCGCCGCCGCATCGACCTCAACCGCTACCGGTACCTCAGGAATCTCGCCGCGATAACCCGGGTCCCATTCTGGAATCACAAGACCCGCACCGCGGAGGGGTAGCGTGAGCAGTATGGAAAGCGCAATAAGACAGGTTCTGGGAAGCTGCATGGGAAGGACTATGATCGGGGTTTCCACCGGCCCGGTACGCCAACGAACTTGACCCGGCACGGCTGATATTAATAACTATTAAATATGAACCAAGCGGGGCCCGTGATAAAGGCAAAAGTGCGGCTGTTGGTATTCATCGGCCTGGCGGCGGGCCCTCTGTGGGCGGGGAAGGACTTTCCGGGGGCGGACCTGGAATCCTATTCCGGGTTCGCGGTCAGTACGGAGGCGGTCCTTCCGGCGGAGGAAGTGCATCCCTCGCTCTGGTTCAGCGAATCGCAATTGAAGGCCTTCCGGCAAAGCCTGGATGCGGATACAACGGTGCGGGAATTCTGGTCCCGGGTACAGAACCACGAGCTGCTCAGGTCGCCGCTTCCCGCGGAGGAGGTGGCCTATGAAGCGCTGGCCAAGGGGGACCGGAAGGGACTCCACAAGTATTACGGGGAAATGACGCAAATACCGCTCTACTGCGGCTTCATGGCCTGGATGACGGAAGAGCCAGCGGAAAAGGAGCGCTACCTTGAACGGGCAAAGTCAGCGCTCAAGCGGGCCTATGACGGTCCCTATTTCCAGTTGGATCCGCGAAAGGATGGAATCGACAAGTCGGTGGACGAAATTTACCGGGGCGTCTGGACCCAATCCCTCTGCGCGGCCTACGACTTCGTGCAACCCTTCCTGACCCTGGAGGAGGATGCCGAGATCCGGGGCCGCCTGCTCAAGGAAGCCCGCTATACCAACCAAAACCTGGATTCCTGGGCCGACGGCGCACACAATCACTTATCCAAGCCGGCCTGGGGGCTGGGCACTTTCGCCCTTACGTTTTCTGATGAACCTGACGCGGCGGAGTGGTTCCGGACGGCCATGGAGGCGGCCAATAAAAACACCCGCTATTTCTTCAGCGGGGATGGGATCTACCGGGAAGGCGCCCTTTATTACATCTTCTCGTGGCTGAACTACGTGCCCTTTCTATACCACTACAAGAACGTTGCCGGCGTCGATTACTTCCGGGACTTTGCCGGAACCTTCGAGTGGGGCGTCGCGGCCAGGAACGCCCGCGGTTGGATGATGAACATCGAGGATTCCTTCCTTCGTCCGGTGCCGACCCAGATGGTCAGCAAGGCCTTCAAGGATTATCATTCCTTCCTCGCCCCGGAGGTCCCCTTCGCGGAGGTGCTGCAATGGAACTTCGAGACTACCGATTATGGGCCATTCCGGGAGGCCGAGAAGGAGAGCGGCTTCAATTACACCGGCGCCTCCTGGGACTATCCCAAGGAACTGTACGACCTGATCACCTACGATCCATCGATCAAGGCGACGGCACCGACAGTCGACCCGACGATCTTCCTTGAAGGCGGCCAGACCATCTTCCGCAGCTCCTGGACGAACGAGCCGGAGGAACAGATGTACCTGCTGTTCCACGGCGTGCCGCAGGCCAACAACCATGACCACAGCGACACCCTGAGCTTCGTGCTGTACGCCAAGGACCAGATGATGGCCTCAGACAGCGGATACACCCGCCACAGTTACGGGGACGAAATCCGCTATAGTTACTATCGCCGTCCCATGGCCCACAATACGATTACCTTCGATGATATTCCCCTCGGCGATTTTGTGGAGAATCAACCCAATCCCTCCGCGGACCGCCTGAACACCTCCTTTTTCGATTTCGAAATGAAGACGGCTCCCTTTCGCCGCTACCTCGGCGAAAGCCTGGGATGGGCGAGGCGATCCATCGCCTTTGTGCAGAGCGAATATTTCCTGGTTCTGGACGAAGTCTGCGGTCCTGAGGATTCCGATGGCAAAATCGACGGAAAGTTCGACGTCTATTTCCACGGAGGACGCGCCTCGCTGGATTCCCGGGATGGAAACTTTATCTGGTCCTATGAAAAGGATGCCTACGGCGCCGCGGCAAATCTGCTGACCCGCCGGCTGGCCCCGGGGGGCGAGACCGAGAAGCTGGAGCTGGAGAACTCCTACATCAAGGAGGACTTTCAATCCTACCCGGTCCTGCGCACGACGCGGGTGGGGCACCGGGCCCTGTTCGGGCAGATCCTCTATCCCCTTGGTGTCGATGAAGATCCGCCGCAAATCGAGGACCTGTCCAGTGATAAGGAACTTGCGGCCAGGATAACCCGCGGCGACCGGATGGATGTATTCATAAAATCATACACGGAAAAGGACAGCCGAAGCGCCGACTTGTCGATGGATGGTGATTTTGCCTGGGTTAGCCTCCGGGACGGCACCCTGGTAAAGGCTGCCGGGCAATCGGTCCTCCGGGTGGCCTTCCACAATGCGCCGGTTCTCGAGTCAACAACGCGCCTCACCTTCGCCCTGAAGCTGGGCACGGTCAGCGAGCTGGGGGTCGCCGTCGAGGAACCGGCCACTGCCATGCTGTATCTTGGCAAGGCGATTCATTCCATCACCCTGGAGGGGAACCCCGTGCCCTTCCGGCAGGCGGCCGGCGTCGTAACGGTTGGATTGGCCAGGAGCGGCACGTACTTTATCAGGTAGGGAACGATTAACCACAGTATTGGAAACCATATCATGAAATTTGGAATACATACCTTGCTTTTCAGTGAAACCTTCCTGGAAAAGGATCTACCCCGTCTGGAAAAGCTCAAGATGATGGGCTTCGACGCCGTGGAAATCATCCCCTTTGATCCCGATAATTTTCCCGCGGCGAGGGTCCGTCAGGTTGCGGACAGCCTGGGGTTGGACATCAATATCGGCTACGGGATGCCCGCGGACAAGAACATCATTTCACCGGATGCCGCCGTCCGCGAACGCGGAGTTGAATTCAGCAAGAAGCTGATCGATCTCTGCCAGGAGGCCGGAGCCAGGGTGTTCGGGGGAGTCATTTATTGTGGATGGGGATACCTGTCCGGAAAAATGCGAACGGAAACCGAGTGGAAGTGGGCGGTGGAGAATTACCGGGAGATCGCCCAATATGCCAAAGACAATTCCGGGCTGATTCTGGGTATAGAACCCGTCAACCGCTTTGAGTCGCACTTCATCAATATCGCTTCCGATGCGGTGAAATTCATCAAGGAAATCGGACTGGATAATGTGAAGGTGCATCTGGATACCTTTCACATGATTCGTGAAGAAAATGACATGGTGCAGCCTGTCCTGGATACGGGTGAGCGGGTTGGTTATGTCCATGCCTGTGAAAACCAGCGGGGTATACCGGGAACCGGACAGGTTCCCTGGAAGGGATTTTTCAATGCACTGAGACAAATCAACTATGATGGTTGCGTCACCATCGAGTCGTTTGATCCGAATCTGCCGAATATTGCCAAGCTCTGCTGCATCTGGCGCAAACTGGCCGACTCCCCCGAGCAATTGGCTACTGAGGGACTCAGATTTCTAAAGGAAGTGGAAGCCGGTTCCTGAACTGTCCTGGTTGGCCCCGGGTCCAATGCCTCAAGAGCCCGCCAAGACTAATAAGCGCGGAACCGCTTTTGCATCCCCATCACCTGTTTGTGGAATTCGGGAAACTCCTTCCACAAGGCTTTATCACAGGCAGCCAGGCGATCGAACTCGCTCCATCCGTGAACGCCCCCTGCAAGCATGGGCAGCGGTGGGTGCGGCCAAACTCTGGAAATAGCATATTTTTTCCACCGAGCCTAAAAATAGCCGATTATTTTGGCGCGTTTGGTCCCGTTTTTACGTATAGTATAGAAGATAGGGAGCTTAGCATGCCACCAGCGGAGCCCAATTCTCAGACGCAGCGATTGCGGGCGATATTTACAGCAGCGCGGAAGATTCCAACCGGCCGGGAGCG
>CAJXMX010000166.1 GCA_913056355.1 uncultured Opitutales bacterium
GGGTCACCAGCCGCTCCATGACTTCCGGGCTGGCCCCGGGGAATCCCGTGCTCACGCTGACCGTCGGCAGCTCGATGCTGGGCAGCATGTCGATTTTCAACTGGCGCAGCGAGACCAGGCCCAGCAGGACCACGATCAGCGTGATCATGGTCACGAAGACCGGCCGGCGAACACTGAATTCAGGAAGATTCATTCGCCGCTGACGTCGTCCTCGTTGGTAATGGTGATCCGGCTGCCGTCCTGCAGCAACTGCTGCCCCAACAGGACTACCCGCCCGGAGATTTCCGGGCTGACCACCTCGATCCGGTCGCCCTCGATGATGCCGGTGTCGACCTCCACCCAACTGACGCTCTCCGCCGCCTCATCAACCAGGAAAAGGCCGTCGTGGTCGTCGCGCCGGATAACCGCCAGGCGGTCCACCTGCCGGACGTTGTCATGGCGCTCAAGGGTCAACTCGGCCCGGATGAACATGCCCGGCTTCAGCTCCTGGTCCGGGTTCTGCAAAATCAATTCCACCAGGGCCTGCCGGCTGGTGGCCGAGAAGACCGGGGCAATCCGGATCACCTCGCCCTCGAAGACCCGCCTGGGATAGGCGTCGGTGCGCACCGTTACCGGGTCCCCGACATGCACCTTCGGGTAATCCACTTCCGTGACGTAGACCGTGGCCAGCAGCGGGTCCAGGTCCACGATGCGGAACATCGGGTCGTTTATTCCCACCCGGTCCCCTTCATCGACAAAGCGCTCCGCCACGTAGCGGACCTTGTCGTCCCCGGTCCAGCGGGCCCGGACCTGCGTGTACTCCAGCTGGATCCGGGAGGTCTCCAGGGTTGCTTCGGCCCGGCTCACCTGGGCCTGCGCCACCTCCTGCTTGGCTTCCGCCGAGAGGACCTGGGTCAGCGCCTCGTCGTACTGGGTATCCGAGACATACCCCCCGTCACTCAACTTGCGGTACCGGTCCATCCCGCGCTCCGCGATTTCCCCTTGGGCCTGCGCATCCGAAAGGTTGGCCTTGGCCACCTTCAGGTCCGCTTCCGCCCGTCGCACCTCCTGCAGGTAGGTCTCCTGGTCCAGCACCGCCAGCACCGCCCCGTTCTGGATGGGATCCGAAATCCGCACCTTCAGCTCCGCCACCTGGCCAGGAACCTGCGAGGCCACCACAAAACTCGACTGCGCCACCAGGGTCCCGCTCAAGCTTCGCCGCTGGGTGATCGGCCCCTGCTCCACCTGCCCCACCTCCACCGGGACCGGCGCTTCGTCCGTTTGCCGGATTGCCTGCTCGCCGCCGCAACCGGCCAGCAGCAAAGTGCCCAAAAACAGTCCCGTGCGCCAGCCCTTCAACATATCTGTTTCCTCGCTCATTAAAGTCGCTCTATATTTTGCCACGCATTATTCCTGAGACAAGTAAGCAACTTCTTATTCCGCCTTTATTAGTCGAATGGCAGGACACAATTGCTACCCCTTCAGCGTAACGACTGAATTCTTCTGGCCTTGAGGTTCAGACTTCAATAGTCAGTACCACCCAACAGGTTATCCCATGAATCGCATTCCCATCGCTTTCCCGCTTTTTTTACTAACCTTCTGCTCCACCCTGACCGGGCAGACCCTTCCTGTCCCTGCCTCCGCGGACGCCCGGGTCGGTTCGCCGCAGGTGGTGGTCACGCCAGACCGGCTCGACTGGAGCTACAGGACCGGCGATCCGGTCGCCTTCACCATCACCGTCCTCATGGACGGCCAGCCTGTGCCGGATGCCGAGGTCAGCTTCCGGGTCGGGCCGGAACGGTTTGAGGGCGGTCCGGTGAAGGAGGTGTTGGAGAACGGCAGCATCACCATCCCCGGCGGGACCATGCAGAACCCCGGATTCCTGCGCTGCATGGCGGAGACAACGATTGACGGGGAGACCTATGAAGGCCTCGGCACGGCCGCCTTCGAGCCGGAGAACATTACCCCCACCCAGGTCGAGCCTGACGATTTCGATAAGTTCTGGGAGGAGAGCCTGGCTGTCCTCAAGGACCTGCCGCTGGATTTGCACCAGACCCTTGTGCCTGAGCAGTGTACTCCCGAGGTGAACGTCTACCTGGTTGACTACCAGGTGCCCGCCAAGGGGAAAATGACCCGCTTCTATGGTGTCCTGACCGAGCCCGCCAAGCCGGGCAAGTATCCGGCCGTGCTGCGGGTTCCGGGAGCGGGTGTCCGTTCCTACTGGGGCGAAAAGAGCCTCTCCGCCAAGGGCCTGATTGTCCTCCAGGTGGGCATCCACGGCATTCCCGTGCAGCTGCCCGGCACGGTCTATGACGACCTGCGGGCCACGGCCCTGAATTACTACCCCTCCTTCAACCTCGATAACCGCGAGCTCTACTATTACCAGCGGGTTTACCTCGGCTGCGTCCGCGGCAATGATGTGCTTGTCAACCATCCCATGTGGGACGGCGAGAACCTGGTCGTCGCCGGGGGCAGCCAGGGCGGGCAGTTGAGCATCGTCACCAGCGCCCTCGACCCGCGAGTGACGGGAACGGTCACCAATTACCCGGCCTACTGCGATGTCACCGGCTACCTGCACGGCCGGGCCGGCGGCTGGCCGCACTTGCTCGGCAAGGAGGAATTCCAGGATCCGGCCATGATCCGGACCACCTCCTATTATGATACCCTCAACTTCGCCCGCCGGCTCCATGCCCCGATCAGCTGCGCCTGGGGCTTCAATGACACGACCTGTCCGCCGACCAGCATGTACGCGGCCTACAACGTCATCACCGTGCCAAAGAAGCTGACCATCCAGCTCGACATGGGCCACCGCTCCAGCGAGGAATTCAACCGTCGCTACTCCGAACGCATCCTGGAGATGGCGGGTATTGATTAACCCACCTCGACCACGACCTTGACCCCCTCCTGGCGGAGGTTGACCGCGAAGGCCTCCTCGATCCGCTCCAGAGGGAAGCGGTGGGTGATCAGCTTTGTCACCGGAATTCCGATACGCTCGGCGCGCCTGAGGAAATGGTAGGCGTTGGGGTATTCCCAGCTGTTGTAGGCCCAGCTTCCGGTCACCGTGATCTCCTTCTTGCAGATGTCCAGGTGCGGGTTGACCTTGCACTCGCCGCCATCGACAAAGTGCCCCACTTCGCACATGCCGCCCCCGCGCCGGATGCACTTGAAAAGGTTGGCGAAGGCTGCCGGGACACCCGTGACCTGGAAACCGAAGTGGGCCCCGATCCCCTTGGTCAGTCCCTCGACCGCCGCGGCAAGGTCCTCGATGCCGGAGTAGTCCTTGTAGTTAAGGACCTCGTCGGCGCCCATCTCCCGGGCCAGGGCCAGGCGCCCGTCGTTGCCGTCGATGGCGATGATGGTATTGATTCCGTAAGTACGGAGGACGGCGATCATCATGAGGCCGATCGGCCCGCAGCCCTGGACAACGACCCGGCTCCGGAAATTCAAAGTCGACCCGCACTGCTTGGCCCGCTCGAGGGCGTGGCAGACCACGGCCGCCGGCTCGATCAGGACCCGCAGGTCAAGGCTCATGTCGTTGACCACAAAATACGAGGAATCCGGCCGGACAATCAGGTACTCGCCAAAGTAGCCGTTGAAGTGGTTCTGCGGCTCGTCCGGGAGCAGGCCGTAGATGCGCAGGTCGTCACAGAGGTTGGCCTTGAGCGGGTTGTACTTGGCAATCATGCAGGCATCCGAGGTGTCGAGGATACTGGTCACCAGGCGGTCGCCGACCCGCACCGGCTTGCCCACGCTGTCCATCTTAACCCCGGGGCCCACCTCCAGGACGCCCCCGGTTCCCTCATGGCCCAGCACCACCGGGGCCAGGCCGAAAGGATCGGAATTGTAGCAGTGGATATCCGTCCCGCAGACCCCGCAGCCCTCCACCTTGACCAGGATCTCCTCCGGACCGATCGGCCGCAGGGGAAACTCCCGGATCTCCACCTTTTTCGGCGCCGTCAGCACCGCCGCCCGGCCTTTGCCGGGACGATCACCCGATGCCGCCACCTGCCCCCGCTTCTCCAGGACATCGCGGACCAGCCGCTCGATCATTTCCCTCTGGTTTTCCATGTATCCAATTGCTTAATCCGGAATAATCTCGCTGTCGTCCGGTTCCGGCTCGCCTTCGAGGGGGAGGAGCTCCTCGACATTTACAAGCGCCTTTTGCACCTGCTCCGCGGTGTTCATCAATTCAAAGCCGAGGAGAATGGAATGGCTCTCGCCGGGCTGCAGCACCGGCACCCGGCCGCGGCTGCGCTCGAAGGGCTTCGGATTGGGATAATTGGTCCCCGGCTCGAGGCCCACCACATAGCCTTCTTCCTCGCTGGCCTCGTACTTCCAGATGCTGAAACAGGGCAGCTCCTCGGTGTTCAGGGCCAGGCAACAGCCGCAGTCCTGCTCCTTGTTGCTGAAGACGACGTAGCTAACCCCGTTGCCGTGCGATTTCAACTTGGTATAGAAGGTCTGCTCGCTGGTCCCCGGCATGGGCGGGTTGATGGTGGTCAGGCGCTCGTAGCCCTTGGCCGCCACCTCGTCGCGGGGCATGGCCCAGGCGAAGGGAGCGTGGATGGTCGAGCCGGGTCCCACGATTGGCGGACCGAAATTGATATGGTACAGCATCTGGAACTCCGAGGGGCGTCCCCCGATGTTCTCCACCTCGTCTTCCAGCATGAAGACGGGTTCCCCCTCCCTCAGCGAAAGGGTGGTCCGGAGGCGCAGGCAGGGTCCAAAGAGGGAACATTCATGAACCACCGCCGAGATCCGCAGGTAGCCCTCCGAGTCCTGCTCGAACTCCACCTCCTCGGCGGGAATGTTGGCGATCCTCCCGTGCAACGGCAGGGTCACCGTCCTCCAGCCGCCCAGCGGGGTCTCGATCCGGTCCTCGGCCGGGGCACCGTTGGAAAAGAGCCCGCAACGGACCAGCCACTCGTCGAAGCCCCGCAGCCAACCGGTATGCCCCTCGTCGGCCAGGTTGACAAAGGAAGGATGGACCGGACCGCGCACCGGGGAGTCCCAGCCAAGCCGGATTCCGGGCCCGGTCACCTGCCGGATGCCCATCCCGCGGGTCGGCAGCAGCTCGATCTGGATCAGGCCGTTGTCGACCTCCAGAATTTCCACTCCGGCTGACAGGCCGTCCACCCCGACCGACCACTCCCAGCTGACGCCGCCTATGGAGCCCTTTTGCGCTGTGTTCATAATGGCATTGAACAAGATTTAAACTTTGGTTCAATCAGCATCGTGTGCCCCGCCATGGAAAGATGCGCCCCCGGCAGTCGTCCGGTCAGATTTTGCTAGGAGAATCTGCCCTTTTTCTTCCAATTTCATTCAATATCTTACAAATTCATTCAAATGCCTCAAAGAAACGTTTACCTCGCCGTTGATCTGGGAGCCAGCAGCGGACGCGTCATGGCCGGCGTCTGGGATGGATCGGAACTGGAGCTGGTGGAGATCCACCGCTTCGAATCCCCCTCCGTTTTCCTCCCCCCCTACCACCACTGGGATGTCCTGGCCATTTACCGGGACATCATCGACGGCCTGCGCAAGGCGGCCCTGACCTACGGAAAGCGGGTGGTCTCCATCGCCGTGGACACCTGGGGGGTCGACTACGGCCTGCTGGACCAGCATGGCGAGCTGGTGGCCAACCCGATCCAGTACCGCGACTCCCGCACCCAGAAGCTGTTCAAGACCGTGCAGGCGGAGATCGGCCGGGAGAAGATCTACGCGGAGACCGGCATCCAGTTCATGTTTTTCAACACCCTGTTCCAGCTGGCCGCGGAAGTAAAGGCCGGCCGGGGGGCCTTCAAGGCCGCGCGCCACCTGCTTTTCATGCCGGACCTGATCAACTACTGGCTGACCGGGAAGAAGATCCAGGAACGGACCGTGGCCAGCACCTCCCAGCTGCTCAATCCGCAAACGGGAGAATGGTCCCAACCGCTGCTTGAAGCCCTGGGGCTGCCGGAGGAGCTGTTTGGGGAAATTACCGAGCCGGGCACCTCCCTTGGTGGATTGCGCCCGGAACTGGCCGCCGACCCCGGCCTGGAAGGCGTGCGGGTGATCGCCGCCCCGGGCCACGACACCGCCAGCGCGGTGGCCGCCACGCCCTTCAGCACCCCCCGGAGCGCCTTTCTCAGCAGCGGAACCTGGTCCATCATGGGCTGCGAGATGCAGGCCCCCAACACCTCCCCGGAAGCACTGGAAGCAGCCTTCTCGAATGAAATCGGCTACGCCCGGACGGTGCGGTTCCTGAAGAATATCTGCGGCATGTGGCTGATCGAGGAAAGCCGTCGCCACTGGGCCAAGGGAGGCGAGGAATACAGCTACCAGGCCATTGTCGAACTGGCCCGCAGCGCCCCGGCCCGGCGCTCGCTGATCAACCCGGACGCGCCCGAGCTGGCCAGTCCGGGAGACCTGCCGGGCCGGATCGCGGAATTGTGCCGGCGCAACGGCCAGCCGGTACCCTCCAATCCCGGCGAAGTCCTGCGCACCGCCTTTGACAGCCTCGTCCTTCGTTACCGCCATGTCTTCCGCGAGCTGGAGACCTTCGGCGGAGGAAAGCTGGAAAAGATCCACATCGTCGGGGGCGGGGCCCGCAACGACTTTCTCAACCAGATGGCCGCCGACGCCTGCGGCGTGCCCATCGAAGCCGGGCCGACGGAGGCCACCTCCCTCGGCAATATCGCCACCCAGATGATTGCCACCGGCCACCTTCCCGACCTCGCGGCGGCCCGCAAGGTCATTTCCCAATCCTTCCCCACCCAGTCATTCTCCCCGAAAAACACGGAGGTCTGGGATGCGGAAGCCGAACGTTTTACCAGGATCCTGTCATGATTCAACCCACCGCCACCGGTCGCCAGGTCCAGCTGATGATCACCTGCCTGTGCGACGCCTTCTACGCCGACGTGGCCAAAGCCGTTTATGCGGTCCTCGACCATGCCGGCTGCTCCATCGATGTCCCCGAGGGACAAACCTGCTGCGGCCAGCCGGCCTTCAACGCCGGCGACTGGGACTCCGCCCGCAAGGTCATGCGCCATACGCAAAAGGTCTTCAAGGGAGACCGGCCCATCGTCCTTGGCTCCGGCTCCTGCGCCGCCATGCTGCGCCACGGCTCGGAGCTGGCCTTTGAGGACCAGAAGGACCAGGAGGCCTTTGAGAAACTCGGCAAGCGAACCTGGGAGCTGACGGAATTCCTCGTCCACGGCCTGGGAATGGAGACCTGGGGCGGGAAGTTTCCGGCCCGGATCGCCCTCCACAAGAGCTGCCATACCCGCAACACCCGCGTCTACGAAAGCGCGGTCAAGCTGCTCTCGAGCATCGAGGGACTGGAACTGGTCAAGGTCGACGAACTGGAGCAGTGCTGTGGATTCGGGGGAACCTTCTGCGTCAGCTTCCCCCATGTCTCGACCGAAATGGGCAACCTGAAGGTGCAGCACCTGACGGAGAACAATCCCGACGTGGTGGCCACCCTCGACATGGCCTGCATGATGCACTTCGGCGGCCTCATGGACCGCAAGGGAATGTCCTTCCGCCGCATGCACGTGGCCCAGATCCTGGCCGAAGCCCTCAACATTACACCGGCATGAAACAGACCATCGATAATTTCGCCAAGGACCTCGGCAAGGAAGTTTACGAATCCGTACACCTGGCCTCCAAGCTGAAAACGGAAAAGCGGGTCGATATCCTCTGGAACGATTTCGAGGATCCCGATCTCCTGCGCCGGACGGCCGGCCTGGTCAAGCAGCACACCCTGGAGCACCTCGACCAGTACCTGGAGCAGGCGGAAGCCAGCTTCAAGCGCAACGGGGCCGAGGTCCACTGGGCTATCGACGGGGACGAGGCCAACCAGCATGTGGTGGACATCATGAAGCGCCACGGGGCCCGCAAGATGGTCAAGAGCAAGAGCATGGTCAGCGAGGAGACGCATCTCGTCCCGTATCTGGAAAAGAACGACATGGAGGCGGTGGAGACCGATCTCGGGGAATACATCGTGCAGATCGACCACGACCATCCGAGCCACATCGTGACCCCGATCATCCACAAGAACCGGAAACAGATCGGGAAGAGTTTCGAGCGGGAAGGTCTCGGGGAGTATACCGAGGATCCGAAATCGCTGACCGGAATGGCCCGGCGTCACCTGCGCCAAAAGTACCTCGAGGCGGACGTCGGCCTGACCGGGGCCAACTTTGTCCTGGCCGACACCGGGCAGGTTGTCCTGGTCACCAACGAGGGCAACGCCCGCTTCTCGATGGCCGCCCCGCGGGTCCACATTGTCATGGTCGGGATCGAGAAGCTGATTCCCAGCCGCTCCGATTTGCCCTTGTACCTCTCCCTCCTGGCCCGCTCCGCCACCGGTCAGGCGCTAACGGTCTACACCCAGCTGATCGGCGGTCCCAAGGCCCCCAACCAGCCGGACGGACCGGAGGCCATGCACGTCATTTTCCTCGACAACGGGCGCAGCCAGATCCTCGAGAGCAACTGCAGCGAAATCCTGCGCTGCATCCGCTGCGGGGCCTGCCTCAATGTCTGCCCGGTCTACCGGCAGGCCAGCGGCCACGCCTACCGGAGCGTCTACCCGGGACCCGTCGGCGCCGTCCTCAGCCCGCTGCTCAAGGGGGACCAGTTCCCCGAGCTGGCCGACCTCCCCAAGGCCAGCAGCCTGTGTGGCGCCTGCAACGAAGTCTGCCCGGTCAACATTCCCATTCCGGACCTGCTTCTGCGCCTGCGCAACAAGGGCAAGAAGGAGCATGCCCCCCGGGCCAAGATCGCCACCCCGGATTTCAAGATGTGGTCCTGGGCGGCCAGCAATCCGGGGGCCTGGAAAACCGGCATGAGCTTCGGGCACGCCATGAATGTCGTTCCGCACGCCCTCATGAATCTCGCTCCCCCGGGCAAGGCCTGGCTGGGATCGCGCGACCTGCCCAAGTTCCAGGGAGGCGCCTTCCGCAAATGGGCCCGCCAGCAGCAGAAACAGAAAGGAAAAATCAAATGAGCGACTCCCGCGAACAAATCCTCGGCCGCGTCCGCAACGCCACCCAGTCCCTGCCCAAGCCGCAATCGCGGCCGGTCTACAGCCCGGAATTGCCGGTCTCCAAGAACGGCAAGGCCCTGTACGGCACCACCGACATTGTCAGCGACTTCGCCAGGAACTGGAAGGCCACCAGCGGACGCTGGGCCGAGAACTGGAAGAACCTCGCCTTCAGCCTGCAGTCGACCTCGCCCAAACTGGGTTACTGCGCCCCGGAGTTTGCCGAGCCCCTGAAGGCCGTCTGGCCGGAGGCGCCGATCGAGACGGAATTCGACAGGGAAAAGGTCGATGAGTACGCCTTCGGCATCACGCCCGCCTGGGGAGCCATTGCGGAAACGGGAACCCTTATCCTGACCGACAAGACCACACCCGCCCGCCTGGCGGCCCTTGCTCCCTGGGTGCATGTGGCGGTGGTCCGGGAGCGCATGATATTCCCCACCCTGCCCGCAGCCGTGGCCGCCTTCCCGGACGATCCCTCGATCATCATGGTTACCGGTCCGAGCAAGACCGCCGACATCGAGGGCATCCTGATCGAGGGCGTCCATGGTCCCGGGGTCCAGCTGGCGATGGTCATCTAAGGGTTTCAAACACCGGCTGAGTTAGGTCATTGAAAGGGAAAAGCGCCCTCGTTACC
>CAJXMX010000167.1 GCA_913056355.1 uncultured Opitutales bacterium
CTTTTGTCTTGGGAACCTGCCTGGCCGCCCTCGCCGTCCTGAGCGGCTGCACATCCGTGGGGCCGCGAACCATCCAGGGCGACCGCTTCGACTACGGGACTTCCGTCCAGAAATCGTTCGAGGAACAGCTCCTCCTCAACATGGTGGGCCTGCGCTACGGCCGGGCCCCCTCGTTCATCGAGGTCTCCTCGATCATCAATTCCTATTCGCTGGAGGGATCGGTCAGCGCCGGGGGCGGCCTGAACTCATCGATCTCAGGGTCCAACACCGCCAGCATTGGCGGGGCCAGCCGCTGGGCCGACAAGCCCACCATCACCTACGTCCCGACCCGGGGACGGACCTTCACGCAGAACCTGTTGACCCCGATCCCGCCGGCTTCCCTCTACGGGCTATTCCAATCCGGTTGGCCGGCCGACCTGGTCTTCGGACTCGGGGCCAACGCCATCAACGGGATCGAGAACTCCAACGGCGGAAACGTATCGCGGCGCCAAGTCGATCCCCTCTTTTACGAGGTCTGCCAAGCCATGGACCGGGTCAACCGTTCCCGTGCCCTGGGGGTCCGGCAGGTCACCCGCGAGGACGGAACCAGCTACCTCATTGTGTTCCCCTCCCGGGAGGAATTGGACACTGAAGTCGTGGACGCCATCGGGTTCCTTCAGGAGACGCTCGGTCTGGGCAAGGGAACTGAGGAATTCGAACTTGTCTACGGTGCCCATTCCAGGGCCGACAACGAGATCGCCCTGCTCTCCTCGTCCATCCTCGACATGATGATCAAGATGTCCGCCTACTTCGAGATTCCGCCGGAACATATTGCGGATGGACGGGCCACGCCGACTGCGGATTACCGGACCCTTCCCGCCAATGCTCCGTACATAAACGTCCGGTATTCCCCGGAAGAACCGGAGGATGCCGTCGTCAAGGTCCGGCGCCGGGATACCTGGTTCTACATCGACGACAAGGATTTCGCCTCCAAGCGGACCTTCGCCGTCCTCCTGATCTTCCTCAGCCTGGCCGAGACGGGACAAAACGAAGGAGGACCGGCCCTGACCATCTCCCAGTAATTTCGCGGAATCCTATTTGTAACGAATCCATCATTACGCACGATCCTTGCATTCAAAATTCTTGATTTAACCCCAACCCGTAAAGTTTCCCATGAAACGCATAAGCCTTACCCGACTGTTCCAATGCCCGGCGCTACTCCCATGGCGGATTGCCCCGGGCCTTGCCTTTCTCCTGCTCCCGTTTCTGCAGCCGCTCCAGGCTCAGAAAACATGGGACTTCATGCTCGCGCCCTACCTCTGGTTTGCCGGGATCGAGGGGGACGTCTCGACCGTTCCCGGCTTGCCGGTGGCCCCCATCGAGGTCAGCCCCGGCGAGGCCCTGGAGGACACGGAAGTCTCCCTGATGCTGGTCTTCGTCGCCAACAGGGGCCGCCATGGCATAAGCGCTGACTTCTTCTACTCCGATGTCCAGTCCGACGAGGAGCTGGCTCCACAGCTGGGGCTGGTTCTCAAGTCCACCTCGAAGTCGACCGTCGGCTCCCTGTGCTACCAGTACAACCTGATCGAGGGGGAACTGCAATTGTTTGCCGGACTGAGGTACTGGAATATCGATACAGAACTCAGTTTTTCCGGAGGAGCCGGCTTTCTCGACGGCCAACAGGTCCGCCACAGTGAGGATTGGATCGATCCCGTTTTCGGAGTAAGGGGCCGGCATGATTTCGGCGAGTCCCGCTTTTTTGTCAGCGGGATCCTGGCTGGCGGCGGGTCTGTCTTCGGCTCCGATTACTTCTACGACCTGAGCGGCACCGTCGGATACCGATGGACCCCCGCGATCGCCACCACCTTCGGCTACCGCCTCTATGACCTGAAGTACGAGGAGGATGAATTCTTTTATGACGTCCGGCAGGCGGGATGGCTCGTAGCTCTCCTGTGGAATTTCTAGCCCGGTATCTTATCCTGATCACACCTGTAAACCCAAAAGAACAATAATCATGAAATCACAACAATGCTTGATTCGCCTGCTCTCCCTGGGGTTGGCCGTACTCGTATGCAACAGCAGCCTCGGAGCATCCTCAAAGTCCGGAGACGAAGAGCCGCGCGGTTACGTTTTCGTCCTGTCCGGGGCATGGCACCGGCAGCTGGTGGAGTACTACATTAACCGGCTCGACGAGCACCTGCTTCCGCCCTTGTCCGATAAGCAGAAAACGGAAATCCGGGCTCTGCTGAATGAGGAAGCCGACAAGCTTGAGGCAATTCATCTCCGCGAATTCGCGGATCTGGAGTACATGATGCGGAATACCGTAAAACTGGCCCACGAAACTCACCAGAAACTGTATGACATCCTTGATGAGGACCAGCAGTACATCATTCCCTACATCGTGGAAAACCGTCAGGAGCAGTTGAGAAACCGCCTGGAAATCTGGATGGACAGCCTCTGGTACGAGGTCGAGCATCCGGATGAGGACTAGGGCCGGCTAAGGCTCTTTCCGGATCATGTAGGCGGGGTCGCTCACGAGGGCCCGGATGCGGTCTGGATAATCGGGAGGCATGATCCACTGGATGGGTTGGTTCTCTCCCGGGACCAGGCCGCGTTCCCCGGGATCCAGATCGGTCCGGATGGTCAGGATCATATCGGTACTGGCCCAGGGATGGTTGAGCCAGTAACGGTGGCCGACAATGTCGAACCCGCGTTCCTCCCGCCCGCTGGAGACGTCGACATACTGCAGCCGATCGGCGGCAAGGACCACCTCCCTTTGTTCCGACGTCAGCGGTTCGGAGGTGACCTGGCCGATGCGGGTGGATCCTCCCATGAAGATGGCGGCGCCCTTGAGCGCTTCATCTTCCGAGGAAGCGGTCACGATGACTTCCTGGACCATGGCGTTGATCTTGGGGAGGGCCTCGATGAAGGTGTCTCTTGGCACATCCGAGGCGGCATAATAGACCCTTCCGACCCGGAGCCGCTCCCTGAGCTTTTCAGGTGAATCCTCCGGGAACAGGTCGTATAATTGGGTCAGGGCCTCGGTGACAACGCGACCGCCGGCACTCCAGGTAACGATATGGATCCGGCGGGCCTCCGTATTATCGGCGATCATGCGAATCAAGGATGCCAGGGCCGGGGCGGAACGCATTCCGCGCGAAAGGTCGTTGCCCAACGCATAAGCCGCCAGGTTTTGCCGGGTCGGCCAGGAGAAAGCGATCGAGGTCATGTCGCGGCCCATGAAGTGGTCCAGCTGGGCGGCAAAGGCGCAGGCATTGAAGAAATCCACCTTGGCGCCATGCACGTATATAAGGACGTCCTTGTCGCGGGCGTCGTCGATGGAATCCCCCATATCCCGAATGAGCCACTCGGTGGCTCCCCGGGCCTCAAGGACCTCCCCTTGCGGGGCGACCTGCAGGCGGCCGATTTCCATGATACCGGAAATGTGGAGGGAAATCTCTTCCCGTCTCTCAGCGGTTGCCGAGGCCGAGCTCAAATCAGCCCAGCTCAGGTCGTAACCGCCAAACGAGACCAGCGCCATGCCGATCGAGACCTCGTTGGATTCTTCGTTGGTGTAGACGATTCTTCTCAGATTCGGTTCCCGTTCCCGGGTGGTGGCATAATACACCTTGCGCAGGTTCCAGCGCTCCTCTTCGGGGATGTTCTCGAGAGGACTTTTTTCAGACAGCTGATAGACCAGCGGGGTCGGCATCAGCGGGACAAGATCAGGATTCGAGCAGGCGTTGAGGAGGATGGAAACAAGGGCCAGAATCGAGCCTGCCAGGAAGCGAAGCCTGGTTGGCCCCCGGTCCGGTTGGTGGGAGTGGTTATTCGGTCCTCTGTTCATTTGTCCCTCGATTCAATGTTGGTGCCCTAGAAAATTATCCGGAATGCCCGGCGCCCTGGCAAGGGTTTCGCGTCACTACCCGGACTTCCCCGGCGGGATCACGGCCTGCCACTGCTCCCGGGTGAGGAGGGAGCGCAGCTTCAGGAAGAGGCGTATCATTTCAACCTGGCCGGTCCGGGTTTCCCGCTCAAAGGCTTCCAGCTGTTCCATGACTTCATCGGCGGGTTTCGCGAGAGGGTTTTCCGATTCCAGGAACAGGGTGATCGTTTCCGCCCGCTGCTGGTTGTATTGCTCTGACCGGTCCCGGATCTTCCGCACCAGATCCAGCGCCTCCGAGCGGATCGCCTCATCCTGGACGGTTTGCTGGATTGCTTTCTCCATGTATCCCAGATCCTCAAGCAGGGTGCTTGTCCCGGATCCTTGTCCCATCAAAAGCATGGTCAGTAAGGCGATGAGCATGATTCTCCTCGGTTAAAGTCCTTTCAGGGAGCGCTGGTGAGGCCGAAAAGCGATTTCATGACGAGCCGTATCTCGGTCTCCATGGCCTTCCGCTCATCCTCCTTCATGGTCGCATTCATGGACTGCAGAAGGTCTTGCCCCTCGCGCACCTTTTGTTCCTTGAGCTCGTTGTATAGACTAATTTGAGACAGGATCTGTTCCTCGGTTGAATCATAATCACGGAGGAGGCGGCTCATTTCTTCCCGATGCTGGATTTGAATATCCCTGAACTCCCGGAAGAGCCCCTGGATACGCTTGAAATCCTCCATGATAACCAGGCGCCGCTCTTCCTCGTCCACGACCTTGCCCGCCCGGCTATTGAGGGAGGTCATTGCTGCATCCGCTATCACCTCGGGGGACTTCAGGCGAGTCTGGCAGCCAGCCAGGAGCACTCCGGCAATCAGGGCCAGATGATACGGGAGGAATTGCATGGGGTGGGTTTCGTTGATGCCAGGCGGGACCGGAATTGCAGTTATCCTTAAAACCGGAAACTCGTTGTGGTCACAAAAGTTTTTCTGGATCCGATAAAGCCCGAGTATTCAAAGGACCAGGACCACCTCCGGTTAATCTCCCAGTTGTATCCCAGGGTCAGGGTCCATCGGTCCTTGTTGCTCTGGGAAACCAGGTATTCCACGGAGACATCGGTTCCCGGGAAGGTGTAGCTTCCATCGAGATCCATCTCGGCTTTAATGTATTGCGCGCCAAAGAACACGGCCAGGTTACCCAGCTTCTGCAGGGAAATCACGCGTCCTCCCCTCGGGGAGAACCCCATGGTGTAGCCGTCGGTACGGGTATCCTTCAAGTCCGTGTAGGTGAAGGTAACGGGAAGGGTGAAGAACCAGCCATTCCATCCGCCTGCGATGAGGGTGCCGCCCGTGTAGGCTACTCCCTGAAAGCTGGCTGTCACGGGAAAGGTCACTTCCTTGCCGCCCAGGATCTTGCAAAGGGGATGGGGAATGATGCCGCCACAGTTGATCCCCAAATCCTCGAGCAGGGTGTCGCCATCAATTCTCAGGGAGATGGGCCCCTTGCCGTCGATGTACCCGACCGATGCGAAGACGTTCATGAAGGGAAGGATCCATCCATCCAGCTTGAACTGGTAGGAGTTGTTGGTGGAGATCACCTCGTCGAAGATGATCGCCTCAACCGGCACCTTCTCCGAGCCGCCGAAGCCAATCCTGACGTCGGTAATGTTCTGCTCCTGCTCGGCGTGAGCGTAAATGAGCCCCGCTCCGTACGGCAGGGGCAGCTTGTACCCTTTCTCAACGACCTTCCGGGCCAGGAAAGGCAGGGTTCGGTTCCAGGTCCCCGGCTCTTCTTCCACCCCCTTGGTCTTCGACCAATTGGGGATATTGTAGGCGGAGACGCTCAGGTTGTTCATTTCGGGATTCAGGCGGAAACGGACAACGCGCAGGCTGGCCACGGCCAGGAGGCCCTCATTGGTCATGGCGTAAACGGAATAATCCCGCCCTCTTCGACGGGAAGCCGCATACGCCTCGCCGGCAGCGGCTTCAGCCCCCCAGCCCACGTTCCAGTTTCCCGTTTTGGCCTCGTTCAGGACATCGCGGTCATGGATAAGGATGACGGCCGACATGGCTTGCCCTCCAAAGCCCGGCCCGAGGTCAAAGCGGGTCACATCCAGGTAAATCCTCTCCCCGGAATCCAGGTCGACCAGTACCCCCGTGCCCGAGCCGGCTCCCGCCACAAGCGCCTGGACCTGAACCAGCTGGCCGGCAAAATAACCGGCCGCCGTGTCGAGGGCGGCGGAAAACTGCGGGTCGGTCCGGGCCAGTGAATCGATCAATTGGCCGGCCTTCCGGTCCACCTGCAGGCGCAAGCGGCTGAGCTCTTCCTTCGCGTTCAGGTTCAAGCTGCAAAACAGAATCGGCAGAACCAGGGCCAGGACAGCCCCGGCCGGCTTGTTTCTCATGTGGGATAGACAAATCATTTCTGCTTTCCGGTTAAAGTGGCTCGCAAGACAGCTGAGGGCCCATCAGGGACGCGGGAGGAGCACCGGTGCGCTGAGCTGGGTTTCAATAAGGGTTCCTCCCGGGACGTTGATCGAACTGCCCCGTGTCAGGATGGAGGCCCCGGCCCCGACCTTGGCCCCCGTCCTGGCACCCTTCTTGCCGTCGATGAGGGCGCCGATCGCGGCGGCCCCCGCGGTCCGGCGGAGGGTCGCGGCGGCTTCGTTTCCGCTCTGGGCCTGAAGGCCCGAGGTGACGATCGAGTAAAGCTGGTCGCTGATCATGAAGTCCGTGAACTCGATGGTCAGTTCGGAGGAGCCTGCCAGGCGACCGGCCTGGCTGGATGAGGCCACCCGGCCATAGACAATCGTATTGCGCGGGGCGACCGTGACCCCGTCCACAACAACGGCACCCTCCAGCTGGGCCCGGAACCGGTGGCCGGCCGGATGACGGTTGGAGTCGACGGAGTCGGTCATGCGGATCAGCAGGCGGGTGCCCGTTGGCACAGTGATTTTGCTGGATTCAGGCGCCAGGACAGCCGCTTCAACGGTTTCCACACCTGCGCTCAGGAAGACCGCGACAACCTCGTCGTGCGGGAAGGCCTCAATGTCCGCACCCGAGCGGAACATGATGATTTGATTGCTGCTGCCGATGAACTCGCCCTCCAGCATGCCGCCGTCAGCCAGTTGAAGGCTGTCCCCGTGCAGGGAAGCCATAATCAGGGATCCCGTCAATGGCAGGACCAGGGATAGTATTCTAGCATTCATAAGATCCATTCGTTCATGGTTTGCGCATTTGCATTCATGGGATCCGGTCCTATGGGAATTACTGGATGTTGAAGAAGTGACTGATTGGCCGAACCTCTTTCACATTCTCCCAAATCCGCCGGTTGGAAGCCAGTAACGGGCGGTAATTTACGGTAATCTACCTTGTCCCTCCCGGCGGCGGAGGCGCCCTCCCGGGTTTGCCAGCGCAGCAGCCTACCCTTTGGCCCTAAAAGGCCGATTTCCAGCGGCTCAGGCCCTCCTCGTAGGAGGTCGGGCGGAGCGGAAAGGCGGATTCGAACTTCTCGCTGCTGAAAATGTAATCCCGGTCGTACTGGTAGATCATTTCCGGGAATTCCCGCATCACCGGCTTGAACAGGCCGAAGAGGTACAGCCCCGCCTTGCCCGCCACCTGGAAATTGGGCTTGGCCCGGTAGGCGGCGGCCACGGTCTCGATCCATTCGCGACCGGTCCAGGGTTCGGGAGCGGTCGGCAGGTGCCAGGTCTGGCCAAAGGCCTCGGGGGTGTTCCCAAGAAGCGCCGTGGCACGGGCCGCATCCGGGGTGTAGGTGAAGGAATGCGGCTTGTCGGTCCGCCCCATCCAGACCGCGGATTTTCCCGACGCCAGCGGCTTGAAAACGGTCACCCCGAGGACACTGGAATGCTCCGAATGGGGACCGTAGAAGTCGGCCGCCCGGGCCACCAGGGCCTCCAGGTCGCCCCTTCCGACGGTCTCCCAGAGCCGGTCCAGGATTTCCTTGCGAACCTGTCCCTTGCGGGAAGGCGGATCCTGCGGGTGCTCCTCGGTGATCGGCAGATTGAGGTCGCCGCTGTACATGTAGATATTGTCGAAAAAGACCAGCCTGGACCCGGCTTCCCGGCAGGCTTGAATCGTATTCTCCATGACCCGGGGCCAGTCCCGCCGCCAGATGCGGTAATTGTAGGGCAGCCCGACCGTCAGGTAGACGACGGAGGAGCCCGCCACCGCCTCCCGCGTCGCCCCGGCATCCGTCAAGTCCGCCGGGAAAAGCTCGTCCTCGTGGTTGACCGCCTGCGGATGGCGCCCGACCAGCCGGATTCGCCGCGTAAAGGACCTGAGTTCCCGGGCCAGGTGATGCCCGATCGCCCCACCCGCTCCAAGGATGGTCTGCCAGCCGTTCATGGGATTCTGTTTACCACAGGCGGGGGCGGCGGTCCAGTGTTCTCCGGAAATTTCAACCCGGATGAATTGCATCGCTTTTCGGCCGGATTTGGGTTAAAAATCATAGGGTCGATCTGTTATCCCGCAATGAACTTCCATAGGCATGGTGGCGGGCGTGACCAGCCCGCGATATTCGGTGGAAAACCGGGATTTTCCATCCTCGCTTTCCTGATGCTCCTGGTCGCGGGTTGCGCAACAGGCAATGACCGCCTTCCGCCTCGGGCGGTGAATTCCCCCATCCTCGACTATCCCCCGGAAGCCATCCTTGAAAGGGAATCCGGCATCCTGGTCGTTTTGATTCAAATCGGGCCGGATGGCTCCAGGAAGGACCTGAAGGTCAAGCAGTCCACGGGAATTCCGATCCTCGACACGGCCGGACTGGACTTTGTCGATAAGCTGGAATTCCTGCCGGCTGTCAGGAGTGGCCGAAAGGAAGCCTGCTGGGCCGAACAGAAGGTGATTTTCAGCATGGAAAGAGCCCCGTTGGATCTCCTCGAATGGCGCACCACCACCCGTAAACTCATCCAGGAACTGAACCAGGCGGACCTGGGGGAACGGGAAGCCATCCAACAGCGCCTCTACACCCAGTGTGCGAATTACATGCGGGCCGTCATCACCAGGCCCGACCTCTCCATGAACAGGATGGCCCTCAGCCTGGCGGCGGACCCGGTGCGCGACCGGTGGGCCCCCTACCAGGATACCTTTCCCATGAGCTTCCTGATGTTTGCCGACTTTGTGGAGCGAGTCCAGGATCCACCCCTGGGCAAGCAGGCACTACGTCAGTTGCGGCAGTCCGTCGAGGTCGACATCGAACGCATCGATCAGCGCCTGTCCTCCAGGGCGGACCCGGACCTGCGCCAGCTCAGGAACGACATGGCCGCCTATCTGGACCATCTCCAGTGATCCGGGGAAGGGACAGGTGATCGGGGCCTGAACGAGTGTCAGCCATCAATATAAATATGGGTTTAGGATTCCTGTGCGGGTTGAGCGTGCTGCGGCGGGGGATGTTCCGGGTGTTGTGGCCGCTGGTGTTGGTTATGCATCTGGATGCGGAACCCATCGGTCAAGCCCAGTCGTCAGAGGTGTTGGCGGCATTGGCGCGGATTGATCAAGGGTCCCTGGCAGCATGGTCGTTCAGTGCGGATTTCCTTCAGGAAGATTCCTCCCGGACCGTGCATTTCGGGCCGGGCAAACCGGCGGAGCGGCAGG
>CAJXMX010000168.1 GCA_913056355.1 uncultured Opitutales bacterium
TTCGTTGCCGGCCTCGATCCAGCTCCGCATGCCGCCGTTGAGGTATCCGGCCAGGTTGTCGAAACCCATCCGGAAGAGGTGCTGCTGAGCCAGTTCGATGTCCTGGAAATCCCCGCCGACCAGGTAGACCGGCCGGTCCTCGGGGAGGATTCGCCCGGCCCAGGGCGGGAATGAGGCCCGCAGGGCGATGTTGACGGCCCCGGGGATGTGGGCCGAGCCGAAGGCGCTGACCTCCCGGACATCCAGCACCAGGCAATCCCCTGAGCTGATCTCCTGCTCCAACCGGCCGGCCTCAACCGCCTCCAGGACCGGCATCCTCCCGAAGAGACGGGCCCCGGCCGCGTTGAGCTGCTTGAGGCGCTTGTAGTAGGCGGGCTCCTCCGGCAAATCGTCGTGAACTTTGGATACAAACTCCTCAAGGGAGGATACCTGGAGCTTGTCGTTGTGCTTTGCCTCGTAACCGATGGTGGTCTGGTCGCGGTCGCCGATGCTCCCGCCGCAGGGAGAACCCGAACCGTGGCCCGGATAGACAATGATTCCCTCACCGAGCGGCAATAGCTTGTCGAAAAGCGAATGATAGAGCTTTCCGGCCAGCTCTTCCGAATCCATGCCGGCGGCCAGGTCGGGACGCCCCACGGAGCCGGCAAAGAGCGTGTCCCCGGTGAACAGGCCCCAGTTTTCCTCCGAGCCGGAACCGCCGCGGACCAGGTAGCTCATGTGTTCCGGCGAATGCCCCGGCGTGTGCAGGCACTCGATGGTCAGGACCCCGAGCTCGATCGTGTCCCCGTCCTTCAGCTGGTTGATCTCGTAGCCGTATTCATCGCTGGTCCCTCCGTGGATGGAGCAACCGGCAATTTTCTGGATCTCGCGGGCACCCGAAACGAAATCCGCGTGGATGTGCGTTTCAAGGGCCCGGGTCAGGCGGCATTCCCTCCGGTGGGCAAGGTCGAGGTAGATCTGCGCGTCACGCCGCGGATCAATTACAATGCATTCCCCCGCATCCTCGTCGCCAAGCAGATACGAAAGCTGGGCCAAGCCAGGTGATTTGATGGTTTCAATAAACATGCCCGAGCAGGCGCATGAAGCATGCCATTGCCCGCAGGGAAGCCCGAAGGGCACGGCGCGTGTATGGGAAGGCCCGCAATCAAGGAAGGCGGGCCGGGCGAAATGCATGGAAGCGGGAATCCAACCATGCAAAATGCATCCGGTGCGGTCCCCTCCGCGCCCGCTCTTCAGGGAAACAGTCCTTCTCCTGCCTAGAGCGATATCCAGCCGGCCGGCGAACCGTCAGTGGGAATGATGTAGACCTTGAGCGGAAAATCCTTGTGGGCGTAGATCCATCCGGTGGCCGGATCGGTACTGCCCATCCACATTCCTTCCTTGAGGGTGCCAAACTTGACCTCCAGCCAGCCCAGGCTGGCCTGGTTGATCCACGGGAAGTTGGACGGATCATACCAGCCGAGGGTGTCGGACCACCAGAATTGCGTGGAGACGGCACTGGTCTCACCGAACACTTCGTCTTCGCGCCAGTTATGGTCGAGATTGGCCAGGACCTTGAAGGATCCCGGGAAGCGCTGGTAAGTGGTGGATACGGTTCCGAAGAGATACAGCTTGTCCTCCTTTAAGGTCATGGAAGCGGTGACATTGCCAAAAGTACTGTCCACAAAGCCGTGTTCCGGGACAAAGGCCGGATCGTAATCGCCATCCGGCGTGAGACGAACCAGCCCCAGGGCGCGGTCACCTGCGAACCTGAGAAATCGCCCGGCCAGGTAAAGGTGGTCACTGGCATCGGCTTCCAGTTCCGCGATGTAGGCGGTTCCAAACTGGTTGGCGACCAGGGATGGACCCTCCGGCAGGGACCATGAGGTGTCGATGGCTCCGGTATTGGTCAGGCGGACCAGGTTCGCGGCCGGCACGCCTCCCACATTCTGGAACCGCCCGCTGATATAGACCTTGCCGTCGGGCATCTGGTGCACGTCCATCGCCGGAGAATCCGAGACGTACTCGGTGAGGATCTGGATGAAGCCAAACTGCGGATGGTTGACACTCGGAAAACTGGTGAAGCTGGCCGGGGGACCGAAATCCGGCCCCTGGAAGCTGGTGTCGAGGCTTCCGGAGGGGTTCAGGCGGAGAATTCCGGTCTGGTAATCGACGCGGCTGTAGAGTACCAGCAACTGCCCGTCGGGCAGGACCTGGGCCAGCTTAAGGCTGCCCAGCCTGGCCTCGAAATTATCGGGATTGTCCCCATTCAGCTCCGAAAGACCAGCCAGCAGCTCCTGCGGAATCTGGAATGCCTGGTCCCGCGATCCATCCTGATTCAATTTAACGAGATCCACCGGGGCCCCGTCGACAAGGGTTTGCGGGCTGCCTCCCGTGGAGACATAGAGCCCTCCATCCGGGGAGGCGTAGATCTCCGCGATGTTGGCCAGGTTCACGCCGGAGAGTGAAAAGTCGAAGGAGGTGTCGACGGATCCGTCGGCCTGGATCCGGACCAGGCCGCTCACGGAGTCATAGGCCGAAGTCAACCCGCTGGCGTAAAGGTAAAGGCTGTTTCCCGGCCCGGGAACAATACTGGCTGTATTGACGTAGCCGATACCGGGGACCAGGTCCGCCAAGTCGGGATAATCCGCCAGCAACGTGGAGGCATCGGAGAAGAAGGCCAGGCCCAGCACCGGGGTCCCCTGCCACTCGTTGAAATTTCCGGCCACGGCAATGGTGCCGTCGTCAAGGATCACGCCGTGCTCCGGGTAACGGGCCAGACCGAAGCCTCCCGGGTCGAACTGGAGGTCCAGCTGGCCTTCCGCAGTAAAGGCGGCGATGCCGTTGACCGGGGTACCGTCGACAAAGGGGATTCCCGGGACAAACAGGCGACCATCCGATCCGATGGAAAAGTAATAGGTCTCGGTGCCGAAGGGGAGTGATGTGAAGGTCCCGTCCAGCTGACCGTCGGCCTGCAGGCGCAACAGGCGGTCGGAGACCAGAAGGATCCGGTCATCGAGAAGGATCTCCATGAACCGCGGACGGACCCCGTCGACAATCCCCATGCCGGATTCACCCTTGATCGGAAGGGCCGCGAAAGTGGTATCATGGGTGCCGTCGGTGTTGTAGCGCATGGCGCCGATCTGCTGACCGCCGTTGATGGAAAAATCCCCGGCAACGACCAGCTTTCCGTCGCTCTGCAGGCCGATGCCGCGGACCATGTTGCTGTAGACCCCGCCGGCCACGCTCCCGGACCCGGCATAACCCGTGTCGAGGGTGCCATCACTGTTGAGCCGGGCAAAGCCCATGCGGGCCACATCATCAACGGCATCGAAACTGCCCGCGATGTACAGCTTGCCGTCCGGTCCCTCGAGGGTCGGGCAGAACAGGGTCCCCTGCCCCGGATTCCCGAAACGGCCGAGGCTTACCTGGTGGAAACTTCCGTCAACCGTGCCGTCCGCGTTCAACTGGAGAAGGGTCGGATGCGGCAGGACCACGGTCTCCGGGTGGCTCCAGGCCAGTTGATTGCCTGAAACGGTGACCAGGATCCGCCCGTCCGCCCGCATGGAGAGAAAGCGCACACCCTGGCTCAGCCGGACCCAGTTGAAGGTCGGGTCCAGCCGGCCCTCCGCCGTCACCCGGAGGACGACTTCCTCGTTGCCGAGACCTCCCGCGAGGATCCATTTCCCGTCTGGTTGCCGGACCATGGCACTGCAGCTTTCCAGCAACTGTTCCAGCTGGAAATCATTGGCCAGGGAACCGTCCGCTTCATTCAGGGCAAATGGGGTCGGGCTGATTTGTCCACCGACGATGTCCATCGGTTGGAAAAAACCGAAGAGGCGACCCTCGCCGTCGTGTGCCGTCCGTTGCGGCCCGGGAGTAAAACTGTATTCATCAAATCGCTCGGCGAAAAACCCGCTGGCCAGCGGGGCGGCCAGGAGGATGAGCCCCAAGGCGAGGCATTGTATTAACCTTCTCTTATTATTAGCAGCATGAATAGTAACCATAAAATGATTACTCCAGCGGGTCACCACCGTGTCAAGCCTCGCCTGTAAAACATCAGCGGACCAATCCCTTCAGGTCCTCCAGGATCATGTAGAAGCAGGGAACGAGGAGGAGGATAATGCTGGTCGCGAAGACGATCCCGAAGCCGAGGGAGATGGCCATCGGGATCAGGTAGGCGGCCTGCCTGGAAGTCTCCAGAATGATCGGCGTCAGGCCGCCGAAGGTGGTGATGGTGGTCAGGATGATGGGCCGGAAACGCCTCAGGCCGGCGGCATGGATGGCGTCGAAGGCCCCCTCCTCCTTCCGCCGCCGGTTGGCGAAGTCGATCATGATCAGGGAGTCGTTGACCACCACCCCGGAGAGGGCGATGACCCCCATCAGGCTGATCAGGGACAGGTCAAAGCCAAGGAGCAGGTGGCCGATAATCGCGCCGATAATGCCGAAGGGAATGGCCAGCATGACGATAATGGGCTGGGTGTAGCTGGAAAAGGCGATGGCCAGCAGGGCGTAGACGGCGGCCATGGCCATGGCGAAGCCTCCCCAGAGGGCGGCCGTGGATTCCCGCATCTCTGCCTGGCTTCCCTGGAAGGTCCAGGTGATCCCCGGATGATCATTCCTCAGCTGGGGAAGCACTTCCGTGTTGATGGCCTCGATGACCCGGGTAATGGCCCGCTTCGGCTCGACGTCCATGCTGACATTGACCACCCGCCGGCCGTCCCTCCTGTTGATGGAGGTGAAGGCTTCCCCGCGGGTGACCTCGACCACGTCCAGCAGGGGCACTTCCACGCCGTCGGGGGTCATGATGATCAAGTCCTCGAAGGTGCGCAGGTCCTCGCGGTCCTCCTCGGGAAACTTGACCCGGACCTCGATCTCGTTGGTGCCCCGCAGCTGCCTCAGGGCCAGGGCGCCGTAAAAGGCGTCGCGGACCTGGCGGCCGACATCTTCCGGAGTCAGGCCCAGGTTGCGGCCCTCCTGGAGCAGCCGGAAATCAAACTGGGCCTTGCCCTGGTTGTAGTTGTCGCTGACATCACGCGTCGCCTCGAACTCCTCCATGCGGGCCTTGAAGGCCTGGCTGGCCGCCTCCAGGACCTCGATATCCGAATGGCTGAGGTCCACGCTGATGTCCTGGCGCCAGCCACCCGGGCCGCTCTCCGCCTCGAAGGTGATCTGGTCCACCCCCTCGATGTCGCCGATCTGGTCGCGCCAGAGCTCGATCACTTCCTGGGCCGTGGTGTCATGCTCCTCGGGCGGTTTCATGACAATCTCCACGTCGATGAAGCTCTGGCCCCGGACGTTGGTCTTCACCCCGTCAGCCACCCGGTAGAGGTCGTGTTCCTCAAACATCCGCACCGTGGAATCGGTCACCTCGTTGGCCACCTTGGCCGCCAGCTCGGGCGTGGTGCCGACCGGCAGCCGGATCCCGGCCTCGATCTCGTCGGCCGCCACTTCCGGCATCATGATCATGCCCATGTGGCCGCTGAGCCCGAAGGAACCGACAATGGCAAAGACGGCCAGGCCGGTGCAGACGGTGACGTAGCGATGCCGCAGGCAAAGATCGAGCACGTGCCGGTAGCGCGTGTCGACAAAGCGGTCAAAGGCCCGGGCAAAGGCCTGCTGCCAGCTGTGCAGGACCCGGCCGGGACGGGTTCGCGCCTTGTCCGAGCTGTGAGCCAGGTGGGCGGGAAGGATGAACAGGGCCTCGAGTAGTGACACGCCCAGCACAACTATGACCACCACCGGCAGCGGCCACCAGAACTTGCCGGTGGTGCCGGGGATGAACATCAGGGGGATGAAGGCCACGATGGTGGTGATGATGCTGAAGACAACCGGGGTCGAGATTTCCCTCGCTCCCCGGATGGCGGCGGTCAGGAAATCCATCCCCTGCTGGCGGTACTCGTAGATGTTCTCGCCGACCACGATGGCGTCGTCCACCACGATCCCGAGCACCACCAGGAAGGCGAACATGGAGATCATGTTGATGCTGACCCCGACCATGGGGAGAAAGATCAGGCCGCCGACGAAGGAAATGGTCATGCCCATCATGACCCAGAAGGCCAGGCGGACCTCCAGGAAGGCGGCCAGGATCAGCAGCACGATCAGCACCGCCATGAATCCGTTCTCCAGCAGGAGGGAAAGCCGCTGGCCGTAATCGTTGGCCCGGCTGCTGTTGATGCGCCATTCAACCCCGGCCGGGAGGGTGGTTTCAAAATCGGCCATGATGGCCTCCACCCGCCCGGCGATCTCCAGCGGGGATTGCTGGCCGACGCGGAAGATCTCCACCTCGATGGACGGACGCTGGTTGAACTGGGAGTGGAAGCCGGATTCCTCGAAACCGTCGGTAATCCGGGCAATTTCACCCAGCTTGACCGAGGCCCCGCTTTCCGCGGTGACGACCTCGATGTTGGCATACTCTTCCGACCACTGGCGCCGCTCCTTGAGCCGCAGCAGCACCTCTCCCCCGCTGGTCTCGACGGCACCGGCGGGAATGTCCTCGCTCGACTGGCGGATGATCCGGGCCACCTCGCCCAGGGTTAATCCGTATTCACGCAGTCGATACTGGGGAATCTCCACGTGGGTCACGTAGTCCGGGACGTTGTTCAGCTCGACCTGGGTGATGGAGGGATCGGCCAGGAGGCGGTCGCGCAGGTGCTCGCCAAGCTTGCGCAGCTCCCAGATGTCCACGTCCCCGAAGAGCCCGATTTCCATGACATCCCTCTGGGGTTCCACCAGCGACACTTCCGGTTCCTCAATGTCATCGGGGAAGGTCCGGATCCGGGCCACGGCCTGGTCGATGTCCTGGAAGGCCTTCATCCGGTCCGTGCCCGGAACCAGCTCGATCTCGATTCGGCCGAAACCTTCCCATGCGGTGGAAGTGATCTCCTTGATTCCCTGGACACTGCGGATGGCATCCTCCACCGGCCGCAGGATCCCCTGCTCCACCTCCGCGGGGGCGGAACCGGGATAGGACACGCCGACGTTGACGATATCCAGTGCAAACTCCGGAAAGACCTCCTTCTGCATATTCAGGGCCGTCCAGACGCCCCCTCCCAAGAGGAGAATCATCAGCAGGTTGGCGGCGATAGAGTGCCGGGCCATCCAGGCGATGGGTCCGCGCAAACCCGGCGCCCCCGCTTGCTTTTCATGGTCCTGCTTAACCATCACGCCCGCCCTCCAGTCTCAGCGGAGCCCCGTCCGTAACGGTGGACAAATTGGTGACCACAACCTGGTCCTCACCCGAAAGTCCCTCGCGGACATAGGCGTACTGGTGGTCCATGAAGACGATATCCAGTTCCCGGATGTGCAGGACGCCGTCTTCCATGACCCAGACGGTATCGTTCTTGCGGAGGTGCTGCCGTTCCAGGCGGATCACATCCCCGATCGGCTTGCCCTCGATCCGGGCCTCCACGTAGGAACCGACGATCAACGGCGGCTGGCCGGCATTTTCTCCGGTCCGGGCCAGCGGATCCGGAATCGAGACCAGCACCCTGGCCAGGCGGGTCCGCGATTCAAGGGATCCGACCAGGCGATGGACCTGTCCGGTCCGGTACGCCTCTTCCGGCCAGGCGGAGCGGTTGCGGATGCGGACCATCGATCCCGACTCCTGTCCCTGGCCCGGGAACTCGATCCAGGCCAGCTTGGCCAGGGGAACCATGACCTCCACCCAGTAGGAATGGATCCCGACCAGATGGGCCAGCTCCGTGCCGGGCGAAACAAGGGATCCCAGGTTGGCCCTCCGGGTCAGGATCTGGGCCTCAAAGGGAGCCTCGATGCGCGTCCGCTGGAGATCCAGCCGGGCCCGCTGGAGGGCTGCCTCGGCCGCCTCCACCCGCGCCCTGGCCGAGTTGAGCTGCGGTTCGCGCAGGATCAGCGACTTGTTGGCCTCGGTGAGGTTGTCGCTCATCAATTCGTAGTCCTGTTTCGCTACATCCTGACGCCCCAGTTCCATTTGCAGGTCTGCCTGGGCCTGGTGCAGGGCGCTTTGGCGCTCCAGGAGGGCGGCCTCGTAGTCGGCCGGATCGATTTCCAGCAATAGCTGGCCTTCCTCGACAAAGCCCCCGGGCGTGAAGGAATCGGAAAGCGAGACGATCTCGCCGCTGACCCGCGGGCTGAGATCTATTTCCTGCTCCGCGGTGACGGATCCCATGGCCACGATGACCGGCCGGAAGGTTCCCTCCTCAACGGGAACCACCTCGACCAGCATAGGGGTCTGCTTGGTGGCGCCGGCCCGCTGGGCCGAGGGCTCGGTAAAGAAGATCAGGGCGATAATGCCGCTGGTGACGACGATAATCGCACTACAAAGGATAAGGGTTTTCTTCCAGTTCACTCGATCAATCTCCGGTTCAATTCAATTCTCCGGCACCGGTCCCTCCCCCGAGGGCACGGTACAGGTTGATTCGATTCTCCATCAGGTCCAGCCGGGCCTCCAGCAGGCCGCGACGGAGGCCCTGTTCGTTGGTCAGCGCTGTCAGCACATCAAGAAAGTTGCCGGCCCCGTTGATGTACTGGCGCTGCAGCTGCAGATAGGATTCGCGGGACAGGCGTACCTGCTCCTGCAGGCTCTGCAGGCGCAGTGACTGGCGGGACTCCACGACCAGGGCATCCTCCACCTCGCGCACGGCCCGCAGGACGGCCTGTCCGTAGGCATAGAGCTGCTGGCGGCGCACCGCCTCCGCGCGGGCCACCTCGGCTCTCCGGCTGCCGCCGTCGACGACTGGAAGAAGGAGGTTGCCGGCCAGGCTGCGGACCCACTCGTCGAAGAAGTCGGTAAGGTCGTTTTCCTCTGTGGTGACGGATGCACTCAGGGAAATACGGGGGTAGCGCTCGGCCACGGCGGCGGCCAGCTCGTGGTCGGCGGCCCGCAGACGGTTGAAGGCGGCCCGCAGGTCGGGTCGCCGCTGGAGCAGGTCCGCGGTGAGCCCGGTTTCGGGCAGGGGCGGCAGGTCCGGAAGCCCGTCGCCCGTCGGAAACGCTCCCTGTAGTGGCGAATCCCCGACAAGGATGGACAACTGGTGCCGCAGGACCTGGACGCGGGCCTCCGAAATGTGCAGCTGCTCCCTCGAGGCCTCCAGCAGTTGTTCCTGGCGCAGCAGGTCGGCCCGCTCTCCCTGACCGGCGCCGAACCGGTTCCGGAGCGAATCAAGGATCTTGCTGTTGGTCTCCAGCTGGCTGCGAACCAGTTCCAGCTGGCCGGAGGCCGTGAGCAGGCGAAACCATGTCGCGGCCACCTCGGCGCTGAGGGTCAGCCGGGCGGTCCGGTAATCGGCTTCCGTGGCGGCGGCGCGGAATCGCTCCGCCTCAACCCGCGAACCGATGCGCCCCCAGAGGTCGATCTCGTAGCCGGAATAGGCACCCAGACGGGCAAAATCCCCGGAGCCGGTCTCCGGACGCTGGGCCTGGCCATCCAGCCCGAGGTCCAGCGTCGGCCACCACTCGGCCGAGCT
>CAJXMX010000169.1 GCA_913056355.1 uncultured Opitutales bacterium
CGGCGGCGGGATCGATCAGGGGATTGATGGAATTGCGGATCTCGTTGGCGCTGGCGAAGTCGACAACGAAGACGCGGGTATCAACCGGCTCCACCGCCAGCTCGTCCTGGCTCTTGATCTTGATGATGTTGCCGTCGATGATGTAAGTGTAGTTCAGCGGCTCGAGGACGACGTTGAAAACCTGCTGCCAGGTGACGTCGCGAAGCTTGATGCTGACGCTGCCGGCCAGGCTGTCGGGAATGACAACATTCAGCTCGTACAGTTCAGCCACGCTGCGGATAATGTCGCGGACATCCTCTTCCGGGAAGTCCACGGAAATGGTTTCCGAATCCATCGCGATGGCACTGGAGGAGGTGTCGGCGCCGGGAAGGTCCAGGACGACCTGGTCGCTGGGCACTTCGAACACCGGCTCTTCAGGCAGCTCCGGTTCCTCTACGGCTTCCTCGGCGGGAGCTTCTTGTTCCGTCGCGCCAAGCACTTCGGATTCGTTTTCGTGGTAGGTCGCGTCAGCTTCAGCGATTGTTGCCTCGGCTTTGTGCAGCGAATCGACTTGGGCAGTCTGGGCATTCAGAGGCACTACCAGCAACAATGATATAATAGGTATGATATGATGGCCTTTCATGGATGTTCCTTTCTATAAGGTACTCGATGGAGTGAAGGTATGATGATGGTTAAGCGTTATTGGGTTGCCCCATTTGTAGTTATAAAATTCTTACGGATCGTCGCGGTACCGAGCGTCAGGGAATAACCCTGGCTGGTCACTTCCGTCACTTTCACCTGGTAGGTGTTCCCCTGGATCCGCGCCGGGAAGGTCTGGCCGGCCTCGAGGTATTCACCGTTGGCCAGCTGAAGCACCCCGCGGTTGCCCAGGACCAGGCTGCCGATGGGTTCAAACCGCTTCCCGATCACTTTCAGGGCCACCGAGTCGGGAAGTCTTTCGGTCGACATGACCTCCTCGACGGGCGCCTCGATAATCTCCTTTTCCTGGCGGACCGGTTTCGCCTTCGGCACAAAGGGAGAGGCGGCCTTGCCGTAATCAGCAACCTCGGCGGAAGTGTTGCCTATGGTTTCCTGCATGCCCTTAAGCAGGTCTTCCCGCTTGTTGACCGGATTGATCACCTGGGCAACGGTCGTGCTCAGGCCGAGGCCCAGGAGGAGGAAGGTGACTGTCAGCAACTTATTCATCTTTGGCGGCCAGGACCGAACAACGTAGTTTGGTCATCAATACAGTTTCGCGGGAAAGGTTGTTCATGGCATCTGCCGGAACCCCCACGTTCAGCAAATCGAACCGGATAATGTAATCCTGGTGATCCAGAAGATTCATGAAGGTCAGGATCTGGCTGATATTGCCGTTCATGGCGATGTCACAGGGCAGCACTGAGAAATGCTCGAGCTTCGCCTTGGAGAGCTGGAGGGAGGAACCGTCACTGGGAACCCCTTGCGAAAACCCCATGAACTGGACTCCGCTTTCCTTCTCCATGGAATAGAAGAATTCGTAGTTGGCGGCAACTTCATCAGCGTGCATCAGGCGCGACTGGATTTGCTCCAGGCCGGACTGTATGTCAGCGATGTCCACGTCCAGACCGGCGGAACGCTCCAGATTGGTCTGAACGTTTTCCCATTCCCTGTCCAAACGGGTTATCTCGTCCTGGAATTGCTTTATCTTGGGTCCTCGCATAATGAAGAGGGTCCCACACAAGACCACGATCACCAGGGAAACAACCAGGAGGGGATACTGCTTTATTTTTTTACTGATTACTGACAAGTTCATAGCGAAGGCGCTGAAGTGATTGGAATTTTGACATCAAGTGTGAAATCGAAGTTACCCATCATGTTGTTCCGGCTGAACTGGGCCATTTCGATATCGATTTCCGCACCGTTGAGGCAGGGCATCTTTCGCAGCGCATCCTGATAATTCTTCAGCAACTGGGCCGGAGTCACCGGGGCGTTCTCCAGGACCTTGCCCTTGAGTTCCAAAAGCAGGACATTCCTTTTCTTCTTCCCCACCTGGTCCTGGATGTTGCTGAGTTGGACGTTGGTCAAAACCATGCCCTCCTGCATGACATCGGTAAAATCCTCGACCAGGTCATAGAACTTCACCGGTTGCCAATCGAAGGCGACTGCCTCGGCGACAACGGCCGCACTTTCCTCGAAGCGCTTGTTGGTATCGAGGATGGAGCGGTTCTTGTTCATGTTGTTGGAAACCTGAACCTCCAGGCTTTTCACCTCCCGCTTGAGATTCTGGTAGGAATACTCGCGAATGATATAGGCGCTTCCAACCGCTACCACCAGGGCCACGGCAATAAAGTTGAGCAGAAAACTGGTGCGGATCGTCTTGGTGTCGGGTAGGGACTCGACATTCCTGAAATCGGGCCGCCAAGTCCGGTTGGAATGCTTCTTCTTGTTCATCAGGCCAGCCATCGTTATATCTCCTCCAGGTTGACGCAGAGGCTGAAGAGGCCAAAAGTGGACGGCTTGAGATCAGCCGAGGAACAGGATTCGCCGAAGCTGATACCGGCCTTTTCGGCCCATCCGTCCCAATTGATATCAAGGAGCTTGATATCCATCTCCCGGGCCACGACCTCCGGAATCCAGTTCAGGTTCTCGGGAAGCGAGGTCATGTACAGGTAGGGGATCGTCTGGCCGGTTTGCACTTCGAAAAACCCGGTGGAGGCATTTAGCTCCTTGAGGAATTTGCGGAGCAGCTTGGCCCCGATCTCCCGGAAATCGAAGGTGTTGGAAAAGAATAGATTCTTGGCCGATTCCTCATCCTTGAGTCCCAGCTCCTGCTGGATGACCGGCAGGACTGAATTGAATCCAAAATTGACCGGCCGGCACAACTCCACCTTGTCCTTGGAAAGGATGAACAGATTGGCCGCGTTCTGGGTGACCTCGAGCAGCAGGACAGTCTCGGGAATTTCCATGCTGCGGAGGTAATGCTTCAAACCGGCGACACTGGAGATTGTTCCCAGTTGCAGGCTTTGGGGGAAAATGCCGCACTCGATGAGGTTGTCCTGGAAGGCGCTGACCTCGCGCCGGTCCGCTCCGCACAGGATCAAGTCCTTCTGGCTGGCCAGCGGCCGGTCCGGCGCAAAGTCGGCACCGGACTGGGCGTTGACCACGGCAATCTTGGAGCTCTTGCCGTTGATCCGGTAATGCTGCTCCAGGACTTCCTGGAAAAAACCCGGGTCTTTGGCCTTGGCCATGGACTCAAGATTGTGCAGACGGAAGAAGCGGCTCTCCGGAATAATTCCGCAATGGGAATGAAAAAACCGGTTTCGGCGCCCACTCACCGATTGGTCTAGAAAATCCTTAAGCTTGGCCGGCTCGTTTCTTGGAAATTCATGGATGGATTCGATGGAAAACGGAGGAGTCAACCCCGTGGCCGCAGCCACCAGATAAGAAAATCCGTTTACCTCTATGAACAGTCCTTTTGTTCTTTTGGATAACATGAAGCGCTACCGATTGTTTGGTTAAAACGAGCGGAAAGCACACCCCCTCGTCTATCCGAAATTTTGATAAGTCCCACATTTTCAATGACAAGAAAAAAGCCACGGTTGGTCCAACCGTGGCTGATGTTTAATAGAAAAATAACAATTTACGCCCGATACGGCTCAACCCCACGTGCGTTTCTTGTGGCGGTTGGAGCGGGAGCGCTTCTTGCGCTTATGCTGGGCGATCTTGCGTCGACGTTTCTTTCTTAGGTTTCCCATAACTTAAATAGATAAAGGGCGGGACACTTTTTGTTTTCTCAAGTCAAGTAAAGCCTTTTCTGAAAAAAAGCGGCTTCTTCAACCCCGGCCATGCCGTTCCAGCTGGCGGGTCAATCCGTTCCAGCGTGGTGGTTCAGGCGTATCGACAGCGATCCCGTCCGGCAGGACCAGGCGGCTGAGAAAACAGGCCGGTCCATCGTAGAGCGGACGCTCCTCAAGATCCTTCTTGGGGGAATAATCCCGCTTCATGCTCGAAAGCAAAAGAGGCTTTTGCCGGGCATAGAGCGAGTCCCCCAGGACCGGGAGACCCGACTCCGCCGCATGAAGGAGAATCTGGTGCCGGCGGGGAAAGGGAGTTGCGGCGGTGCAATAATGGAACGGGCCGATGGACTCCCCGACTGCAAAGCGCGTCTGGCACTTCTTCCCGGTGGCGTGGGAGACGAGCATCCGCGGGAGCCGGCTGTGCCGTGCCAATGGCAGCTCACAGGATTGTTCCGCTTCCGGGGTGACGACCTTGGCCAGAAAAGTGTAGGTAAACATGAATACACCCGAACCCAGTGCATTCCGCAGCTCCTCGGCCCGCTCCCGAGTGCGGGTCAGGAGGACCGGACCATACAGTTCCGGATCCACATCGGTGACGGCCCACAGCCCGTCCGGACCGATGTTGCGCCGGACAAATTCCGGTTTTTCCTGCGCCGCCTGGTGGCGGAGGGCCTCGATCAATACCGGAAGCCGGGGATACCACGAATCGGCCTGTACCAGAACCCCCTGGGGCTTGGCCAGGACCAGCAATTCCCCGTCGTCATGGAGAATATCGAGCCGGTGCGGCTCCATCCCGAGAAGGGGTACTGGAAATCCAAGCTGTCCTGACTTTTGCATGGTCGGTCTATCTGGAACAGATGAAACAAAAAGCCCTCCGTGACAACACCGGAGGGCAGGTTGGAAAAACGTGCCTGGCTGCGCGATTAATGACGGCTCTTGGAGTGCAGGGCGCTGCGGGCGATTTTGGACTTTTCGCGATTCGCCTTGTTCTTGTGGACCACGTTGGCTTTGACAGCCTTGTCCAAAGCTGAGGCGTAGGCGGTCTTGTCGCTGTCGGAGGCGTCGCCCAAGGCCTTCTTGCGGAGGGTCTTGAGACGGCTTTTGAGGGCGATGTTTCGCTCGGTGCGACGGGCGATTCGACGGATGTCCTTCTTGGATGATTTAAGATTGGCCATGATGAAAAATTAAAGAGAAACGGAGGAAGCTAGGTTCAAGCGGAAGCCTGTCAAGGCAAATTACCCCTTTCTGAAGGGGAACGGCTCATCGGAATACCAGGCATGCAGATCCTCCAGGTTCCATAAATGCCGCTTGCCGGCTTCCTTGAGGATGCGGAGCATGACCTGGGCGGTGAGGTAGGCATCGCCCGAGGCGGTGTGGCGGTCATGGGGCACGATCCGGAAAAGCTCCAGGAGGGCATCCAGGGATCCATTCGGAGGCAGCTCCAGGCCAGGAAATCCTCCGGCCTCCCGGACCGCGAGAATAGCCTCGCGGGTATCGATCGCGACATTGTTGAGGGAGATTTGGAAGTGCTCCTGGCAAGCCAGGTTGAGCATGGCCAGGTCATGCCCGATATGGTGTCCCACAATCACACCGTCGCTCAGCCAATCAAGGAAAAAGGCAATGGCCTCCGGTTCCTCCATTCCGCTGGAGGCCGTCTCGCGGGTAATCCCGTGAACCGTCACGCTGGAGGTATTGTAGGCGATGGGCATGATAATGGAAACCTGGTCCCAGAGACAAATTTCACCCTGGTGGAGGCCGACTCCGGCAAGACTGACCAGTTTGTCCTTCCGGGCGTCCAGCCCGGTGCTCTCGGAATCGACACAGACAAAGCGGAAGTTTTCCCAACTGGCCTGACGCGACAGCCGGTATCGATTGGTCTCGAGGTATTTGCGGACCTTGTCCATCAGTCGCGCCAGACCAGCTTGAAGTGCCGTGCGGTGGATTCGAAGATATCCAGGATGGTCCGGAAAGTGGTGATCAGGAGGGTCCGGGTCTCCGCATCCAGTTCACCCGGACGGATGACAGCACCATCCGTCCCGCTGCGAATTCCCTGCGAAATACGCGCAAACTGGGCCACCAGGAATCCCTCCGAAGCTTCCTCCAACAGGGCTCCCTGAGGGGAGTCCAGACCCGCCCGCCGGGCGGCCGCAGCCAGCCTTTCATAGGTGGCTGTCGGCTGGTGGGAACCCGCGGCCAGGGCCAGGACCCGGCCCACGTCGACCAGGGGCAGCAGGGCGTGGGACTTGATGGCCAGTTCGTCCCGGCGAATGCCCTGCTTGTCCACCACGTATCCGCTGAAAATGGTCCTTGGTGGCTGGTTGACCAGGGAATCGCTGGCCATATGGCGGACAAAGCCGGGATTCGCCACCAGCTCCGCATTGATGTGCGCGCTCAACTGCGCCGCCAGGGGGCAGGGCTCCTCGAGGATGGATTGAAAATCAAACGCGTCCCGGGCATTATACACATGGGAGGAAATGGGTTCGCGGATAAAGCGGGAGAACCGTTGTTTCATGTCACTGAGGGACAGGCACCAGCCGGGATGATGGGCCAGCACATTCTGGGGACTTTCCAGAAACCCGCATTGCCGGATCAAGTGGGCCGCCCGGCGGGCCAGCTCATGGTAGAACTGCCCGGTGGACTCCTTCTGCTCCGGATCCGGATCCTCGTAGACCAGGGCGTGATAAACAGCGGAGCGGATCAGGAGCTCGTCGCGTCCCCCGCTCCCCATCATGAGCCAGGACCATTTGCCGGGGGGCGCACCCAACCCGTCCCGGTCCATTCCGGCCAGGGCCAGTTCCAGGATCCGCCTGCTCATTTTCCGGTTCAAAACCCCGATCATGGCCATCAGCCATTTCAAGGACCGGCGACTGTCGAGGAACTCCAGGATCAGGGATTCCAACCGGTCCCGCAGGCTGCGCAGGGAAACGATATCGGGGGCCGACAGGATGGCCTCCCCGATGACGGTGGGGAACCGGCCGTACTGCAGGAAGAGGTTCCGCTCGGAAACAAGCCCCACGACGCGCGAATCGAGGGTGCCATCCTCGGTGACCACGAGGGAGTTCTTGTCGAAACGGGTCAGCCGGACCAGAAGTTCACCGGTGTTCTCATGCGGGCTGGCCGGGACGAGGTCCCGCAACATCAACTCCCTGACCGGCATGGCCGGGTGGATGGACCCGTTGATCAGGCAGTTCCGCAAATGCGCATCGGTGACCTTCCCTACCGGCCGCTGCCACTGGTCCACGACCACGATGCAGTCCACCCGCTTCGATTGCAGTTGCCGGGCCACTTCCCCGATCGGACGGTCCCCCATTACCGTGACCAGGATTTCCCGGGCATTCTGTTGCGGGGGCTCGACCTCCCAAAGCCCCCCGCGCCGGAGCGTTACCGGCCCCTGCTCGATACCGGATTCATCATCGTGGTAGTAACCATTCCAATGGTAGGCCGGATTAAGGCTGAAGTAAGCGGCAAGGTAACGCCGGGCCTGGATCGATCCTTCCGCCATCTCCACGAACATTTGGCGCGGCAGGCAGTACAGGATGGCCTCAGTGTCCGTCTTGACGGTGTGCAGGTAGGGCTCATCGGAGCGAATTCCCTGCAATCCGATCATGTCGCCCGGGCCGCGCAGATCAATCAGCGACTCGCCCTCCTCGGTCTCGTCGATAACCCGCAAGTTGCCCTGCTGGACGACATAAAGCCACTGGTCCCGCGGCTGTCCCTTGGAGAAAACGATCTCACCGTCCTCGTGGAACTTGACCTTGCCCTTCCCGGCAAGGGCGCGCAACTCCTCTATCTCCAGAAACTGGAACGGAGGATAATCCTTCAGGAAGTCCGCGATGCGGACGGAAATGGCCGAGCCTTTCATGAGTCAGTGGCAGCAAGCAGGAGGGGGTTAAAACAGTATCCAGCTAAAATTTTCAATATCCGGCAAAGGTCAACCTGTCTCTCCGCTTTACGTACAGGATCCCATCCGGTCGCCCACCCGGGCGTACAGTTCAATGCCTCTCCCGGCCTGGTCCAGCAGATCGTCCGCCAGTCGGATTCGCCCCGGCTCGAAAAGGGTAATGATCGAAGAGCCTCCAAATTCAAACCAGCCCTTGTCGGCGCCTTTTTCCACTTCCGCCCCCGCTTCAACCGGATGGTGCCGGATGGTCCCGACATTGGTGGCCCCGATCTCGATGAAGCAAACCAGGCCGGCATGGACCGTTTCAATCAGGTTCAGGCAACGCTTGTTCTCCCACAGGTAGGCCAGCCGTCGCCGCAAGGCAAAGGGATTGACCGAGTACAGGCGGGAATCCATCCAGCGCGATTCGCGCAGACGACCCGAAACCGGAAAATGAAAATGATGGTAATCCACCGGGCACAGGCGGCTCAGGACCAGGCTGCCGCGGTGAAAGCGCTCCGCCAGCCGGGTGTCGCCACCCAGCAGCTGCTCCAGGTTCCAGCGCTGGCCCTTGACGAAAACCGACTGCTCGGAGCCCAGTTCCTGCCAGCCCATGTGGCGACCATCGGCGGGGAAGACCACCGCCTCCGGATCCGGATCCACCGGCCGGGCCCCTGCCCTGAGCTCCCGGTGGAAGAAATCATTGAAACTGCGGTATCCCTCCACCGGCTGGGCGAACTCCGACGCATCCAGACCGTATTGCTCGATAAAGGGGCGAATCCGCGCCGCCGAGGCCGGACGGCTCATGTACCAGCCGAAGAGGCGTGAAAAAAGCGGCCGGGAAAAGAACAACCACCCCAGGAAGCGTCCGGGAACCGTCTCATAGGCAAAGCGCAGGGAGGCCTCGCCATAAACCGCCTCCTGCTTGAGGACCTGCTCGTAGCGGTCGAAATAGGTTATCGGGTCGCCGGACATGCCCTACAAGGAATGCGGATTCGCGCGTCAGTCAAAACAGTTCCTGCTGGGATTCCAGTCCCTGGCTGAGCTGGAGGAGCCACCCGATGGTGATGCGGTCCCGCAGGTCCTCGGTCTCCTCCAGGCGGAGCAGGAGCACAGCGGAAGCCAGGGCATCATAAAGCGCACAATGCGCCTTGCGCCTACCCTCCGGACAATACCGGGCGGCCAGGGAGGCGATCCGTTCCCCGCAACGGAAGAGGGTGACCAGCTCCCCCAGCCCGTAACTCTCCAGACCGGGATAGAGGGCGCGGTAGATACTCAGCGTATCCACCCAGGGACCCCATTCCTGGGCCGAGGCGGACTTCCCCCGCCAATCCGGGACCGCGGGGGGAATCGGCCAGGTATCCTTGAGGAAGGTATTCTCCGCATGGCGATTATGGGCGGCCAGGACACCCTCCCGCCGGTAGGCCACAAACTGTTCATAGAGGGAGGAGAAGGGAGGATACCGGGTGGCCTGGTTCTCGCTGATTCCGTGGACTTCCCGGTCCCGGCTGCCGATCCGGCCGACCGGCTGGCAAAGCGCGGTCCCGGTTTCCCGGATCCGGCCACCGGAGAGTCCGACCACACCATACTCGACGACACCGCTGGTCGGGCTTCCCTCAAAATCCAGCATGTAGACCGTCACGGACTTCCAGTCGACAGAATCCATCCCGCCGAGGTTGCGGCATGCCGGGAAAACCGGCAAGTCCG
>CAJXMX010000170.1 GCA_913056355.1 uncultured Opitutales bacterium
CCTGGAACTGCCGGAAGATATCCGACATCTCGGGCAGCTTGTCGACGAGGTCGTAGGATTCCATGCGGTTCAGGAAACTCTGCAGGATGCCGAAGGACATCTTGCCGAGGTCCAGGGTCGACTGGTTGCGGTGGACCCGCTTGTCGAGGTCGGTCTGGCCGAAGGCGCCTAGTCCGTGTTTCATGTAGACATCGATGATGTGCGAGGTCTCGACCCCGTATCCGATGGGGAAGGGAATACGCTCCAGGACCGGCCGGCGCACCGCGTACTCGCCGGAAAGCGGCTGGATGAGGGCAGTCAGCTCGGGGAAAAAGAGAGAGAAGAGGGGGCGGACCAGGATCTCCGTGACCCGGCCGCCGCCGGATGGACGGATACCCTGGGAAAAGGCCAGCGGGCGGTCGTAGAAGGCCTTTATGTAATGCATCTCGTCGTTGTAGATCAGCGGGGCCACCAATCCCGTGCAGAAACGCGGATGGATGTTCTTAATGTCCGCATCCACATAGCAGATGATGTCGCCTTCCAGCTGGTAGATGGCCTTCCAGAGGTTTTCGCCCTTGCCGCGCTTGAAGCCCTGGCTGGGCAGGATGTCGGCGGAAAGGTAGACATCCGCCCCGAAGGCCGCCGCCACCTCGCAGGTCTTGTCGGTCGAGCCGGAGTCGATGACCGCAATCTCGTCGATCAGCGGGTAGCGGTCCATGAGGGCGCTCTTGAAGATGATGATCTCCTTCCCGATAGTCTTTTCCTCGTTGAGGGTGGGAATGCAGAGCGAGACCTTCAAGTTCTTGGATTCCTTGACCTTGACCAGATTCAGCAAGTCCCAGAACTCACCGTGGTGGAAGGTGTTCGTTTGGAGCCACTGTTCAATCTTACTCATTGTCGAGATATTGGTCGATGAACTGCAGGACGGCCACGACCTGGGCCAGTCCGGTGAAGATGGGGGATATCTGGACCGATTCATCCAGCTGGTGCTTGTTGTCTCCCTTGGTGATGCCCAGGGTCATGGACGGAATGCCCCGGTCCAGCAGGACCGACAACTCGCTGATGGAGGGAGCCACCACCGGTTCCAGGCCCAGTTGCTTCATAATGGCCCGGGCGGACCGTACCAGGGGATGGCTGAACTCGATGGAACCCGGCTTGCGGCGGGCGATGATCTCCAGTTCCGCGTTGATTCGGTTCTCGGCAATGACCTGGGCCACCAGCTCCTCGATCTGGTCCCGGATGTTGGCCACCATGCCCGGTTCCTCGCTGCGCACCTCGAACTTCAGGGAAGCCCGGGTCGGGGGCACGTTGAACGAGGTTCCGGCATTGACGGATCCCAGGATGATCGAGGTCTTGGGCACTTCCGGAGTCCGGATGGCCAGGATTTTCTCGATAATCCGGTTCATCGCGGTGATGGCCCCCGAACGTCCCCATGCGTCCCAGTGCTGCTGCTCCTCGGAGGTGATCTTGATCTCCCCCCGGGTCATGCCCAGGGAGGAATAACTGAGACGTCCCAGTTGCACCCCCTCGAGGCAGAGCCCGGCCCCGATGGGCATGGAGACGTTGTCGACAAAGAAGCTCAGGCCCTCGAGGTCGCCATGGCCCATGCTGCGGCTGGCCCCGAGCAGGATCAGGTCGGCGTTCAGGCCCAGCCCGAGCAAATTGAGAATGGCCGGCAGCATGGTCAGGGTGGTCACGCCCAGGGCGTTGTCGGCGATCCCCGGCCCGAGCAGGCCGTCCGACGTGACCGAGATCGTGTGGTCGATGCTCTGGTGCCAGATCTTGTCCGTGTGGGCGGCCACCAGGATCTTCTTTTTCCCGGTTTTCCCGGGAAGCACGGCGGAGGCGTTCTTGACCTCATCCACCGCCACCCGGTCCAAGCCTTCCTCGGTAAACCGGTCGCAGAGGAACGTCACCAGCCGGTCCTCCCCGAAGGTCGGGGCCGGGATTTCCCCGATCATAACCGCATCTGCCAGAATACGTTCCCGCAAAAGCTGCATCTGTTCGCGGTAGGTGGGGACAGAGGACAAAATTCCCTCTTCCAAGTTGTTCTCACTCATCTAGTTCGATGAAAGAGCAAGAATCCTGCCTAAGCAAAAATAAACTTACCGGTTCCCTCAGGCCAGGTATTGCTGATAGTTCTCCACCGTGGCCGGATGGATCTCCACCCAGTGTCCCGGCTGGACCTCCCGGAACTCGCCGGGCTGGTTCATCTCCTCCTCCGAGCAGTGGATCCAGGAACGCCGGGCGAAGGCGCATCCGGGAGGCGGATCGATGGGCGAGGGGACATCGCCCTTGAGGATGATCCGCTCCCGCTTGGTGTGCGGTTCGGGAAGCGGAATGGCGGAAATCAGGGCCTTGGTGTAGGCGTGCAGGGGATTCCGGAAAATCTCCTCGGCGGGACCCAGCTCGACGATTTTGCCGAGGTACATGATGGCGATCCGGTCGGAGATGTGCTTCACCACCGCCAGGTCGTGGGCGATGAACAGGTAGGAGAGGCGAAACTCCTTCTGGAGGTCCATCATCAGGTTCAGGATCTGGCTCTGCACCGAGACATCGAGGGCCGAGACCGGCTCGTCGCAGACGACCAGCTCCGGGTTCAGGGAAATGGCCCGGGCAATCCCGATCCGCTGGCGCTGCCCGCCGGAGAATTCAAAGGGAAAGCGATCCGCCGAGTCCTTGGAAAGGCCGACCGTGTCCAGGAGCTTGGCCACCCTCTGGCGGCGCTCGGCCGGGCTCTTGACGCCATGGATCAGCAGCGGTTCCTCGAGGATGTTGCCCACCGAGTGGCGCGAATTAAGGGACTCCGCGGGATCCTGGAAAATCATCTGGATGTCCCGGCGGAAGGGCTTGAGGGACTTTCCCCTGAGCCGGGTGATGTCCTGTCCGCGGAAGAGAACCTGGCCTTCGGTGGCGTCGTGCAGCCGGCAAACGCACTTTCCCAGGGTGGACTTGCCGCAGCCGGATTCCCCGACCAGGCCAAGGGTCTCGCCCGGCTGGATATGCAGGCTGACGTCGTCCACCGCCTTCAGCTGGGCCTTGGCCCGGAGAAAGACGCCTCCCTTGACGGGGAAGTACTTCCGCAGGTTGCGCAGCTCCAGGAGCGGCTTCTCGCCGTTGGATCCTGTTGGACTGTCGTTCTTGGCAATCATGACTGGACAGGCATCTTGTCTACGCGCACCACCGGGTGATCCTCGACCCAGTGTCCCGGTTCGATTTCCACCAGGCCCGGGCGCTCGGACTTGAAAGCTTCGGACTGGATATACTCCCCCGCCTCCGGATGTGGCGATCGGGGCGCAAAACGCGCTCCCACGGGAAGCTCCAGCAGTCCCGGAACATAACCCTCAATGGTCTTCAAGCGGCTCTTGCGCTCGTTTTCCATGCGCGGAATGGAATCCAGCAGGCCCTTGGTGTAGAGGTGGGCCGGGCGCTTGAAAATATCCTCCACGGTGCCCTTTTCGGCCACCCGGCCGGCATACATGACCACCACGTCGTCGCAGGTTTCGGCAATCACGCCCAGGTCGTGGGTGATCATGATGATGGACATGCCCATTTCCGCCTGCAGCTCCTTCATCAGCTCCAGGATCTGGGCCTGGATGGTCACGTCGAGGGCCGTGGTCGGCTCGTCGGCAATGACCAGGCTGGGCTTGCAGGCCAGGGCCATGGCGATGACCACCCGCTGGCGCATCCCGCCGGAGAGCTGGTGCGGGTATTCCGCGGCCCGGACCTCCGCCGAGGGAATACCCACCTTGCGGAGAATGTCGATGGACCGGTCCCAGGCCTCCTTCCTGGAAATGTCCTTGTGGAGCAGGAAGACCTCGCTCAGCTGTTTCCCGATCCGGTGGACGGGATTGAGGGCGGTCAGCGGTTCCTGGAAAATCATCCCGATCCGGCCGCCGCGGACCTTGTGCATTTCCTCCTCGGAAATCTGCGTCAGGTCCTTCCCTTCCAGGAGCACCTTTCCGCCGAGGATATTGCCCATCGGCTGGGGCAGGAGCCGGATGATGGAAAGCGCGGTGACGCTTTTCCCGCACCCTGATTCCCCGACCAGGCCGAGGGTTTTGCCCTTTTCCACCGTGAAGCTGACACCGTCCACCGCCGTCACCTGGCCGGCGTCGGTGTCAAAGGCGGTGACCAGGTCACGAACCTCAAGGAGCGGTTGCGGCAAGGCTGTCCTCCTTCTCTTTGACGGAATCCGGGGCATACTGGTCGAAGACCCGGATCTGCGGCTCGAATGTCTGGCCCGACTTCCGGGCCTCAAGGGTTTCCTTCCGCTTTTCCTCGTCGATCCAGGCCAGGTAGTATTCGCCGGCGTCGCGGCTCAGCTTGACATTGAAGTCGTCGGGATAACAGAGCCAGCGCCAGTGGGCCACCCGGTAGAAGGGCTGGACAAAGCCGGGCACGAAGGAGGCATCCTCGTACAGGATTTCCTCCATCTTGAAGGCCAGTTTTTTCATTTCCCCGGCATCATCCGAGCGCCGGTAGGCGTTGATGAGGGCGTCCAGGGCAGGAATGGCCATGCTGAAGAGGTTGTTGGTCTGGGTCTTCACCTGCCGGTCCGGATTGGGGGTCTTGCCGTCCTCGAGGTAGGGCTTGTCGTAGGCATTCACGGAGTGGAAGGTTTCCCAATAGCGGGGATACATTTCGGGGGAGACATTCAGCGCGGAGAAAGTGATGTCATGCTTCTTCTCCTGGGCCATTTTCCAGCCCGCCGTGCCGTCGAGTACCTCGAGGCGGAATTCCAGGCCGGCCTTGGCGGCCTCTTCCTTGAGGATGGTCAGGAGGTCCTGGAAGGTCCGGTAACCGGTGCTGAGGGTGAAGGAAAGCCGCTGGTCCTGGTCGTTGACCAGGATGCCGTCCGGGCCCCGCTTGGTAAAGCCGGCCTTGGCGAAGGATTCCAGCGCCTTGTTGATGTCGAACGGACGGGCCTTGAGGGTGGGGTGGGTGAATTCCCCGTAGCCGTCGGCGGTGGTGTTCATCCGGATGTAGTCGCCCCGGAAATACTCGTCGATGACGCGCTGCCAGTTGGTGGCATACTGGATGCCGACCCGGACGTCACGGTTGTCCAGCAACGGCTTGGCGGCGTTGATCCAGAGCCCGTAGGTCGGGCGGGGAACTTCATTGTAGAAGGTATCCTTGTAGATGTAGCCGGCCTGGACGTCCGGATCGCTGTCAGGCAGCTTCTCGTAATTGTATTCCGGAAGGTTGATCAGGCCGGTCCCGTAGAGGTCGCCGCGCTTGAAGGCCTCGAACATCTTCGGGATGTCGCGGATCACGGTGAAGTGGATCTTGCCGTAGTTGTAGCGGTTGCGGAGGAATTTCTTGTCCTTGGCCCACCAGTTTTCCTTCAGGGTCTGGGTGATGGAGACGCCCTTCTTGATGTCCTCCGGCTTGATGATGTACGCGCCCGTGGTGGGCTGGATGCGCCACTGGTAGCGCTCGACATAGTCGTCTCCCAGTTCCTTGTAGAAATGCTCCGGCATGGGAATCAGGTCCAGCACGCGGGAATTCATGTCCGGCTTGGCCTCCGGGACGCTCATGGAGAGGGTCAGGTCATCATACTTGGTGATGTTGGTGTACATCTCCGTGTACCAGTTGTTGTACCAAGGGGCCCGGATATAGCTGGACTGGAAGAAGAAGAACATGAACATGAAGTCGTCGGTGGTCACCGCTTCCCCGTCGGACCACCGGGCATTGGGATCGAGGCGGACGTAGACGGTCTTGTTTTCCTTGTCCACGGCCCATTCCCTGGCCAGCTCCGGCATGTAGTAGTGTCCGTTCGGGCCAATGTCGGTCACGTTGGGATGGCGGCGGGCCAGGCGCATTTCGACATCGTCCAGGATATAGCCGCGGAAGGATCCGTTGGCGTCCGGTCCGACGCGGCGCAAGGTGCGCGGGAAATCCTGCAGGGCGGTGTACATGGTGCCTCCCTTGATCCGGTCGGGATCGCCGATCTCGGGCAGGTCGCTGCCGTCCTCCCAGTTCAGGCCGGAGGGAAGGTCATCCAGGGTCTTGAAGGTGAAGAACAGGGGAACCTCCTCCATCTGGCTGTTGTATTCCTCCTGGGTGATTTCCCCGGTGCTCAGCCGGGCCTTCAACTCGGGCGGAACCCGCTTGAAGGTGGCATAGTATTCCTGGACCTCCTCCGTGTTGTCGATCGGGGGCAGGGACTCCGCCGTATCGCCTTTCTTGCCGCAGCCGGCCAGCAGAAGGCCGCCCAGGGCCAGCAGGGGAATCCAGAATTGTCGGGTCTTGCAGGGAAACGCTTTCATGAATTTATCGGTAGGTGGTGAACTTCTTCGGGTCAAAGGCTTCGCGGACGGCTTCGCCAATGAAGGTGACAAGGGTCAATATGAAAACCAGGGCGATGAAGGCGCTGGTCACGATCCAGGGGGCATCCAGCCGGGCCGTTCCCTGCTTGAGGATCTCCCCGATGCTGGGAGTGGGGGGCGGCAGGCCGAAGCCGAGGAAGTCGAGGGCCGTGATGGCCGTGATGGCGGCGGCCATGGTGAACGGCATGAAGGTGACAATGGTGCTGATGGCGTTGGGCAGGATGTGGTGGAAAATGATCCGGGGGGCGCTGGCCCCGATGATCTGCGCCGCGGCAGTGTAGTCCCGGGCCTTCTCCCGGTAAGTGGCGGTGCGCATGTAGTAGGTCATGCCGGTCCAGGAGAAGAGGACCATGATCGAAAGGAGGATGCCGATCCGGGTGCCGATGGAAAAACTGGTCGGGATGATCGAGAATATGATGATCACCATGTAGATAAACGGCACCAGGGACCAGATCTCGATCAGGCGCTGGACCGAGAGGTCGAACCAGCCGCCAAAGTAACCCATCAGGCAGCCGATGGTGATCCCGATCAGGTAGACCAGGGTCATGAAGGCGAGGGAGAAGAAAACGGCAATCCGGAACCCGTAGATGAGGCGGGAGAGGATGTCCCGTCCGGTGCTGTCGGTCCCCAGGTAATGGCCTGCTTCGCGGTCCGGCGGACGGGGCTTCAGCACTCCCTCGTAGCGGTTGTTCTCGTTCGGGCTGAAGGCCACGACCGGCATCAGCACCCAGTTGCCCTGGTCCTCCCCGGCGAACTTCTTTTTCAGCTCCCGGTAGTTGACCGGGGCATTGGCCAGTTCCCCCTCCAGGCCGAATTCATTTCCCAGCTTGACGCTGCTGTAGGTCGGAAAATAGGTGTGGCCCTCGTAGCGGACGATGAGGGCCCGGTTGTTGGCGAAGAGCTCCGAGAAAAGCGAGAGGACGGACAGGAAGAGCAGGATGATGAAGGAATAGTAGCCCCTCCGGATCTCCTTGAAGCGCCGCAATTTCTTGACGGTCAACGGATTGAAGCGAATCGGAATGGAGAACAGGGCCAAGACCAGGGAAAGGAGGACAAGGCCGGTGCCAAAGCGCCAGTTGACAGCGAAGAAGGCAACCAGGCCTGAAAGAGCGATCAAACCGTACACCGCCACCCGTTTGGTGGGGAACTTTTCAGCAGTGACAGGCTTGTTGGTGATCATTCCGGCGGGCTCTTGATTATTGGAAACGGACACGTGGATCAATCATCGCGACCAGGAAATCGCTGATGATATTTCCCAGCAACAGGAGGATACTGGAAAGGAGGAGAACCCCCATGACGATCGGGTAGTCCCGGTCGAGGATGGCGGTAAAGCCCAGCAGGCCGAAGCCGTTGATATCGAAGATGGTCTCGATGAGGAAGGAACCTCCGACGAGGAGGATGATGTTCTGGCCGAAGGTGGTGGCGATCGGGATCAGGGAATTGCGGAGGGCGTGTCCGGTGACGGCCTTGCGGAAGGAGACTCCCTTGGCGACGGCGGTGCGGATGTAGTCCGCGGCCAGGTTGTCCATGAGGTGGTTCTTCATCAGCAGGGTGACCAGGGCAAAGCTGCCGATGAGGTAGGAACAGAGGGGCAGGATGGCGTGGGAGGTGATGTCCTTGACCTGTTCCCAGGTGCTCATGTCGGAGAAGTTGATGCTGACAAAGCCGCCCATCGGAAACCACTCCAGCCGGGCCGCGAAAAAGACCACCAGCAGGGCTCCGAGCACGTAGCCGGGAATGGCATAACCGGTAAAGATGAGGACCGAGGAGGCATTGTCGACGAATGTCCGGTGCTTGATGGCCTTGACGATACCCAGCGGGATACAGGTCGCATAGGTAATGATCAGGGTCAGGACACCGTAGAAAATGGAGATCGGAAAGCGCTCGCGAATGATGTTCCAGACCGGCTCGTTGTAGCGGTAGGAGGTCCCCAGATCGCCCCGCAGGACATTTCCAAGCCAGTGGAAGTAACTGACCAGGGCCGGCTTGTCGAAACCGTAGTATTCCTTCAGCTGCTCCAGCTGTTCATCCGAGAGGGCCTGGGACTGGCCGGTCATGCTGCCTCCGGTGACCCCGGCACTGACATTGACCGCCTGCATCTCCATGATGGCGCGCTCAATCGGACCTCCGGGAACGACCCGGGTGATCAGGAACACGATGATGGTGATTCCGAAAATCGTCGGCGGGATTAGTAAAAGTCTGCGGAGGAAATACGAACGCATACGGGAAAAAACGAACGATTACCAATATCCGGCCTCTTTCAACCCCAAAGCGTTAATACCCGGGCCTTTATCAGTCGCGGAAATCCCGCCGGTCTTCTTCCCGGCAATCCTGCATGACCCGGAGACAGACTTCCCGCAGGTCGAAGAGCCGCGCCACCATGGCCAATCGAAAGTATTCGCCCGCGGAGGAGCTGGCGACCAGCTCGGGCAGCAGGCTCATGGCCAGGTTAAGGCCGCGCAGGGAACGCTTGAGGTGCACCACGCAGAGCAGGAAATCCCCCATGTCCATGCATTGCATGGCCATCAGGCTGTGTTTTTCAGCCTCGTTCAGGCACTCCGCAAAGTCCCAGCAGAGCAACGAATCGACCGGACCCGGACGGTTCGTCAGGGCCGTGCGCCAGAGGTAACGGATCTGCAGGAAAAGGCCCGAACAGACAACGTAAACGGGGTGCCGGTGGAGGGTGTAGGGATCGGAATCCGGGCGCTCCCTGGACTCTTCCTCGCCGGGATTCCAGCCTTCCGTTTCTTCCTCCTCATCGAGAAGGTCGCCCACGGACCAGTCCTCGGAATCCCAGCCCATTTGCCGGGCCACCCAGTCCAGGCGCTCCGCCGCTTCCAGCGGGCATTCGTCGTAAAATTTGAGAAATCGGGCTACTTCCTTCTCCTGCCGTTGCAGGAATTGTTGCCAATCCAACTCGCTCCAGGAGAGATTGCCCCGGTCTTCCCATTCGCCCTCGGGCTGACCTTCAAAATTAAAATTTGTCATTTAAAAGAATCCTTGGGAATTCGTCGCTGAACATTGCCCG
>CAJXMX010000171.1 GCA_913056355.1 uncultured Opitutales bacterium
ACGCTTCGGCGAGGTCGAGGCGATCATGATGAGCAGCGTCAGCACGTACGGCGCTGCGTTGAAGAAGTAGTAGCCCTGGGTGATGCCGATCGATTGCAGGGCGTGGGCGGTCGAGTGGGCGATGACGGCATGGTGCTCGGTTTCCCCCTCGATGATCAGGCCGAGCCCGATGACCACGTCGAAGCCGCCGGTCTTGGCGACCATGGCCGCCACATGGGGAATCTCGCTCGATCCGGGCACCCGGAACGTTTCCACGTCCTCCTGGCGGACGCCGCAGGCATCCAGGGTCTGCAGGACGTTTTCCAGCAAGGCATTAACCAGGCGGAAGTTGTACCGGGCCGCGATGATGGCGACCCGGAACCCTTCACCGTCGATGGCCAGGCGCTCAGGTTTCTCCTTACTCATGATCCCGGCCAAATTGAACCGCCCCGGGCACAAGTCAAGGGAGCAGTGAACCCTTGCCAGCGGGCCCTCCCGCCGCCATAGGGAAGGGATCATGGAAGCGCAGGCCCGGACCGACCCCTTTCCCGACCGCTGGGATCCCCGCTGGATCGAGCGGCGGACCGCCCGGGAAGCCGCCAAGCTGGGCTATTGCGGGAACGAGGAACCGGGCCGGCCCCATGTGCTGCCTTTCCACTATCGCGCCCTGAAGCGGCTGTTGCGGTTGGCCGGCCTTTATGACCGGGGCTTCCGTAACTACCTGGAAATCTCACTGCGCGAGGAGCACCATTACCTGGCCAGCTGGCCGGCAAAGCTGGCCGGCTACCGGATCCTGCAGGTTTCCGATCCCCACATCGACCTCGATCCGGCCTTCCTCCCCAGGCTGTGCCAGCGGGTGCAGGGAGTGGAAGCCGAGCTGGTGGTCTTCACCGGGGACTTCTGGGAAGGGACCCATACCAGTTTCTCCCAATCACTGGCAGGAATGGAGCGCATCCTGGAAGCCATTCCTCCGCCGCCGGACGGTTGCTACGGCATCCTCGGCAACCACGATGCCTGCGCCCTCGGGGCCGGCCTCGAGGCCCGGGGCATTCCCATCCTGGTCAATGAGGCCCGGATCGTCGGAAAGGGCCCGGCGGCCTTCGCCCTGGCCGGCGTCGACGACCCGTTCTATTTCAAACTCCACGACATCGGGGCCGCGGCCGCCCAGTGCCCCGCGGGGCTCCCCTCGATTCTCCTCTGCCACAGCCCGCAGCATATCCGGCAGGCGGAGCAGGCCGGCTTCAATTTCATGCTCTGCGGACACACCCACGGCGGCCAGATCTGCTGGCCCAACGGCTGGCCGCTGGTCAGTATTGACGGCATTCCGGGAGATGTTTTCAGGGGCCGCTGGCAGTACGGCCGGATGAAGGGCTACACCTCCCATGGTGCGGGCGCCTGCCATGTTCCGGTTCGCTTCAACTGCCCGGCGGAAGTGGTCCGGCATCATTTCCACGCCGCTCGCTGATTGACAATTTTTGACAGTTTGCCCAGTTTCTTCCAGGTATGGCGATCACCAACAAACAGCGCCGCGACCTGATCGAGGGATACATTCGCGACCACAAGTACGCCGACCTGCATGTCCTGGCCAAGACCTTTGACACCAGCCTGTCGACGGTCCGGCGGGCCCTCAACGACCTGGAGGCGGACGGCATCATCCGCCGGCACCATGGTGGAGCCAGTCTGGTGGAGAACAATGCCACCAGCGGCTACGACTTCATCACCCAGGATGATACCAATACCGAGGACAAGCTGCGCATCGCCGATTATGTCAACTCCGTGGTCCAGGACGGCATGACCATCATGATCGACGGGGGGACCACCACCTACGCCGTGGCCAAGGCCCTGTTGACCAAGCGGCTGGTCATCGTCACCAATTCCCTCCCCATTGCGGCCCTGTTGAACGAAGTCAGCGCCTGCGAAACGGTGGTCACCGGCGGGACGCTCTACAACCGCCTGGGCGTCCTTTGCGGTCCCCTCTGTGAATCGGCCCTGGAGGAGATGAATGCCGACCTGGCCATTGTCGGCTGCGGCGGGCTGACCGAGGAGGGCATCTGGAACAGCAACGCCCTGCTGGCCAGTTTCCAGCGCAAGATGATCAAGTCCTCGGCCCACACCCTCTTCGTGGCCGACGGTTCGAAGCTGGGAAAACGGGCCCTCACCCTGACCACCCGCTATGAGCCGAACCTGACCGTGGTCACCTCGGGAACCGTCGACAAGAGCCTCCGGACGCGCCTCAGGGAGGCCGGCACCCGGCTGGTCGTCTGCTAGAAGTCGACTCCCCCGTTCAGCGGTGGAAGCGGGAGAGGTGCACGCTGAGCAGGACCATGCTCAGGACCGCCCCCGGAAGCACGACCAGGAAGGGAGCCTGGTAAAGGTAGGCCTGGTTCTGTTTGAGAATGGACCCCAGCTCCGCGAAATCCGGATCCCCGATCAGGCCGAGGAAAGCCAGCCCGCTCAACTCGAGGGCGCTCATGGCGAAGAGGAGCCGGGACAGGGCCAGCAAGTCGGGCTTGAGGTTGGGCCAGATGGCCCAGCGGAAGAGCTGCCAGCCATGCGAGCCGAGGACCTCGCTGGAGCGGACGTAGAGGGCGTTACGGACGCCGATCCAGTAGACCCGCAGCTGGCGGAAAGCGAAAGCCATGTTGCCCAGGCCCACCGCGAGGACCAGGGCGCCCGGCGAGGGACGGAGGAAAACCAGCAGAAGGAGGCCGATAAAGACCACCGGGAGAGCCACCCAGATGCCGACTCCCATCCGGATGAAACGTCCGCACCACGAAGGGCCCGCCTGCTCCACTGAGACCAGCAGGCTGGAAAGGAGCAGGGAAAGCCCCATGGAGGAGGCGGCCAGGAGAACCGTGTTGCCGGCGCCCCGCCAGAGGCGGCCCAGCCCGTCGATCCCGAGCCAGTTGGCGGCCCGGGGACCCTCCAGGGCGGCGTCGCGGAAATCCTGCGCCATCGGATTATGGGGGGTCCAGAGGATGCCCACGAAACAGAAGACGAGGAGGACCAGGACCCACCAGTCCCAGTATTTAAACCGGAGTCTAAGCATTGTCCTCCCTCCCCATTTGGTTCAACTGATGGTCCAGCCGGCGGGACAGGAAGTCGGCAAGGGTGATCACCATCAGGGCCATGACCACCACCAGCAGGAGGCCGTGCTGAATGACGAAAACGTCACGGTTGAGGACGCCGTCGACCAGCATCCGTCCCATCCCGGGCCATGAGTAGACCGTCTCGGTCAGGACGGCCCCGCCCAGCAGCGCCCCGGCCTGGGTCCCGATGACGGTGGCCACCGGGCCGCTGACCAGGCGCAGGACATGCTTCCCCCAAATTCTTAACGGCGAATAGCCGCGGGCCTGCAGGGCCAGCACCAGGCGCTGGAGAAAGCTCTCCCCGAGCCGGGCCTCCAGGGTCCCGGCCACCACCGCGGCGGGATAGAGCGCCAGGGTGAAGACCGGCAGGGCCAGGTGCCGGACGGTGATCCGGAAAGCCTCGGGATCGCCTTGCAGGATGGAATCAATCAACAGGAAACCGGTGCCATGCGGGGCGGGATAAGCGAAGTCGAAGCGCCCGCCGACCGGGAACCAGCCCAGCCAGACCGAGAAGCACAGGATCAGGAGGAGCCCGATCCAGAAAATGGGCACGGTCAGGCCGAGTGCGGCCAGTCCGCGGACCGGTTGCAGGAGCCAGCGCCAGCCTGTGGCGTGGGCCAGCAGGACGATGCTGATCCCGAGGAAGGTGCCGAGAAGAATCCCGGGGATGGCCAGTTCCAGGGTAGCCGGCAGGAAGCGACCCACCTCGGCCGCCACGGTCCGTCCGGTAATCAGGCTGTCGCCCCAGTCGAGGGTGAGGAAATCGCCCATGCCGCGCACGTAGCGCACCAGCCAGGGATCGTTCAGGCCGAGGCTTTCCCGGATCTCGGCGATGCGGGCCGGGTCGGGATTCTTGACCCGCAGGCTGACGGGGTCCTCCGGCATGGCCTCGAGGGCCAGGAATATGCCCAGGCTGGCCAGCAGGAAAATCAGGACAAAACGCCGCAGCTCCGCCAGGACCAGGCGTCCGGCGGGAAACCGGCGGGACGGAGGCGCGGCGCTGTCGGGCTCACTCATCGGCAGCCTGGCCGTTGTCGTCGGTTTTCCAATACGCGGGCCCGAAGAAGTGGTTGCCGGTGGGGGACAGCTTGTAGCCGCCGATATGCCGGTCGAGGACCACGATCTGGTCGGCCTGGACCAGCGGCACCAGGGGCAGGTCGCGAGCCCAGAGGTCCAGGGCCTGCCGGTAGAGGGCGGCCCGGGCGGCCGGGTCGGTCCGGGTCAGGGCGTCGTCGAGCAGGGTATCCATTTCCGGATTGCGGTAGAAGGAAATATTCGTCGCCGAGCCGACCGCGGCGGCCTTGCTGTGGAGAAAGGTGGAGAGGAAATTGTCGGGATCGGGGGTGTCCGCGATCCAGCCCAGGAGGGCCATTTCAAATTCCCCCCGGCGGGTGGTGTGGAGGTGGCTCTTGAATTCGCGGTTGATGATCTCCACCCGGAAGCCGGCCTGCTCGAGGTCATTGCGGATCAGTGAGGCGAAGCGCTGCGGATCCGGGAAGTACATGCGCGGCTGGCCAAAGGTGGCCAGGGTAATGGGCTGCTCCGTCCATTCCGGATGGGCCGCCACCAGGGCCTTGGCCGCCTCCGGATCGAAGCGGACCGGACCGGCGTCGTCGGGAATCCCGAGGTAGCCCTTGGGGGCCGGATAGGCGGCCACGGTGCCGTAGCCGTCAAGGGCCAGGCGGACCAGGTTCTCCCGGTCGATGGCCATGGCCACGGCCCGGCGCAGCTCCGGATCCTGCATTCTCCCGGAGAGCTGGCTGAAGGCCAGGTAACCGATGTTCATGCCGGGGGCATGCAGGATTTGGAAACGCGGATCGGTCTGGATATCGCTCAACTCGGAGGGCTGGATGCCGTCCAGTCCGTGGAGGTTGCCGGCCAGCAGCTCGGACAGGCGGGAGGTGTTGAGCGGGATGGAGCGCAGGACCAGGCGCTCGAAACCGGCTGCCTGGCCCCAGTAATCCGGATTGCGCTCGTAGAGGATGGCCTCGCTGGGGCGCCATTCCAGAAAGCGGTAGGGGCCCGTCCCGACCGGATGAAAAATCATCTCCTGCCCGTACTTCTCGAAAGCGCCCGGGCTGACCAGCCAGGCCGGGAAACTGGCCAGCGCCCCCAGCAGGCCCGCATTGGGTTCGGAGAGGTGGAAGCGCAGGGTCATCGGATCGACCGTTTCCAGGCTCTCAATGGCGCTGTAGAGGTTCTGCCAGTACTGGAAGCTGGCGGTCTCGAAATGGGCCGGATGATCCGGGTCCATCTGCCGGTCGAAACTGAAACGGGCCGTCTCCGCATTCAACGGCGTGCCGTCATGGAACCGCACCCCCTCCCGCAGGTGAAAGGTATAGGCCAGCCCGTCCGGGGAGATCTCATACGACTCGGCCAGCACCGGCACCACCTCCAGCGTTCCCTGCTTGAAGCCGACCAGCCCTTCGCAGACCTGGGCCAGGGAGTTGACCGATTCCCCGTCGTCGACATCGGCCGGGTCCAGCTTCTGGGCATCCGCACCGCGGGCAAAGATGAAGGCGTTCGGGGCGGCCCCGGAGTCCCCTTCCCGCTTCCCGCAGCCGGCGAGGAGCACCATCCCGCCAAGGGCAAAAAACAGAAGTGCGCGCTTTAAGCGATCCATGGGTCTGATTTGGCGGGATGTCGCCACCATGGCAAGGGCGAAGGCGGAACAATAGTCTTCCCCCGCCTGTCCGGGCGGGGGAGCTGGGAAAACAAATTGCCTTGTCCGGTCCGGTCCTAGGCGCCGACTTCGTAGGGCGGGAGGAGCGGCTGGACGGCGGACTTGCCCAGCTTGACGAACTTGGGCAGGCCGTTCTCGTGCGGGACCACGACTTCGCCCTGGACCAGCGGACCGGCGTACTTGACGAACTGGTAGTTCAGGGAGACGCCGTCCTCGTTGATCCAGCTGGCCGGGAGGTGCTTGACCCCGTTGGCGATCTCGCTGAGGTCGGCCAGGCCGGTTTCGCAGGCATACTGGTCGGAGTCGCCGCGGGTCAGGACCACCATCTTGTCGGTATAGCCGTCCATGGCCGCCTGTACGGCTGCCTTGCCTGCCAGGTAGGCCTCGTCATTGTCGGCCTTGGAGGCGTTGGTGGCGGCGGCCCGCTGGGAATGCCCGGGGCGCATGGAACGGGTCTTGATCCCGCTGAAATGCTGGTCGATGAGGCCCTTCAGGTAATCGCCGACCCCTCCCAGCTGGGAGTGGCCGAAGCTGTCCTGGTTGCCATCGGAGGTGGAAATATAGTCCCCGTTGCTGTCCACCAGTCCCTCGCCAACCACCACCAGGCAGTATTTTTCCTTCTTGAGGACCTCGGCCACGTCGTCGAGGAACTTGTTGGTGTCGAAGGCGACTTCCGGGAGATAGATCAGGTGCGGAGCATCATTGGGGTGGTCCCGGCGCTTGGCCAGGGTGGCCCCGGCGGCAATCCAGCCGGCCGAACGGCCCATCACCTCGAGAATGTAGACCAGGTCGTGCTGGCCCATGGCTTCGGCGTCGCAGGCGATTTCCCGCACGGTGGTGGCCACTTCCTTGATGACCGATCCGTAGCCCGGCGTATGGTCGGTGACCACGAGGTCGTTGTCGACCGTCTTGGGGATTCCGATGACCCGCATTTCCCAGCCGGTACTGGCCGCCAGCTTGGAGATCTTGTCCGCCGTATCCTGGGAGTCGTTGCCCCCGATATAGAAGAAATAGCGGATATTGTGGGCCTTGAAAACCTCCACCACCCGTTGAAAATCGGCTTCCTTGCGGAGCTTGTACCGGCAGGTGCCGAGGGCCGAGGAGGGCGTGTAACGAAGCCCGCGGATTGCTTGTTGCGGTTCCTCCGCCAAGTCGATCAGGCGCTCCTGCAGGATTCCCAGGATGCCGTTCAGGCCGCCGTAGATCTCCTCGATACAATCATGGTTCAGCGCTTCCTCGATCACGCCGGCGAGGCTGGCGTTGATCACCGCGGTGGGTCCACCGCTCTGCGCTACAAGTACATTTCCTGTCAGTTCTTCTGCCATGTCAGTCAAAGTTAAAGATCAAAACCGCTACCGTGTGGCCTTTGATTTTCGTTGGCAATTCATTTTCAATGGAATTCCGTCAGGCCATGTCGACGTCCTCCAAAGGCCTTCTGGCCGGCCTTTCGGCCTATGCCCTATGGGGCCTGGTGCCCTTCTACTGGAAGCTGCTGGACGGCATTCCGGCCGACGAACTGCTCTATGTCCGCCTCGTCCTGACGGCCCTGACCTGCCTGGTGGTCCTGCGCCTGCGGGGGACCTTGGGCAGCTTCACCAGCGCCATCCGGGAGGGTCCGTCGGTGAGCCGGGCGTTGCTGATGGCGGTCCTCCTGGCCGGCAACTGGTTCTCCTTCATGTGGGCCGTCGGCAACGGCCAGATCCTGCAGTCCAGCCTCGGATACTTCCTGTGCCCGATCGTCATCGTGCTGCTGGCCCGCTTCATCGAGCGGGAGCACCTCGGCCCCCTCCGCTGGCTGGCTGTCGGCTTCGCCGCCGCAGGGGTCTCCCTCTTCATCTGGCAGGCCGGGGTGATCCCGCTGGCGGCCATTTGCATCGCCTTCACCTGGGGCGGGTATGGATTAATGAAAAAACGCAGCGCCGTCGGCCCCATGGTCGCCCTCAGCATGGAGACGGCCCTCCTCAGTCCGCCGGCCATTCTCCTTTTCAGCCTGCTGGCCCTGCAGGGGCCCCCGCGCCTGACCTCGGCCCCGCCCGGGCAGTTGCTGGCCATTTCCCTGGTGGGACTGGTCACGGCCATTCCCCTGCTCCTCTTCGCCTACGCGGCCCGGCGGATCCGACTCAGCACTCTCGGGATGGGCCAGTATATCGTCCCCAGCATGCACTTTGCCATTGCCCTCTTTTACGGGGAAACGGTCACCCGCCCGATCCTTGCCGGCTTCGCCCTGATCTGGACGGGACTGGCCCTCTTTTCCGCCGGGGGCCGTTTCACCGGGGGCCCGCGAAAAGCCGTTGACCCGGCTATTCCGGGAGAGGATAATATACCTTCATGAGCCACGTCGAAGAGCATCTTCAAAGTCTCGGATACACGCTCCCGGAAGCGCCTGCCGCAGCCGGGAATTACCTGCCATACCGGATCAGCAGCAACCAGCTGTTCCTGTCCGGGGTCCTGGCCATGAAGCATGGCCGGATTAGCCCGACCGGCAAGGTGGGCGGACCGCTCAGTGTCGAGGACGGCCAGGAGGCGGCCCGGACCTGCGCCCTCAACGCCCTGGCCAACATCAAGGCGGCCCTCGGATCGCTGGACCGGGTCAGCCAGTTCATCATGGTCAACGGCTATGTCAACGGCGTGGACGGCTTCGCCAGGAGTCCGCAGGTCATCAACGGGGCCAGCGATTTTCTGGTCGAGGTATTCGGGGATGTCGGCAAGCATGCCCGCGCCGCCGTCACAGTGGCGGGTCTGCCCGGGGACTCCGCAGTCGAGCTGCAGATCGTGGTGGAATTTGTCTAGTGGCTTTGTTCCGGAAAAACGGCTTTGTCCTCCTCCTGCTGGGTGCGGTGGCCCTGGCCTGGGGAGTTCCGGAGTTCGGGGCTCCTGACGGCCCCCTGCGGGCGGAGCTGCTGGCCCGGATCGGGGTCATGGTGGTCTTTTTCCTGCAGGGGCTGACCCTGCGGACCCGCGAGCTGGCACAGGGGGTCGGCAACATCAGGCTGCACCTCCTGGTCCAGGGCTGGATCTTCCTCGGCTCGGCCATCATCCACGGCGCGGCCTCGCTGGCTTTGAAGGCCATGGGCTACCCAGACCTGGCTGCCGGCTTCATCTACCTGGCTCTCCTCCCGACCACCATCACCAGCGCCATCCTTTTCACCAGCGCGGCCAACGGCAATGTCTCGGGGGCCATCTTCAACACCACCCTGGCCAACGTCATCGGCGTCTTCTGGGTCCCACTCGGTTGTCTCCTCCTGTTCACCGCGGGAAGCGGATTCCCCGCCGACATGGTCCTCGGGCTGCTCCTCAAGGTGGCCCGGCTGATCCTCCTGCCCCTGGTCATCGGGCAGCTTCTGCGGCCATTGGTCAGCGGTACATCCTGGTTCAAGAAAATCTCCCGCGGCTTCAAGTACATCAACCATGGAATCATCCTCTTCATCGTCTACAGCACCCTTTCCCAGAGTTTCCTTTCCAACGCCTGGTCCGGCATCGGCGGCGGGGTGGTGCTGTTCCTGCTGGGCCTGACCCTCCTTGCCGTGCTCCTCGTCCACGGACTGGTCTGGCTTTCCAGC
>CAJXMX010000172.1 GCA_913056355.1 uncultured Opitutales bacterium
TTGACCAGCTGGTCTTCGGTGGCCTTCGCCTGGTAATACACCTGGAGAATTTCACCACCGTAACCGGTGCCGAGTCGGCCGGAACCACCGAGCTGATTGCCGGGGGATTCCGGGATGTCGTAGTAGCCCTTGAAGTTCCAGTAGTTCATGGCCGGAACATCGCCAAGCGAATAGCCACCATCAAACCAGAAGTCCTTGTTCTTGGCGATGTAGTCGTCCCACGAATCGAGGACGTTGGTACGGACGGCTTCAGCCTTGGAGGCATTGAAGGTAATGCGCCAGTTCGGAAGCGGATTGGCCGTAATTTCGTACTCGTAACCGGTGGAGGTCAGGTCATTCAAGCTGCGCGAGCTGGCCGGAACCTCCCAGGCAGTGAGCTCCCAGAAACCACCCCAGGTGGCGGAGTAGTCGCGTTCGAAGCTCATGGCATCCCACCATTCCTGGTCAGCAGGACGGGACCATTCGGCATCCGAGCGGGCCTTGAACCATTCCGTGCGGTAGGCGATTTCCTCGGAGGTCAGCGGAGGAGCCACATAATCCAGACCCGATTCCGGATCAATGTCGCCTTCCTGGACATAAGTCGGGGAACCCGGCACCGCGGAATGGCGGATGCGCAGGGGCTGATCCATGAGTTCCGGATGGTCGCGCCAGTCAAACGGAAGCGGCTGGTTGGCAATTGCCGTGTCGTAGTTGCCTTCGCCGAACATCCACTTGTTGACCAGCCACTCGGGGGTCGGCTGATAAACAGTACCCGGATTGTCCGCGGCGGCGGCGGCGTTGTTCGGCGCGGTTTCCCACATCATCCCGTCCATCACGCGGCCGAGGATGGCCTTGTTCCGGTTGAAGGGAGGCGTGGAGCCAATGAACGGAGTGTTCTTCTGGACCGTTTCGTACTTGGTAACGCGGAAGTTGAAGCGGTCGTGGAAGGTCGAAATCAGAATGCTGTAGTCTTCCGTTTCGCCGGAGGGATTGGCTTCCTGCCGGTTGTACACATCGGTGGCCACTTCCGAAGGACGGAAGCTGCTGGAATTATTGTACAGGAGGGTAATGTCCGTTCCCGCCGGAAGCGGGAGGCCGATGGTCTCCATCAACTCCTTGCCGTGGATGGCCAGGCTGTAGCTGCGGCGCTGCTCCTTGGCGTAAATGAAGGGCAGTTGGTCCGAGTCATACCTCCAGTTCGGGCTCCAGGGCAGAACGTATCCGTAGACCGGGTCACGACCGGCTTCAACACCACCGGCGTTCGAGGGGGACGGCTTGTTCCAGCGCTCGTACTCGTCCTCGCGCCAGCCGAAGATCGGAACCAGGATGTTGTTGAACATGCTGCCCTGCCAGACAAAGACCTTCGAATCGGTCGTGTCGTAGGCCTGGGAGGCCCCGTCATACAGCTTGTCGATATCGTCCTCCCAGCTGAGGAGACTCAGTTGGTTTTCTCCCCAAGCCCAATCCCCGTCAGCATTTCTTGCCGTGGAGAGGACCGTCTGGGTCATCGGAGGCGTCTTCACCGTGGTGATGCCGCTCAAGCCCGTAATCTGGTCCATCGAAGTGGTGTCCAACTGGCTCGGGCTCAGGTAGTGGATACCGCGCCAGGTGGCGTAGCCGGGATTGCCCCATTCCAACTGCTCGCCGAAGCCTTCATCCCAGCGATACAGCGCAAAGTTGCGATTGAATTCCTCGTTGCGCTGGTGCGAGTATACACCGGTAAAGGTGTGGCTGCCAATGCCCTTGGCCAGCCAGCCATCGGGGTTGAGGAAATCCTTCGCGTCCACGTTGACGTAACCGGTCAGACGATAGTTTTCGCGATCACGCTGCCAGACGGCACCACGGCCTTCACCGATTGTGTACAAGCGTCCCACGTTCGGGTTGTTGCCTTCGCCGTTACGAAGCGACTCATTGATTTCGATGGAAACGATGTTGCCACCCCAGAGACCTTCAATCAGGTTGCGGTATCCCGACCGGTAGTGCTGCACATTGTAGGCAGCTTCCCAGCCGATACGGCCTTCCCAGTAGGACTGGGTAAGCTTCACATTAAAGGTCTCGAAATTATTGAACTCATACTTGTTCGGACCAATGATATTTTGCTCCTTCATCAACTCGGCGACGGGCCCGTCGATGATGGCCTGGGTCGGCCATGCACCTTGACCGAATCCGGAGAAGGTTTTTCCGGTTTGTGCCTCGAAGTCGCTGATGACCGACATGATCTCAGGATTGTCGGCGAAGGTTTCCTTCTTGTTCCAGCGGTGATTGGGATTCCAGAGTTCCCAGTTGGTGTTGGTCAGGCCGGTGAAGCTACCCCAGCCGCCGCCATACACGTTGCTCCAGCCGCGAAGCATCATGGCTTCCGGATTGCCCGGCATACCGACTTCGTTGACGGAAGGATCCGGAAAGAAGGATACGGGGTGGTCATCCCACACCTGGCCGCCGATGGACTGGGCGCCGTAGAGCGCTTCATAGGCTCCGAATCCGGGGTCGCCGGGGTCCGTCCAGTACTCGTCGTTGAGGACGGTGTTGCGGTTGGTCGGGCCGTACCAGTTGGTCAGGAAGTCGGACGGAGTCGCCGCCACTGGCCGGTTGCCATGGATCTTGGCCCACTCCCCGTTCAGGTCAAGCTGGGTGAAGATGTCTTTGCCGAGTTTCGGCTGCCAGCGGACCGCAGCGTAGATGCGCCGGTCCTTGTTGTAAGTGTAGTCCTGACGGAACTTGGCACTGTCATTCAGGAAGACAGCACGAATCCCGAGCTCGTTCGGAATAATCGCCTGGTCGACGTCGAGGACTTCGCGGTGGGAACCATAACGGTCCACCCGGAACTCGAGCGAGTAGGCGTTCTTGCTCATGATTGGCGTCTTCAGCGAGTTGTTGATCAGACCGGCCGGGCTGCCCAAGCCGAACAGGACGGCATTCGGGCCACGGCTGATGTCGACGCGGTCAAGAGCGTACCAGTCGATCGGGACGTCCGAGGGGAAGAAGTCGCGGGTGATGTCCGCTGTATTCAGTCCACGTATACGGGTCGTGCGGTGCGGCTCGACGAGCATGCTCCGGGCGTGATCCTTGTCCCAGGTATCGCCGCCGTAGAAATTACCTTCGATGCCGCCGACTTCCGTGTTGGTCGTATAGAGGAGGAGCCGCTCGAGGTTGGTCGCCCCGACGTCCTTCATGAATTCCGGAGTGACGACCTGGACGGCAGCCCCGATGTCGCGGAGGTCCGTGTCCAGGCGCGATCCGGCCAGGGAGGAGGTGGCGAGGTACCCGAGGTCCCCTTCCGTCGAAACTTCGAAGGGAGAGAGCGTGAATACTTCTTCATCGTCCTCTTCTTCGTCGGTGGTCTGGGCTATCGAGTTGTTGACAGACAGGGACAGAATCCCTGCGAAGGCGAAAGCCTTGATGAGCATCAATGCTTTTCGACCCTTGAGACCATCCAGGCACCTGAATGGATTTCCTGAGTACGTGTTGGGTAGTGACATAAGTCCTAGTTGGTTGATTGTTAGTCTTGAGAATAATGCGTTCAGGCGAGGAGATGCCCGAAACGGGAAGGAAAAATCAGCGGCAATACCGCGTTAACAGTTGGGTGTAGGTTAGAGTTAGTGAAACTGAGGAGGATTTATGGGAGGATGGTAACATGGAAGGGAGGTCCCTACCATCCCCCGAAAGGGTGAATTAAATAACGGAGTATCATTGGTTTAAACCTGATTTAACGCTCAATTGGCTGAGTTTCTGGACGATTTCGCGGTTTACGGGAAACGCCGAGCCATGACGGATTCCTTCCGGCATGGAGAGCTGGTCGGTAAGGTCTTCCCACTCCTGCAAATCCTTGGACCGCATGGCGGCGTAGTGGTGGGCGGCATAGGCATCGAAGTAGAGGTAAACGTAGTCCCCGATCTCGATGGCGGTGGGTCCCTCGACCCAGGAATCGGGAGGGGTAATATTACCGGGAAGGGTGTGGTAAGGTCCCATCAGGTCGTTGGCGACAGCCAGGCGGAGGTTCTTCATGGGCGCCGGGTAGTGGGTCTCGTCCTTGAAGAACATGTAGACCTTGCCATCGCGCTGGAGGAGGGTCGAGTCGATGCAATTGAAGCCGGGATCGAAGAAAAGCTCGGTGGGGGTGAAGGTCTTGAAATCCTTGGTAGTCGTACAGTAGATACGATGGTTGTTGTGGTTTTCCCCGTTGAACCAGGTCTCGGTAAACCTCTCCGGAAGGGTCGTGGCCCAGAAGATAACATACTGGTCACGCTGGTCGTCATAGACAATCTCGGGAGCCCAGCAGTTGATGGCGGTCGGCTCGTCCTCCATGACGGGGATGGCCTGCTGTTCGGACCAGGTAATGAAATCCTTCGTTGAGGCTGTGCCGATGGTCCTTGAGTGCCAACTGTCGGTCCAGACCATGTGGTAGGTGCCGTCAGGTCCCTTAGCCACGCAGGGATCCCGCATGAGCTTGGATTCCCCCACCATGGGCTGAAGCAGGGACTCGCCGCCGTTAAGGGAATGCCAGTTCAACCCATCCTCACTCCAGGCCAGGTGCAGACCGTCCTGCCCGTTGTCGAGGAAGTAGGTGAAGAGCCAGACCTGATCGGAGGGCACCTCGGCGGGAATTTCCTGGACAACATCCCGGACCAGGTCGTCACCGACGAAGACCTCGAAATGCAGGATCCGGCCGGCCTTGGACTCTCCCGGCGCGGGAACATAGCGGAACCCGCTGACCTCTTCATCTCCGCCCAGATCGATGACGATGTAATGCGGATGTTCCGGAGTATTGTGGGCAAAGTAGCTGCTCCAGATACTGGAGGTCTGACCGTCGATGGCGTTCTCGGCCGTCCCGTCGATGTCATAACGTTCCTCGCTGCTGACATAGGCAATGGTCCAGTTTTCGTGGGAAATCAAGTTGCCTTCCTCATCCATCAGGTCCAGTTCGCCGATGGCGGCGGTCAGGCCATTGTCGACGGCATCGAGGGTCTTTAGGCAGAAGTAGCGTCCCTCGAAGGTTTTTTCAAAGCTAATGGATTCGGCCGTGCTGCCCCCGCTGAAGGAACCGGAATAAACGGGTTCAGTGTCATCCAGAACAAGGTCCCGCAAGGGCCGGCGCGGACCGGAGAAATCCAGTTCCGGGCGCAAGTGGTCGAGGATTGGTTGGTGCAGCCCTTCCGTGCGGGCTGACTCCGGCCCGAGCAGGTCGAGGACCACGATCTCGTTGCGCCCTTTCTTCAGCCACGGGCCCGGGACATACATGGTCTGCGTAGGACCGATGTTCCAGTAACGCCCGAGCGTGTGGCCGTTGATCCAGACCACGCCCTTGCCCCAGGTCAGCATGTCGATAAAGGTGTCGCCGGTTTCCTCGAGCTCAAATTCGGCCTTCCAGAAGGCGGGGCCTGCCTCACTGGCCGGACCGGAACGCTTAACGTAATCGAGTTCGGCCAGCATTTCCGGATCCATCCGGAGGGAGAATTGCTGCCAGCCTTCAACGGCCTGGCTGGTCCCTTCCGGGCAGACGGCCTCCACCGGACCAATCAGGCCTTTGCGGTCATGCACCTCGGGTCCGAAATTGATTCTGCCCATGGCGTAAACCAGGATATCGAGGGTTGCCTCATGATCCCGGGCGGGCAATTCCAGGGAGAATTTGCGGCTGCGCCGGTCCATGACACCGACTTGATCACCGTCGAGGAAAACCCAGCCAAAATCGTTAACCGCCTGCGCTTTCAGGGTGAAAGCCGGGCCGGCGGGAAGGACCGTGCGGTAGACGACAGCTCCCTTGGCCTGATCCAGCTTTTCAAAGTTAAGCGGGTTCACCGCTTCCACTGGATCCGACAGATTGTCGAACACGGGAGCGAGTTTACTGAAGTGGATGGTGGGAATGGAAATCACCGGATTCTCCGCCGGCGGCTGGGGCAGCTCTTCACCTTCCGGAAGGTAGCGCTGCATCAATTCGCGGAGCTTGAAATAGTGAGGGGTCGTCCAGCCGGCCTCAGAAATCGGGGCGTCGTAATCGTAGCTGGAAGTATCCGGCTTGAAGGGACGGTCGGCCCCGGCCCAGAATCCGAAAGTGGTACCCCCATGGGCCATGTAAATGCTGAAGGAGGCGCCGACATCCATCATATATTCCAGGTCCTTGATGTAGACATCCGGCTTCCCGACATGGTGCGGGTTGCCCCAGGTATCGAACCAGCCCGGATAGAACTCCCCACACATAAGGGGTCCTTCCGGTTGGTATTCCCGCAAGGCCGAAAAGGCCGCCTTGGGATCGTTGCCGAAATTCACGACCTGGAAGAGGTCATCGCGAAACCCGCTCCCCAGATGATAAGGCGGATTGCAGGCAAAAAGCGGGACATCGAAGCCGGCCTCGATCAGCGATTCCCTCAGGATCCCCATGTAGCTGGCGTCGCTGCCATAGAATCCGTACTCGTTCTCCACCTGGACCAGCAGGATCGGGCCACCCCGGGTGACCTGGAGGTCGCCCAATTGTTCGCCCACTTCCTTGAAATAGCGTTGCACGCTCTCGATATACCGCGGATCAGTTGTCCGCAAGGCGATATCATCGTGCTTGAGCAGCCACCAGGGCAGCCCGCCCATTTCCCATTCAGCACAGGAATAAGGTCCCGGGCGAAGGACCACCCAGAGGCCGGCTTCCTGGGCCATGCGGCAAAATTCCACCACGTCGGCCTGCCCTTCCCATGTGTATTCACCCTCGGCCCGCTCATGATAGTTCCAGAACAGGTAGACGCAGACCGCGTTCATCCCCATGGCCTTGATCATCTCGATCCGGTGCTGCCAGTACTCGCGCGGTACCCGGGTGTAGTGCATTTCCCCGCAGCGGATCTGGAGCGGTTGGCCGTCCAGAAGGAAAGCCTTTTCGCCGATCTCGAACCGGTGGGATTGCCCGGTATTTGAAGGGACTGCCAGCAGCGGGGAGACATTGGCGAGGGCAAGAAGACATGCCGTGGCCGTTAACAAGCGACGCCAATGGCGCGCGAGAGAGAAGCCAGGAGTCTGGGTCATAGGAGGTGAGGTAAGGAGATTCGGTTTGGAAGGGTGAGGACCGCCTATTTAATCCTGTGCACAGAATTATAAAGGCATCGCCACGCACTTTACCACCCTAAAGCTGATTTCAGTATCCCCCAATTGGGGGAAATCTACTGCTTCCTTGCAGTTTAACGTGAAACAAACCGGGGCTTTTTTTCGAAGAACAAGTTATCAGTGATCACAGCGCCAATTCATTGATTTCCTGAAGGGTTGTTAGCGCCAAATCCTTCAAACGCGCGGCTTCCTGCTGGTGGGCCGGCTCCACATCCTCTTCAAACACAAGGAGCAGAGGAAGCGAGGTGGCGAAGTAATCGATCTTGTAGGGCCTCGACATCTCGCGGGCCGCGTATTCGCGGAAGTCCTCGAGAAGGGTCCTGGCGTCCTCGAAGCGGCCCAGCTCGGCCATGGAAAGCGCCCGGAACCGGGAGAGCTCGGAGTGCTCGGTCACGGCCATGGCCTGGAAGTCCCCCGCTTCGGCGGCGCTGTCGGCAAATCTGCGCTCCGCCTCTTCCTCGCGGCCAAGGGCGCGCAGCGCCCTCCCCTGCCAGTAGTTGACATCCGCCTTGGCCTGGAGCGGATGGTAGGCCTCGCCGAGGTTGTGGGGCGGTTTGAGGGCGTTCTCGAAATGCTCGAGCGCAAGGCCCGGGTCTCCATTGGTGAGCGCCTCCTGTCCGAGGAGCAGATGGGCCGACTTGTACTGCTTGAGGACCTGGCCCTCGCCGCCTTCCCATGGGTGAAACTTTCTGGAGAGGATCAGCGCCAGGGCCTTGTCCGGGGAGCCGGTTTCATTCAAGAGGGCGGCCAGCTCGACCATGCAGTCGTCCCTGTCCGCGATGAGGGTGGCTTTGCTTTGCAGATCGGCCAGACGCTCTCCGGCCGGGTCTCCGAGCTTTTTCCGCAGCTGGTCGTATTCGTAAACCAGGCGGGCGTCGGCCGGATTCAATTCGAGTGCCCGCAGATAGGATTCGCGGGCGGCCTCACCGTCCCAGCGGACATTCCAGTAGGCGATGCCCAGGTTGCGCAGGACGGTCCCGAAAGGATCCGTGTCCCGGGCGGATTCCCAGGCCCGTATCGCGTCCTCATGGCGCTTCCGGTCAAAATAGTAATTGCCGAGGCCGAAGGCGGCATTCCGGTCGCCGCCCGCCTGGGCGAGGGCCCATTCCAGGACCAACTGGTCATGAAGGCGGGACGGGAAGCAATAATCCGGCGACAGGCCGCGGGCCTGCTTCAGCTGCTCCAGTCCGGCTCCCGGCTCCTGGCATTCCTGAAGCCAGGCAAGGGCATAGGCGGTTAACTGAGACCGGCCCAGCGGATTGGGGACAGCGACCTCCGAAACCTCAGTTTCGTGGTGGAGCTGGATCAGCTTGATAGCCTCCTCAAGGCAACCGGCATCGGCATAGTCGTAGGCGATGTCGAGGATGGTCTGGGCATCGTTGCGACTCTTTGCCAGGAAGCCCTCGATGTCCCCGGCTTCGTACCGGGCCCAGTGGTCGAGCGGGTCAATGGCCAGCAACTCAAGCAAAATGGAAGAAGCCTCCCGTCTCAGCTTGCGCAGGGCGATGGCTTTCAGGACAATGGCCTTGTTGTTCCGGCGGTTTGTGTCCAGGGCGCACTCGCAATGCTCGATGGCCTGCTCGAAGTCCCCCTTCCGACAGTCCAGGAGAGCCAGCTCATAGTATGCGGCCGCCCGCCACTCAAAGCTCCAGGTCGCCTTGTAAAGGGCGGAATAAGCTTCCTCAAACGATCCCATGAACCGTTTGGTCAGGCCGAGATAGTAATGCGCCTCCCCGGTGCAGGGATTGGGATGACGATGGCACAGCCGGTGTACGGCCTTCTCGAAGCAGGAAGCAGCCTCAGCAAAGAGCCCCTGGTCGAGCTTGGCCCGACCCCAGGCAATATTGGTCCTGGCATCGAGGGGATCCCGTTTCAGGGCTTCCTCCCAGTAGGCTTCCGGATAGCGCGTCGGGTGCCGGTACTGGGCGAGGTGCTCGGCTGTCAGGTACAGTTCGTCGACTGAGGCGATGTCGGCTGGTGCGGGTGGCTCGGTGGCCACCTCGCGCCGGCGTTCGCGCGAGGAGGTGCTGACATGGCGGTAGGTGATCACTCCCTCGAGGGACAGCGCAAGGCTTTCCACGTTTTCTCCCTCGAACTTGAGGGAACGGTTTTGCCAGGGAGAGTCCGGAGAAAGGTTGACCCGTTCGTCGAGAAGGACCTTGTCTCCGTCGCGCAGGATGATGCGG
>CAJXMX010000173.1 GCA_913056355.1 uncultured Opitutales bacterium
CGGCATACGAGATACATCGGTGACTGGAGTTCAGACGTGTGCTCTTCCGATCTCATCTCGGTGGCTTCCGAAGCCGAGATCAACAAGGCCCTGGAAATCGGGGCCAGGACACCGGCCGAGGTGATCGTCGTCGTGGACAGCTTCGGTAATCTCTACCGCGAACAGGTGGACTACCTGGTGCGGAAATACCTCAAGGCCGTTGAAGGGACCGGCAAGGAGGTGGGGATGCATGCCCACAACAACCTGCAGCTGGCCTACGCCAACACCATCGAGGCCATCATCCTGGGCAGCAACCGGGTGGATGGAACCATGATGGGGCTCGGACGGGGAGCCGGAAACTGTCCCATGGAGCTGCTCCTGGGCTTCCTTCGCAATCCCAAGTTCAAGCTGCGCCCGGTGCTGGAATGCATCCAGAACACCATCCTGCCCATGCGGCAGCAGTACGACTGGGGCCCCTCCGTTCCCTTCAACCTGACCGGCCAGATGAATGTCCATCCCCGTTCCGCCATGGCCTGGAGGGCGGGGGACACTCCCGACGACTACGTCGCCTTCTACGACCAGACCGTGGCCGATATCTGAACCGGATTTCCGGAGCGGTGGGGATTGACGGGTTCGCCTGCCTTTCAGGTGGAAGCTTCCCCGAGACTGCGCGCTTTTTTATACACCCCCCTGACCAGGATTATCCGTCGCTTTCGGGATTGAATCCGGGTGGAGGTGATAATCAGTGCTTTGGGTTCTTAAGATCCTCCAATGTAGTGATTTGGCACATTCCTAGCTTCTTTTGTGCGACACCTAATCTGACACCAAATGAAATCACTACCCAAATTCCTGACGGGGGTCGTGGCGGGCATGGTATTTCCATCCCTGGCATCGGCCCAGGACCTCGATTCCATTCCCACCATCAACACCGGCGACACGGCCTGGATGATCGTGGCCTGCGCCCTGGTCCTGTTCATGACCTTGCCCGGCCTGGCCCTGTTCTACGGCGGCCTGGTCCGGGCCAAGAACGTCCTCAGCGTCCTCATGCACTGCATGGCCATGGCCGCGGTGATGTCCCTGCTGTGGATGGCCTTCGGCTACAGCCTGGCCTTCTCGGAAGGGCCTGGGGCCCTGAACCGGTTCATTGGCGGCGGGGAATTCCTTTTCCTGAAGCACATGAATGTGGACCTGGTTAACGGGACCATTCCGGAAGCGGTCTTCGTCATGTTCCAGATGACCTTCATCATCATCACCCCGGCCCTGGTCGTGGGCGCCTTTGCGGAACGCATGAAGTTCAGCGCGATGCTGGTTTTCCTGATCCTGTGGACCGTTTTCTCCTACCTTCCGATCTGCCACATGGCCTGGGGCGGCGGCCTCTTCCACGAATGGGGCGTGCTGGACTTTGCCGGGGGCACCGTGGTGCATATCAATGCCGGGATCGCCGGCCTGGTTTCCTGTATTCTCCTCGGCAAGCGGACCGGTTATCCCAGCGACCCCATCAAGCCGCACAATCTGCCGCTGGCGGTGGTCGGGGGCAGCATGCTCTGGGTGGGCTGGTTCGGTTTCAACGGCGGCAGCGAGCTGGCCGCTGACGGGGTGGCTGGCATGGCGGTCCTGGTGACCCACCTGGCCACTGCCACTGCAGCCCTTACCTGGATGCTCATCGAGTGGTTCAATCACGGCAAACCAAGCGTCCTCGGCATCATCACCGGTGCCGTGGCCGGTCTCGTGGCCATAACTCCGGCCTCCGGTACGGCAGGTCCCCTGGGAGCAGTCCTGATCGGCTTTTGCTCCGCCGCCGTCTGCTACTACAGCGCCACCAAGCTGAAGAAGAAACTGGGGTACGATGACAGCCTCGATGTCTTCGGCGTTCATGGGGTCGGTGGAATCATCGGGGCCATCCTGACCGGACTCTGTGCCGCCACTTTCATGGGCGGAATCGGGCTGGAAGAGGGTGTCGGCGCCGGAGCCCAGGTCTGGGCCCAGACCCTGAGCGTGATCGTGACCATCCTCTGGAGCGGTGTCGTCTCCTTTGTCGTCCTCAAGCTGGTCGACCTGACCATTGGCCTGCGGGTCTCCGAGGATGTCGAGGTGGCCGGCCTGGACCTCCACCTGCACGACGAGCAGGGCTACGAGATTTAAGGCCCGCCCGTTCCCTTTCACCTGTACCGCGCCCCTTGCCGGGCGCGGTATTTTTTTGTTCAGGCCTGGCCGGGGGTGCGCTTGGCGGCTTCCCAGTATTCCTCGCCGTAGTTGAAAAAGACTTCCTGGCCGGGAAAAATTTCCCGGATGGCCTCGAAGCGGGCGGTCTTCCAGCGGGTGGAGATGATGAGGAAGGCGTTGGGGGAGTTGGAGTGGTTGATGTAGCGGGTGTAATTGGCCCGGGGGCCTTCGCCGACGATGAGCAGCTTGCTGGTCAGGGCCATGATGTAGTCGGAGCCGGAAAAGCGCCCGGCCTGGAGCTCGTCGAAGGTGATGATTTCACCGGTGTAGTAGCCGATGGTCTCCTCGATCCGGATGTGCACCTTGGAGAACAGTCCCAGCCCGGCCCCCCTGATGGTGGAGTTCCGGACTTGGAAGTCGTCTGCGGTCCAGGTTTTCGGGCGGGGCATGGAGGTTCTCAGAAGAACTTCATCCGGTGGAAGAGCCACAAGGCCAGCCCGGCCAGTCCGGCCAGCACGAGGCAGACGATGGTGAAGGCCGAATGGCTGTCCACGCCGGGCATCCCGCCCACATTGATACCGAGGAGTCCGGTGACAAAACCCAGCGGCAGGAAGACGCCGGCCACCAGGGAAAGCACATACATGGTCTTGTTCATCTGCTCGGAGGCCCTGGCGGAAATTTCCTCATGGATGACCATGGCCCGGTCCCGCAGTTCATCCAGGTCTTCCACGTAGCGCATGGTGCGGTCACCGGTTTCCCGGAACGAGGCCAGGTCGTTGGGACTGAGCCAATCGAGGGTCGCATTCTGCAGGTGAACCATGGCCTCCCGCTGGGGGGCGATGTAGCGGCGCAGGGAAATGGCCTGGCGCCGGATCTCGGAGAGGCTGCGCCGGAGATTGGCGTCCGGCTCCTCGATGACCTTTTCCTCGATGCCATCCACGAGGTCATCAAGGTTGTCGATGACCGGTGCCATGCGCTCCGTGAGCCGCTCGGCGATGGCGGTCAGCATTTCGGCGGAATTGTGCGGTCCGGTCCCGGCGTCGAGGCGCTCCCGAACATCCGAGACGGCCAGCAACCGCGGAGAACGCAGGGTGATGATCCGGTCGGCATCCGCCCAGATACGGACGGAAATCATGTCGTCCGGTTCCTCCCCGGGGTTGAGGTTGACGCCGCGCAGGATGACCATGAGACCGTCCCCGGTGACATGAGCCCGGGGGCGGGGATCCTCGGAAAGCAGGGCGGAGCAGACCAGTGGGTCCAGTCCGGAGCGTTTACGCAGCCACTTCTGGGCGTCCTGGGCCTTGCGGTCGAGGTGGATCCAGAGCGGCCCGTCCTCCGGTTTCCAGGAAAGAATGCCTTTCCACTTGAGGGGCTTCCCTCCTCCTTTTCCATCCAGCAGGAAGGCTCCCAGCAGGCTGGCCTCATCCAGTTGCTCGTGGGGAAGGGTGGGGTCGGTGCCGTTCATTGTCACGGCAGGATGGAGAGCGGTCGACCGTTTGGCAAAACTAATGCGAGCAGCCGGCGGCCGCGGCAGGTGTTTTCGCGGAACGGGTAAAGCGGTCGGATTGCTCGTCGGCGTGGTAGCTTGAGCGGACCAGCGGACCCGATTCGACCACCCCGATGCCGAGCTTGAGGCCGACTTCCTTCCAGTGCTCGAACTCCTCCGGGGTGACCCAGCGGAACATCTTGCGGTGTTCCCGGGTCGGCTGGAGGTACTGTCCGATGGTCAGGATGTCGAGACCGATGGAGGCAAAGTGCTGCAGGGTTTCCTCGATTTCCTGTTCCTCCTCGCCGATGCCCAGCATGATGCCGGACTTGATGGTGAATCCGCGGGACTTGGCGTGGACCAGGACCTTGGTCGTGACGTCCCAGGAAGCGGTCTTGCGGACCGGCCGCTGGAGGCGCTTCACGGTCTCCATGTTGTGGTTGAGGATGTCCGGACGGGCGTCGAGGACGATGTCCAGCTGGTCGGTCCTGCCGCGGAAGTCGGGAATGAGGACCTCAATCGCCGTTTCGGGATTCCGGTAGCGGACGGCGCGGATGGTGGCGGCCCAGATCCCGGCCCCGCCGTCCTTGAGGTCGTCGCGGGCCACCGAGGTGATGACCGCGTGGCGCAGCCCCATCTGCTGGATGCCCATGGCCACACGGGCCGGCTCGGCCAGGTCCAGCTCGCTGGGGCGGCCGGTATGGATGGCGCAAAAGGTGCAGGCACGGGTGCAGGTATTGCCGAGGATCATCACGGTGGCCGTACGGCGGCTCCAGCATTCCCCCAGGTTGGGGCACTGGGCGCTTTGGCAGACGGTGTGCAGGGAGCTGTTGTCGACAATCTGCCGGACGTTGCGGTACTCCGGGCTGGTGGGCAGCTTGGCCCGCAGCCAGTTGGGCTTGCGTGGATCCATATTCAGGTACGGTTTCCGAAAAGATTCCAAAATTCAAGGACCAAACGCGATTTGACCTGGCCCATCAGGGGCGGATCGGGGCACTCCTTTTCCAGTGAAGTGACGGTTCCGTCGGTGATCCCGCAGGGGACAATGCCGTCGAAATGGGACAGCTCAGGCTGCACGTTGAGGGCGAATCCATGGTAGGTGATCCAGCTCTTCACCGCCACCCCGATGGCGGCGATCTTGCGCGTTTCAATCCAGATCCCGGTCTTGCCCTCCCGGCGGGTGGCGGTGACCCCGAAGTGCGCCACGGTGCGGATCAGCACTTCCTCCAACTGACGCAGGTAGGCATGCAGGTCCCGGTGCTCCGCCAGGTTCATGATCGGGTAGCCTACGATCTGGCCGGGACCATGATAGGTGATGTCTCCCCCGCGGTTGGTCCGGACCACCTCGATGCCCTGCCGGGCCAGCATCTGCTCCGTCCAGACCAGGTGCTGGTCGGCGCCGGGCCGGACGCCGATGGTGTAGACCGGATTATGCTCGTTCAATACCAGCGTATCGGGGCACTGTCCGGCCTTCCGGGCCGAGACCAGCTCCAGCTGACGGTCCCATGCCTCCTTGTAATCGGTCCGGCCCCAATCGACGGTTTGGCTCATGGAATTAACTTTCCCCCGACCTCCGGAATTGGCAACGGGCTTTTGCCGATTCATTCGGGAAGACTTTGCCGGCTTCATGATTGCGGTCCGGTCCGGGGCGCTTAAGGTTCAGGCCATGAAGCGATCCCTTTTCCTGATCCTGGGAGCCGGCCTGGTCCTCTCACTGCTGGCCGGGTGCGGAGGCAGCAACCCCCGGACCGGGACCGGGGTCATCCGAATCGGCAACGGCGGCGAACCGAGGGACCTGGATCCCCACACCGTGAGCGGGGTCCCGGAGGTCAAGATCATCAACTGCCTGATGGAGGGCCTGGTGGCCTACCATCCGACCGATGATGAAATTCCCTATCCGGGGGCAGCCGAGAGCTGGGATCTCTCCGAGGACGGAACCACCTGGACCTTCCACCTTCGCGAGGACGGGCGCTGGAGCAACGGCGATCCGGTCACCGCGCAGGACTTTGTCTATTCCTGGCGCCGGGTCCTGGCTCCCGGCCTCGGCAACGAGTACGCCGACTGGATGTACATGGTCAAGGGGGCCGAGGCCTACCACAAGGGCGAGATGGACGACATCACCCGCGTGGGCGTGTATGCGGATGACGACTACACATTCCGGGTCGAGCTGAACGAGCCGGTGGCGGATTTCCTGAAGGTCATGCTGAACCACAGCTTCCTGCCGGTGCATCCCCCGACGATCGAGAAATTCGGCGGGCCGGGCGTGCGGCAGAGCGGCTGGACCCGGCCGGAGAGCTATGTCGGCAACGGGCCCTACCGGCTGGTCAAGTGGGAGCCGGACTCGGTCATCAGGATCGAGCGCAACCCCCACTACTGGGATGCCGGAAACGTCCGTACCGAAGCCTTCGAGTTTTATCCCATCAGCGACGAGAACACCGAGCTGCGGGCCTTCGAGAGCGGGCAGCTGCACATCACCAATTCCTGTCCGGTCAACATGCGGGAATACTACGAGCAGAAGTTTCCGGACCAGATCCGCTTCGATCCCTACGCCGGGGTCTACTTCTTCCGGATCAACACCACCCGGCCGCCGCTTGATGATGTCCGGGTCCGGCAGGCCCTGGCCCTCTCCGTGGACCGGGAACAAATCATCCGGCGACTCCTGAAGGGGCGGGAGCGGATCGCCACCACCTATGTCCCGGACGGGATCGGGGGCTACCATCCCGATCCCCGGGAAGGGTTTAATCCCGGGCGGGCCCGTGAACTGCTGGCCGAGGCGGGCTACCCGGGCGGGAAGGGATTCCCGGAGGTGGAGGTGCTCTTCAACACCAGCGACAACCATCGCAAGATCTGCGAGGCCATCCAGAACATGTGGCGCCAGGAACTGGGGATCGGAGTGGCCCTGACCAACAAGGAATGGAAGGTCTACCTCAACGTCACGCAGAACATGCAGTACGACATCGCCCGGGCCGGATGGATCGGGAACCTCTATGCCTACTCGTTCCTGCGGACCCTGCTTTCCTACAGCCCGAACAACGAGACCGGCTACGACGATCCGGAATTCGACCGCCTGGTGGAGGCGTCGATGCACACCCTCGACGATGAGGCCAACCATGAGCTGATCCGGGCCGCCGAGAACCGGATGCTGGACTACCAGCCGGTCATTCCCCTCTACTGGTACACCAACATCTACCTGATCAATCCGCGGATCCGCAACTGGCATCCCAAGCTGCTCGACCAGCGCCCCATGAAGCTGGTTTACCTGGAGGAGGAGTAACCATTCTGTCATGAAATTTCCACTCGCATTGATTTTCGCTTTCACGGCCCTCGCAGCCGCGGCCCAGGCCGGGGACCTGCGGTCGGGGCGCGATTCCTATCTCGTCTTCCAGCTGGACAACGACCTCTTTACCGGGTCCGACCGGAACTACACCAACGGGGCCCGGCTGGCCTATCTCCGGCCGATTGCGGAGAAGGACCTGAACTGGATCCAGAAATCCCTGCGCACCCTCGGCGGCACCGGGGATTCCCGGCTGTTCAATTTCCTGGCCGTGGCCGTGGACCCGGACCAGGTGCGCTTTGACTGGGGCATCGGCCTGACCCAGCTTATGTTCACCCCCTCCGATCCGGAGTGGACGGAAGCGCCGCCGGGAGAACGACCGTACGCCGGCTGGCTGGGCATGGAGTTTTCGCTGCATGCCAAGGACAGCAGGGCGGTCAGCTCGGTGGTTCTTTCCGTCGGGGTGACCGGCGAATACTCCTTCGCGGAGGAAACCCAGAAGTGGGTCCACACGCACATCAGCGGCTCCCCCGTCTTCCAGGGCTGGGACAGCCAGATTCCCGGGGAGGTCACGGTGAACCTCAACTTCGACCAGAAGCGCCGCTTCGGCGATTTGGCCCGGGCCACCCGAGACTGGCTGATGGAGGTCGACGGCTATCTCGAATGGGGGGCCGGTATCGGGAATTTCAGGACAGATGCCTATGTCGGAACGCTCCTCCGCACCGGCATCCACCTGCCGGTCCAGTACGCGACGCCCCGCATCCAGCTCGGGAACTACTCCCATGAACTCTTCCTGCCGGGGGCGCGCGTCAACCGCTCCGAGTGGTCCCTCTACCTATTCGGCGGCGCCCGGGGAACCGCGGTTGCCCATGACATCACCCTTGACGGCCCCGTATTCCGGAGCTTCGACACCGGCGTTTCCTCGGAGCCGCTGGTCGGCGAACTGGTCGCCGGGGTGGGGTTCCGGCTGGGCAGTTTTACCCTGACCTTCAGCCGCACCTTCCGCACAAAGGAATTTGACGGGCAGGAACAAGGCCACCAGTTCGGCTCGATCCTGGCCAGTATCGGATTCTGATTCAGGCCAGCAACTGGGCGGCGTGCTCACGGGCGGACTTCGAACCCCGGTCCCCCAGCATGCGGGCAAACTCGCTGATCCGGGCCTCCCGGTCCCCGCTCAGGCAGCCGATGGTGATGACGGTGCTCTCCTCCCCCTGGTCCTTTTCCACGACGTAGTGATTTTTCGCGACAGAGGCGACCTGGGGGAGGTGGGTGATGCAGAAGACCTGGTGGTCGCGTCCCAGTTCGGCCAGGAGGCGCGCCACGGCGGTGGCGACCTCGCCGCCGATGTTGGAATCCACCTCGTCGAAGACCAGGACCGGGGTCGAGTCGACCCTGGCCAGCACGGATTTCAGGGCCAGCATGACGCGGGCCATCTCCCCGCTGGAGGCGATCTTGTTGAGGGGGAGGAGGGAGCTTCCGGGATTCGGGGAAAAGGTCATCCGGCAGTCGCAGTCCCCGGTCGGTCCCAGCTTTTGCCGGGCCACGATCTCGATGGAGAGCCGGGGTTTCTTGAAGCCGAGTCCGCGCAGGTGCTCCTCGGCATCGCGGGCCAGCTGCTGGGCGGCCTTGAGGCGGCGGCGGCGAAGCTTGCCGGCCTGCTGGCGGAGGGCGGCTTCCCTTTGGTCAGCCTCCTCCTGCCGGGTCTGCAGGGTCCCCTCCAGGTCTCCCTGGATATCCAGGCGTTCCGCCATGCTGTCCCGTTTGGCCAGGATGGCCTCCACGTAGGATCCGAATCGCCGGCGCAAGCCCATCCAGGTCTCCATGTCAGACTCGATCTGCCTGATCTGGCGGGGATCAAAATCCGAGACCCCGGCCAGGCTGCTCCATTCCCCGGCGAGGTCGCCGGCCTCGATGACCAGCGACTCGACCCGGTCGGCCAGCGGCGTGATGGAGGGATCCAGCTGGGCCAGCTTGCGGGCCAGGGGGAGGGCCGACTGGAGCCGGTCGCAGATGCCCTTGCCGCCGAGGAAGCGCTCGTCCAGCTGCTGGCAAAGGTCCTTCAGTTCCTGTGACCCGGAGATGCGGCGGAAATCCTGCTCCAGCTGGCTGATCCGCTCCTCGCTCAGCTTCAAGTCGTCGATTTCCCGGACCTGGGCCTTGAGGAAGGCGGCCTCCTCCGGGGAGAGCCGGGTCTCGTTGCGGAGGCGGTCCAGTTCCTCCAGCTGGCTCCGCCATTCGCGGTAGCCCGCCAGGTACCCGGCCAGGTCCTCCTCCAGCCCGGCAAAAAGATCCAGCAGGGCCAGCTGCTCGTGCTCATGGAACAG
>CAJXMX010000174.1 GCA_913056355.1 uncultured Opitutales bacterium
GACCTGGAGCAGGACCTGGTCCCCCGCGGCGACATCGAAATACCAGGGATCGACGTCCCCCCGGGTAAGATTCCCCTCGGCCTTCCCCCCGTTCACGAGGTCCCCGCCCTGGTCTTGAGGCAGAATGGTGGGATTTCCATGGGCGTCGTTGAACTCGATGCTGTAGCTGCCCGTACTGTTGCCATCCGGGCAAACCACCACGGAGTACGTGCCCGCCATGTCGGCCACGAAATCCAGGGCCACCAGGGTATCGGAGGCCTGCTCGAAAAGCTCATGGCCGTCCGGTTGGTAAACCCGTACCCGCGGGTACAGGTTGCCGCTCGGGACCCCGACATTGAGCAGGACGTTGTCTCCCGCGGCGGCATCGAAACTCCAGTCCTCGATTTGTCCACGGGCCAGGGTGCTTTCCTCGCTCACGCCGCTTTCCAGCGCCGGTCCATCCGGGACATCCGGATTGTCCAGCACCTCTCCGTGGTTGTAGTAGTCGATGGTGTAGGCGCCCTGGCTCCCGTCACCGCTGATCCGCAGGGTGTAGGTCCCGGTCAGCTCGGTCACCAGGTCGATGTTCGTCCACTGGGGGAATGATTCATCCCTCAGCGGGCGGCCGCGGGGTCCGTAAAGCTGGAGGTGCGGGTTCAAATTCCCGGTCGAGAGGGTAGGATCAAAAATGTTGATGATGACCGCCGCCCCGGCTTCCGTGGTGAAATACCACTCGTCCGTGGGATTGTCCCCGTTGATCGTCCCTTCCTGCGTGCTCCCCGGCTGAAGCGGACTTTGGCCGTAAAGAATTCCACCTGATAAGGCCACAATAAGCGACCCGACGAGAATGAACCTACCCGTTTTCTTCATGCTGCTGCTCCTGTTGGCTTGGATTTTGTGGCGGGTATCACGCTGAATCCCAAAAGCAGTGGATTCCCCTCCGCCAAATCCATAAGTACTACTACTCAATGCTATTAGAAAATTCAAGTTGATTCTGCGCCCTCCTCTAAATTGTTACAATTTCCGCACATCAATCGGCGGGCTTGGCTGCCTGCACCGGACACCCTCCAGCCGCTGGTTCTTCCGCCCGCCACCGGGTCTGGCAGAACTGTTGTCCCCCGGTACGGTTTTCCTTGTCAGGATACTTTCCACCCCTCATTTAATAATTATTAAACGTACCCCGGAAAGGCTCCTGCGATGATGTTATCACCCAAAAATTCCCCTCATCTGATTCTGACTATGGCCGTACTCGCGGCCGGCCCGCTGTCTGGACAGACCCTGTTCACGGACGACTTTGAGAGCTACGCGGTGGGGGAGGTACCGGCGTGGGACGGGAACATCGGGGGAAACGTGGTGGACGAGACGACGATGGAACTGTTCGGCAGCCCGAACAAGGCCATGCAGTTCAACGGGGGCGGGCAGAAGCTGATGAAGGACGTGGCCGCGGACGCGGTGGGCGGGGTGGTCACCTTTGCGGCGGACATTGTGGAATCGGCGGAAGGCTCACCGACCAGCGGACTGGTGGTGGGCTACGGGATGGCCAACGAGATCAACACGGACAACGCGGCGGCCCGGGTGGAGATGAGGAACGGGACCATTTACCAGAACACGATCGGGGGCATGTCGACCATAACCCAGAAGGGAACCATCACCTATGACCGGGGCGTGGTGAACCGCCTCTTCATCGTGGCCAATGACACCGACCAGCCCTTGACCGACTATGCCGGCGACGAGGACCTGGCCGCGGGCAGCTATGAGATCTGGATCCAGGCGCCGGGCACCGGGATGCAGCAGGTCCTGGAGGCGACCCTGGCCCGCGATCCGGAATACGCGGGATTCCGGGTCTGGAACGCCTTCGACGACAGTTTCTTTATCGACAACGTGCAGATCGATTCCGGGGTCAGCTTTGAAGTCATCGATATGCTCCAGTCAGCCTTGGTACCCGGGACCATGGGCGTGCTCTCCGGAGCCACCATCAACCTGGACTACATGGTCGAGGAGGGGCTGCCGGAAGGAAGTACCTATTATATTGCTTCAGATGGTGATGTGGCCTTTCCCGGCGGCGACACCGGTCCGGCATCCACCAGCGGGCAGTTCGCCGCAACAGTAACCGGTGGCAACCGGGAGGAGGTCCACTTCACGCTGGAGCTCCGCGACGGAGGCGGGGATCTGGTCTCGACAGCCTACGCCAGTGTAGTGGTTTTTAATTACGATGAGCCGCCACCGATGGTCCACCCCTCCGTGACCAGCACGGCCGGGCAGCTGGAGCAGATGCGCAACCTGGTCCTGAATTACCCGGGATCCGTGGCCCGGGCCGGATGGGAGGCGATGCTGAAAACAAGTTACGCTTCCCTGAACTACACCCACAACCCGCAGGAAACCGTCCTCGTCGTGCCCAGCGGGGGCAACGACAGCGAGGCCGCCTTCCGTAACGACTCGGCCGCCGCCCGCTGCCATGCCCTGCAGTGGGTTGTCACCGGAAATCCAATACATCGCGATATCGCCCTGGCCATCCTCAACGACTGGGGGCACACCTTCCGGGACATGCAGTCCACCGGTTCCGCCGCCCAGGTCGAGCTGGAGAGCGCATGGGCGCTGCCGGTGTGGCTCGGCGCCGCCGACATCCTGCGCTACCACGACGGCGGTTCCGCAGGATGGGATCCGCAGGACATGGCCGCCTTCAACTATTTCATGGAGGCCCTTTACCGGAAGGCCGCCGCCACCCTGCACCGGGACAACAACTGGGGAGCCTCGGCCTCCCTGGCGGTCATGGCCTACGGGGCCTGGGTGGGGGATGAATCCGTCTTCCTGGCCGGACTCGACAACCAGATCGTCAAGCTCGACAACATCAGCGAGCCGGACGGCCAGATCTACGAGGTCTGCCGGGACACCTGGCACCCGCAGTACACCGTCGTGACCTGGGGCGACTCCGCCGAGCTGGCCCTCAACCAGGGTTACGACGACCTCTACCAGGCCACTTTCGACGGCCAGTCCACTCCCCGCCTGGTCATCGTACTCGAGTATTTTGCCAACCTAATGCTGGGCAACATCCCGGCACCCTGCGAAGCGGGCTGGGCCTACGATTACCTCGGGCAATATGACCGCTTCGACAATTACGAGGTTCCCTACAACCACTACATTAACCGTGAGGGCCGTACTGACATGCCGGTCTTCAAGGAGATGGTCGAGGATTACTGGCGCCAGGATGTCGGCGATGACGCCCATTTTCTCCTCTGGTCGAGGCTGACCCAGGGAACGGATGTCCTGGATGCCAACGGGGACCCGGTGCCCTGGAGCACGGGCATCCTCGAGGGCTATCCCGCCAGCCCGGACCGCTGGGTCTACAGCGGCCCGCTTCTGGGCTGGGTCAACGACGCCGGCTATCCCTGGGTCTGGTCATTCCCCCTGGGCTACTTCCAGGCCGGTCCCGGGACCGTCGATACCGGCTTCTGGGCCTGGATTCCGCGCTGAGGAACGGCTCCGGCTGAAGGTCCTTACAGTCTTGAGCAGCCCGGGCAGATTACCTTAACTTTCAAGTCATATGAAAGTGCATTTTCCCCGTCTGATTCCATTCCTGCTCATATTGCTGCCGTGTCTTGCCTGGAGCGGGGATGACACCCTGCCGGAAACGTCCCCTGCCAAACTGGAAAAGGTGACCAGCAATCCCGCCATGCTCAACTTCTGGGTCGGGGAGTGGGACCTGACCTGGCAGAATCCCGCCGGGGAGGAGGCCAAAGGGACCAATACCATCCGCAAGATCCTCGGCGGGTCGGTAATCCATGAATCCTTCAACGGCGATCCGGGAATGGATTTCTTTGGACAGAGCTTCTCGGTCCTGAGCCGGGCGGACGGTTCCTGGAAGCAGGTCTGGGTGGATTCCGAGCGCGGCTACCTCGATTTTGACGGTTACCAGCAGGGAGACCGGGTCGTATTCCATCGCATCGGCAAGAATCCCATGGGGGAAACCGTCCACCAGCGAATGGTCTTCCACGACATCAAGGAAAACTCCTTTACCTGGGATTGGGAAATTTCGCCGGATGGCGAAGAGTGGGCCCTGCGCTGGCGGATCCAGTATCAGCGGAAAAACTAGAAGCAGGACCGTTCCAGGCCGGCAAACGACCTTCCAGCTGAGGCAATTTTATGACTGGAACGGCTACTCCAGGCCCGACAGGAAATCCAGAATGAGCCCCTGGATATGCGTCGTGCCCTCCGGGGCCAGGATGTCCCCGGCCAGGACATGGTTGCCGGTCTCGTTCTGCTGCTCTATCCGGTAAATCTCCTTTTTCTCCGATCCGAAGCGCTGGAAGGCCCGCTCAATTGCCCGTGCCTCGACGACTTGGTCCAGGGGCGAGTAAATCATCAGCACCGGCCTGGTGATCTCCTCCAGGGGCGATTCCCGGACCAGCCGCACCAGGGTTGCCAGGACCGCCAGGGAGCTGGACGGGTAGTCCTGGGTCCAGTACCGGGCATGCGCCTCGCTGAATTTCTTGGTCCGGAAAGTCTTCCCCACCATCAACCGCACCAGCTGGGCACCCCACTGCCGGGTCGCGAGATCCGCCCGCCTGTCCTTGATGGCGAAGTTCGGGGACAGCATGATGTGGCAATGGACATCCCCGTAGCGTTTGTCCCGGGCCAGCCAGGCGTCCAGGGTTGATCCCGTGGAGACTGAGATGACAATGACCTTTTCGCCGATGCGCTTGCCGATTTCCACCGCCTGCGCGGCGTCGCTCAGCAAGTCCTTGATCCGAATCTCTGCCATGGCCTCGCTGCGGAGCCCGTGGCCGGTCAGCCGGGTATAGAAGAGGTTGGCCTCCAGATGCCGCGCCAGATTATCACTCAGGGGCACCGTCTCCTGCCGCGTTGCGGAAAAGCCGTGCAGGTAGACTACGGAGTACGGCGTCATCCTTTTGTCAGGGTGGGCCCAGATGATCTCCTTTTCCGTCCCGGAAACGAGATCCGGATAGACTGACTCTGAGGTCGACAGCCAGGATTCAAGATCATCCGGCAACTCAACCGGGCGGATCCTCGTATCCACCTCTACCCGTGGTCCGGTAAGCGCCACCACCGTCAACAGGAGCACCAGTCCCAGTATGCCCAGCAGGATCATTTGCAACTTTATCGATTAAGGGCTCGGGTGGGCATGGGTCGAGTTGAATTGTTTCCTTTCCCCGAGTAAACTTTATTTGTATAAAGGTTTTTAGCTTTACAAATATAAACTTCGGCCAGATAAAGGACAGATGGCCGGAAAGCAGACCCAGTGGGAGGGGAATCCCTTCCGGTATGAATTCATAGACGACAATCCCGAGGTGATCGACCGGGTCTCGGAGCGGAAGAAGATCCGCGAAGCCCTGAGCCGGAGGGGATCCCGTCTTTTGGTGCACGGGAGGCGGCGGATGGGGAAAACAACCGTCTGCAAGGCGGTAGTCAACGAGTTGCGGTCCGAAGGCGGGCACGTGATGCTGGTCGACTTTTCGACGGCGACCCAGCTGGCGGACCTGTCCAACGCGTTGCTGCGGGGCATTACCGAGAGCGTGGGCCGCAGTTGGCAGGAGTTCATGGGAGACCTGATCAAGTCCCTCAGCCTGCAGCTGGAGGCCGAGGCTGACGCCCAGACGGGCGGGATCAAGATTCGCCTCAAGCCGGCAGCCCGCAAGGCCCCGATGGAGGAACAGCGGGGAACCCTGATGGGCATCCTCCGCCAGGCCAATGAACTGGCCCGGAAAAAGAAGCGGCACCTGGGGATCGTCATCGACGAATTCCAGGAGCTGGCCCGCTTTGAGCAGGAGGCCACGCTCTGGAACCTGCGCGGGGAGATCCAGCACCATGCGCATATCAGCTACGTCTTCACCGGATCCCGAACCCACCTGATCCGGCTCCTCCTCGCCAGCGACCGGGCCTTCTACAAGATGTTCGATGTCCTCAACTTCGAACCTATCCGGACCGGGGACATGAAGGACTGGATGGCCGGGCGTTTCGAGAAGGGCGGGGTGGATTGCGGGGACGGGCTGGACCGCCTGCTGGACCTGGCCGAAACCTGTACCGTGGACCGGCTCCGGCTGGCCGCCCTGAGCTACCCGTTGGCCTCCCGGGAAGGCAAGCTGACCGCGGAGATCCTGGAGCGCGCCCATGCGGCCATCATCGAGGAGGACAAGGCTTATTTCCAGAGCGACTGGTCGTTGCTGACCGCCCACCAGCAGAATGTCCTCCGCGCCCTGGCGGAAAACGAAACCCGGCTGACCAGTGAATCGGTGCGGGAGCGCTTCAGCCTGCCGGCCAGCGGCAGCGTGACCAATACCCTGAAGTCGCTCCTTGAGAGGGGAATCCTTTTCGAGCAGGAGGAAGCGCCGGGATACGGCTTTGACAATCCCTACTTCCAGGCCTGGATCCACCTCCGCAACCGGGAGGACCTCGGCCTCGGTTAGGCTTCGGCCTCGACCGCCACCTGGGGAAAGACATGCCGGAGGTCGGCGATGGCCTCCTCGGTGGTGATGACCTTGGCGTAGCGGTTGCGCAGGGTCTTGATGGCGGCCTGGTGCAGCTCCGGCGTGACCGTGGTGCAGGCGTCCTCGACCATGGTCACCAGGTAGCCGAGGTCGGAGGCGTGGCGGATCGTGGTCTCCACGCATTCGTTGGTGTAGACCCCGACCACGTAGAGGCCGTTGATGCCGATGTTCTGCAGGACATAGTGCAGGTTGGTGGAGGTGAAGACACCGCTGGCCGTCTTGTTGAGGACAATCTCGTCCCCTTCCGGGGCGATCGGTTCCAGGAATTCAGCCTCCTTGGAACCGGGCGCCGCATGCAGGTTGAGCCGCTTGTGGCCCTTGCTGCGGTCCCGGCCGTTCCGGGTCAGTGACTGGATGCGGGTGTGGATGACCTCGAGATGGCATTGCCGGAAGGCCTGCTGCAGGCGCCGGACGTTGGGCAGGACCCGCTCCTCGAGTGAATTAAAGTAGTACTCCTGGTCCTTGGGCGGCACACCCGAACTGTCCGCCTCCTTGAAGACCCCGCATCCGCGGGCCGCGTCCAGATACTGCAGGTCGATGCAGAGCAGGGCGGTGTCCTTGTGGATCAGGTAATCCCAGCGGGCGGGATTTTCCATGATTCCGTCCTTGTAGAACTGCCGGAGCGGGTCCTTGTTGTCCCCGTTGGGGGCGGGGGATACGGGAATGCGTGAATTACTCATCTTCAATCCTGGATATGCGTTTGGCGGCCTCGAGCATCAGCCCGGCCCCGGCGAAAATGTCATCCCACGCGGTCCACTCCGCCGGGGAATGGCTGACCCCGTCGCGGCTTGGCACGAAAACCATGCCCACCGGGACCAGGCTGGCCATGATCTGGGCGTCGTGGGCGGCCCCGCTGGGCATCCGCAAATGCTCCAGCCCGAGCTTTTCCGCGGACTGGGAAAGGATGTCGACGATGGAGTCGTCACACTGGACCGGCTCGATCCGGCTGAGGACGGAAAACTCGAACATCAACTCCCGGCGGCGGGCGATGGCCGAAAGGGCCCGTCGACAGGACTCATGCAGCTCCTGCAGGGTTTCCGGCGAGGTGTCGCGGACATCGAGGGAAAACTCCACCCAGCCGGCCACGGTATTCGCCGCTCCCGGCAGGATCTCCGCCTTGCCTATGGTTGCCTTGCTGCGGTCGGTCCCGTTTTCCGCCAGGATCCGCGGCAGCTCATGGGCAAAGTCGGCCAGGCCCATGAAGGCGTCCCGCCGCATGTCCATGGGGGTCGTTCCGGCATGGTTGGCTTCGCCCTTGAGAACCACCGACCACTTGAAGAGACCGGTGATCTCCTCCACCACCCCGAGCGGAATGCCCTTCTTGTGCAGCACCGGGCCCTGTTCGATATGGAGTTCAAGATAGGCCTTGAAGGCACTGGCCGGACGCTGCGCCTCGAGAACGCCCATCGGATCCAGGCCGCGTTCCTTCATGGCATCGCTCAGGCTGGTACCATTCAGGTCCTTGGCATGCAGGACTTCGGGATGCACCTGCCCGCACAGGGCCTGTGATCCCAGCATGCCGCCGAAGCGGCCTTCCTCGTCGCTGAAGGCCACCAGCTCAACCGGATGCCCGGGTTGCCAGCCATTCTCCTTGATCACCCGAAGGCACTCCAGACCGGCCAGGACGCCGAGTGAGCCGTCCAGGGTTCCGGCGCAGGGGACCGTGTCGAGATGGGAACCGATGAGGAGCGCCGGTCCCTGCTCCTTGCCCTCGATGCGGGACCAGACATTGCCGGCCCCGTCCATTTTCGAGGGCAGACCGGCCTCTTCCAGCCGCTTCCGCAGCCAGTCCTTGGCCTCCATGTCGGCCTCGGTGAAGGCCATCCGGTAGAGACCGTGGTTCGTCTCGTTGCGACCGATCCGGGCCAGTTCAATGAGGTCCTTCTGCAGGCGGTCCGAATTAATCACGGGCTTTGTTGAAGGGATGACTTGGGCCATAGGGCAGTTTTAACACATCGGCCCCCATCCAACAAGGGCACAAGCCGCGCAGGGATCACCCCGGCTGCTGGTCCACGAAGTGCCGGTGCAGGATCTGCAGGCAAAGCAGGTGGTTGACGATGGTGTCCTTGCGGGTCAGGGAGACCGGATCCGGATCCGAACGGTAGTCTTTCAGGAACTGCTGTACCTGCCCGGCATCGAAGAGTCCCGCCTGGCTGACTTTTTCCGGCGAGGCGTATTCCTGCAGGAGTTCCTCCAGCCGGGCCTTCTTCTTCTCGTCGGTGTGCGCCGGAGGGGCCATGAAGGCGAACTTCTCCCGCTTGTAAAGGACCTCCGGAAGAACCCCGCGGACGGCCTCCCGCAGGACATACTTCTCGATGTTGCCCTTGATACGGTACTCCGGCGGAATCCGGGTGGCCGCCTCGGCCAGGTGGTGGTCGAGGAAGGCCGGACGGGATTCCATGGAATTGGCCATGTCGACCCGGTCGCCGCCCCAGTTCAGGATCTGGCCCTCCAACTGGGTCTTGCTCCAGGTATACTGGGCCTTGTCCAGCGGATGGCGGCCGTCCAGCATTTTCCCGTCGATCTTGTTCGCGATGGCCTCGATCGGGTCGTAGTCCTTGAGGGTCTCCTGCAGTTCCCTGCTGAGGAGCGGCCGCGCCACGGCCAGGGTGCGGATCCAGGGCTGGATCCAGGAAGGCCGGCTCGGCAGCGAGAAGATCATCCTGCTCAAGCCGGCGACGTTCATGAATGAAAGCGGACGTTCCGTCGGCGAAGCCATGCGCTTCTACAA
>CAJXMX010000175.1 GCA_913056355.1 uncultured Opitutales bacterium
TGGACCGGGTTGATCCGCCGGTCCCGCAGGTCGTAGTAATGTTCCAGGCCGGAAGACTGGATGAGACGATAGACATACTCGCATCCATTGCAGCAGAATTGAGAATCCCGCCGGACCGCGGTGGAAAAGGGCGTTCCACAGTGGATGCAGGTCTTGTAGGAGGTTTGGCTCACATTCCGGTTCCGCAGAAGAGGCCGCCCTGGCCCGTCTCGAAATAATAGAGGCGCAAACCCAGGATGATGGCCACCGCCAGGGCCAGGCCGCGCTGGATCCGGCTGATGGTGACCGGGGAGACGGCGCCCTGCCACCTGGCGAAGGCGGTCTGGACCGCCCACAGGAGGGGCAGCGTTCCCAGTCCGAACATGAGCAGGAACTCCGCTCCCCGAAGCGGGGACTGGGTCATCAGGGCCAGACCGAAAATGGCGTAGAGGGGACCGCAGGGCAGCAGCGGCGTCAGCACCCCGATGGCCAGCCCGGCCAGGGGGCGGGGCAGGCGGTTGGCCCGGGCCTGGGCCCTGGCCAGAATGGGGGTCAGGAAGGCCGGCTTGGGAAAGAATTTGTCCACCCGGAAGGCCACCAGCAGGAAAAACAGGACCAGCACCCACGGCAGGAAGCGGGAAAGCGAATGCTGGTAGATATCGATCCAGCCCAGGGCGACCATGCCCAGCCCGCCGGCCAGGGCCCCGCATAAGGTGTAGGAGACCAGGCGCCCGGCGTGGTAGATCCCGGCCACGGTGCTGAAGGAGGTGCCGGAACCCGGCTTGGGGGCCAGGTAGCAGGCCAGCGGACCGCACATGCCGGCGCAATGCAGGCTGGTCACGAGGCCGGCGGCGAAGGCCGGCCAGGGGCCGGTTATGGAGGAGACATCAAGCATCAGTCGGCTTTTTCAGGACGGCCAGCCCGAGGGCCAGGACAATGGCGGCCAGGATCATCAGGATCCAGACCGCCGGCCAGACGGCCATGCTCACGGGTTGGCCTTCCGGGAGGCTCTCCAGGTAGGCGAAGAATATGGCCGGGGTCAGGACCAGGGCCACACCACCGACAATCCACTGGATCTTGCGGATGCCCCTCTTCAGGCTTTCCCGCGCTTCGCCCTTGTTGCCGCCCAGCATGATCCGGGCGATGAAAAAGCTGAACGCGAAGGCCAGCCCGCTCTGGAACAGGAAGAGGAATATCAGGTGGACGCCCATGATGATTGCGACTTTAGCTCAGGGTTCCTCGATTTCAATAATCTCCGGCTTGTTGTCCACGGCGATAAAGATCAGGGCCGTCCAGGCGGAGATCAGGACCAGAAAGGCCAGGATGACCCACAGCCAGAGGCTGCGGGCTCCCTTCCTGCGGGGAGCATTGTCCATAACCTGGTTCACGGGTTGGCCTGGCTCTGCCGCCTCAGGAGTTCGGGATCCGGACCCAGGAATTCAACTTCCCGCTCCAGCTCGATGTCTCCCGGCTCAGCCTCGACCAGGATCTTCAGGGCAAACGGACCCTCGTAGGCCTCCCGGGGCACCTGGACCACGAAGGTATTGTTCTTCTCCTCCATCGGGGAGAGGATCTCCGCCCCGGCAAAGCCGGAGGATTCCACCGGCACGGTCAGCCCGTTGGCCTGGATGGAAACCGAGAAACTGAGATCGCGCGAATCCTTGTTGATAAGGCGGATCTGGTACTGGTTGCGGATGTGGGTGTCCGTCACGTAGAAGGGAGCGCCCGGCATCCGGGTGGCCATGGCCACCGCCTTGTCCACCGTGCTGAAGGCGAATCCGGCCACCCCGATGCCGAGGAAGAGGAGACCCGTGTAGAGAATGCTGCGGGGACGCAGGAGCCGGGTCTTGAAGCCTTCCAGGTTGCGTTCGGAGGCGTAGCGGATCAGCCCCCTTGGTCGCTTGACCTTGTCCATGATCTCGTCGCAGGCGTCCATGCAGTTGGCGCAGCCGATGCACTCCAGCTGCAGGCCCTGGCGGATGTCGATCCCGGTCGGGCAGACCTGGACGCAGCGCCGGCAGTCGATACAGTCCCCGGCCTCGGGATTCTTGACGCTGCCCGGCGGGTTGCCGCGCCCGTAGTCATAGGCCACGTTGAGGGTGTCGTCGTCAATGAGGGCCGACTGGAAGCGGCCGTAGGGGCAGATGACGATGCACAGCTGCTCCCGGAACCAGGCGAAGTTCCCGTAGAGCAGGAGGGTGGTGATGATGATGAAGAAAAACGCTTTCCAATGCTCCACCGGGGAGGTGCGGATCCATTCCCAGAGCTGCGGGATGGAAATGAAGTAGGACAGGAAAATGTGGGCGATGATCGTGGCCAGGATCAGGAAGATCCCGTGCTTGAGGACCCGCTTGAAGAGCTTGGGCGGGGTCATCGGCGCGGCGTCCAGCTTGCGCCGGGCCGGGGCGTCGCCCTCGATGAACCGCTCGATTCGCCGGAAGACATGCTCCAGGAAAACGGTCTGCGGGCAGGCCCAGCCGCACCAGACGCGGCCCAGGAAGGCCGTGATGTAGAAGAGCAGGAAGGCCATCCCGGAAAGGAAGAAGAAGAGCAGCCAGAGGTCCTGGGCGGCCAGGGTGATTCCAAAGAGGTGGAATCGCCGGTGCAGGACATCCAGGAAGACGGCCGGGTAACCGTTGACCGGGATCCACGGCAGCAGGATGTAGACGCCGATCAGGAGCAGGGCGGCGATGCGCCGCCAGCGGGTGAAACGGCCGCGGACATCGGCTGGATGGATGTTGAACCGCGATCCGTCCTCGTTGATGGTGGTAACCGTGTCGAGGTTCGGGAGCTTGCTTTTGGCTTTCATGGTTTCCTCCGCTCAGGCGGACGGAATATATTACTTCGCGACCGGCGGTGTCTTCAAGTTGATTGGCGGATTGAGGGTCGTGGCGTCGGCCATTTCCTGTTCGGTGTGGTGGCTCAGGACAAAGGCCACTACTTGACTGACCTTCTGGGGGCCCAATTCGTTCACCCAGGATTGCATCCCGGACATCTTGTCCGGAGAACCGTTGGTCACCACCGAATAGACGCTGATCGGCTGGTTGCCCCATTTCCACTCGTCATCGACCAGGTTGACCCCGGCCAGTCCCGGACCGGCCTTGAGGTCGGGACCGTGGCAGGCCACGCACTTTTCCTTGAAGATGGCTTCCCCGGCCGCGACAAAGCCCGGATTGCGGCTCATCTGCCAAAGCGTGTCGTTGCTGATTTCCCCGATGGCCGCCAGCCGGGCTTCCTCGACCTTGGCCATGGCCTCGTCGATGCGCGTGGTGTCGCTTTCCATGATTTGCGCGTCGTAAAAGGAGAACCAGTAGATTACGGACAGGATGACGGCGCCGTAAAAGGTCCACAACCACCAGTTGGGCAGGCGGTTGTCGTATTCCTGGATGCCGTCGTAGACATGCGGCCGCAGATGGTCGTCTTGATTGTTCTTGGGATCACTCATGGCTGGAAAAGAGGGTTATTTTTCATCATCCTCCAAGGGGAGTTGGGACATGTGGCGCCGCTCGGACTTTTTCATCCGGATGGCCCGCCAGCAGAAGAAGATAAAGGCCGAGAAGCACAGGAGAAAGGCGACAATCGTGATGACTGTCTGCCAATCCTGGAAATGGACGCGCTCAAACATGGGCCACGGGACAGGTTATTTGGCGGCTTCCACGCGGGCCAGGGCGCTTTGCGAGTCCTCGGAGGTGCCGAGTTTCTGGAGGTAGGCGATCAGGGCCACGATCTGGGTATCCGGCTGGGCCGCGCGGAAATTGGATTCGAGGTCGTTGACGATGGACTGGGCCTGTTCCTGGACCTGGGCCAGGATTTCCTCGTCGCTCATTTCCGGATAGGGGACTCCGAGGGTCCTCATGGCGGAAATCTTGCCCGGGATGCGGGAGAAATCGACCTTCTTCTCCAGCAGCCAGGGATAGGGCGGCATGTTGGAGCCCGGGGAAATGTCGGTCGGCCGGCGCATGTGGTCGTAGTGCCAGACATTCGGGCGCTTGCCGCCCTCGCGGGCCAGGTCCGGACCGGTGCGCTTGGAGCCCCACTGGAAGGGATGGTCGTAAATCGATTCCCCGAGCCGGGAATAATCCCCGTAGCGCAGGACGTCCGGCTTCATCATGCGGATCATCTGGCTGTGGCAGTTGTAGCAGCCTTCCGAGACGAAGATGTCGCGTCCGGCCAGCTCCAGCGGGGTGTAGGGCACCTGGACCCGCCCCTCGATATTGTCGGCTGTCTGCACGACCAGGGTGGGGATGATCTGGATCATGCCCCCGACGGCCACCGCGATGAAGACCAGGATGGTGAAGGGGGCCCAGTTGCCCAGAAGCTTCTCGTACCATTCGCTCCACCTGGCGCTGGTGGCCTGGAAATGGACGATGGCAATGAGGGTGAAGAGGATCAGGATGCTGACCCCGGCCAGCATGACCAGGCCCTGCCCGAAGAACCACATGCACATTCCGAGCATCACCATGAAGGAATAGAACATGGGGAAATTGAAGATGGTGCCACGGGCACCGATGGTGCCTTCCAGGGCCTTGGTCTCCTCGATGTCGTGGGCCTCCACGGTGATGGTCCCGTTGACCGCCTCCTTGCCGATGATGCTCTTGAAGATGTTGAAAATGAGCATGCCCCAGCCGATCAGGTAAAGGCTTCCGCCAAAGGCGCGGGTCAGCATCAGCGGGCGGATCGAGTTCAGGGTGTCGAGGAAGTTAGGATACTGGAGGACGGTTCCGTTCTCGACCGTGCCGTTGAGCATCAGGCCCTGGGTGATCCCGCTGGCCCACATCGAGGCCATGTAGAGGACGATCCCGACGAACCCGAGCCAGAAGTGCATGTTGGCCATGGACTCGGACCAGAGCTTGGTCTTCCAGAGCCGGGGCACCAGGTAGTAGAACATCCCGGCGGCCATGAAGCCGTTCCAGCCGAGGGTTCCCCCGTGCACGTGGCCGATGGTCCAGTCGGTGTAGTGGCTGAGGTAGTTCACCGCCCGGATCGAGAGCAGCGGTCCCTCAAAGGTGGACATCCCGTAGAAGGTGACCCCGGCGGCGAAGAACTTCAGCACCGGATCCCGGCGCAGCTGGTTCCAGGCCCCGCGGAGGGTCAGCAGGCCGTTCAGCATGCCGCCCCAGCTGGGCGCCCATAACATCAGGGAGAAAAGCATTCCCAGCGCCTGCAGCCAGTGGGGCAGGGCGGTGTTGAGGAGGTGGTGCGGGCCGGCCCAGATGTAGATGAAGACGAGGGACCAGAAGTGGACCACGCTCAGCCGGTAGCTGTAGACCGGACGGTTGGCCGCCTTCGGGATGTAGTAGTACATGATCCCGAGGATCGGGGTGGTCAGGAAGAAGGCCACCGCGTTGTGGCCGTACCACCACTGCACCAGGGCGTCCTTGACCCCGCCGAAGACCGGGTAGCTGTGCAGCAGCGCCGTCGGCAGGGCGAGGTTGTTGACCACGTAGAGCATGGTCACCGTGACAATGGTCGCGATGTAGAACCAGATGGCCACGTAGAGCGTCGGCTCATTGCGCCTGGCCAGGGTCCAGAAGAAATTGAAGCCGAAGACCAGCCAGACCACGGCCACCATCAGGTCGATCGGCCAGATCAGCTCGGCGTACTCCTTGCCCTGGGTAAAGCCGAGGGGCAGGGTCAGGGCCGCACTGACAATGATCAGCTGCCAGCCCCAGAAGTGAATCTTGGTCAACAGGTCGCTGGCGGTCCGGGTCTTGCACAGCCGCTGGGTCGAGTGGTAGATCCCGGCGAACATCATGTTCCCCACGAAGGCGAAGATGGCGGCGTTGGTGTGAAGCGGACGCAGGCGGCCGAAGGTCAGCCAGGGCATCTCGAAATTCAGGAAGGAGAAGTTGAGCTGGAAGGCGATCAGCACGCCGGCGGTCATCCCGACCGCGCCCCAGATGATGCCCGCGAGGGTAAACATCCGCACGTAGTGATCATCATAATGTATGACCTTCTGGGTACTTGATGGAGAACTCATACTGCACATTTTTGGTTAGGTATCTTGCCTGGGATCTTCGTCTTCGTCCTCGAAAGGAAGCAGGGCATCCTGCTCGGGACTCCCAAAACCTTTCCGGCGTCGCTCCCCGATGAAGAGCAGGACAAAGAGGCTGACTAGTAAAAGGCTGAGGAAAATCGTGAGCACCAGGACGCTCATGAGCTTGAGTATCTGTCCTTTCAGGCGGTGCCGCGTCAACGCAAATATTGCCCCGGAACCGCCGGAGAGGCGGTTTCCCGGCTAGCGGGAAGCCTCGTAGAGACGGAGGGCTTCGGGCATTTCTTCCTGCAGGTCCCGGATCCGGGTTTCATTGCTGGGATGGGTGGAGAGGAATTGCGGAAGGGATTGCGGATTGGCCTCATTCATCTGCTCCCAGAAACGGACGGCGGCCCGGGGGTCGAATCCGGAGCGGGCGGCGATTCTCAGGCCCAGTTTGTCGGCCTGGGATTCGTGACTCCGGCTGTAGGGCAGGATGGCCCCGACCTGGCTCCCGATCCCGTAGGCGGCCAGGATGAGGTTCCGGTCATCGCTGTCCATGTCGTCGGTGAGGATGACCGCCGCCACGCCTCCCGCCGCCTGGATAACCCCGGCCGACATCCGCTGGTTGGCGTGGTGCAGCAGCACGTGGGCGATTTCATGCCCGATCACGGCGGCCAGTTCGTCGTCCGTTTCCACGTAATCCAGAAGGCCGGTGAAAACGGCAATCTTGCCGCCGGGCATGGCGAAGGCGTTGGCGGAATCATCCTCGAAGAGGACATATTCCCACTGGGCCTGCGGCATCTCCGGTCCCAGGGTCTCGGCGATCCGGCTGCTGACCCGCCGGACCATGGCATTGCCTTCCGGATCCCTGGAAATGGTCTTCTCCTGCTTCAGCTGCTCGAACTGCTGCGAGGCCATGTCCGACAGGTAGGACTCGGAGAAAAAGGTCGGGCCGGTCGCACAGCCTGCCAGGGCCAGCAGCAGGAGGCCGGTCAGGATTCGCTTCAGTCCTCTCATTCAGGGACGGATTTTCGAGGCTGGGTCTGCAGCTTGTCAATGTTGGCCTCGGCCTGCTTCAGGTAGACATTGGGTCCGTCCGGCCAGGGGTTGTTGAGGAGCCGGTAGACGCCGTTGTAGTCGATTTTCAGGCGCGGCAGGACAAACTGGTACCAGAACTGCGGGGTGGCCGAGACCAGGGTGTCCAGGTTCGGAAAGGGCCGCTCGGTCGCGCTCAGTCCGCGCAGGCGGTCGAATTCCTCGAATTCCTTGAAAAGCGATGGCAGTTTGTCGAGATACAGGGGATCCGACATCTGGGCCAGGAAATCGGCCGTGGCCAGCATCTGGGCCAGCTTCTTCTCGGTCGGGCTGATGAAGGGTATCCCGTCGATAATGGCCCGCGGGCCGGTCGAGGCGACCATCCGCTGGACCACCGAGATGGCGTTGTCCGGCCAGTTGAGGCGCATCAGGAAGCGCCGGGCGATAAGGCAGCTGCGGTGCTCATGGATCAGGACATACTTGGCCCCGGTGCCCATCGGGTCGTTGCTTTCCTTGAGATAGCCGGTGTCGTGCAGGAGGCAGGCCGCGATCCCGAGAAGAAAATCCGCGTAGACCAGGGGGACCTCCGGCCGGTGCTCCTTCAGGGAATGGAACATGCGGGTCCAGCAGAGGGTGACCTGCAGGGTGTGCTCCAGGTCGTGGTAGGCCATGTCGCTGGCCTGGTAGGGGTGGATCTTCCCCTTGTAGAGGTCCAGGACGGCGGCCATCAGCTTGCGGATCCGCTCCAGTTTCTGGCCCGGAAAGCAGGCGGCGCCATACTCCGTCAGCGCAGCCTCAACCGCCTCGGGATCCTTTGTCGGGATAGATTCAAGTGAAAATTCGGGAGTCATCTCCAACCGCCTGTTGTCCGCGAACCATGGGAAAAATACCCCAGCTGGGCAAATCATTTAATATCCCATTCCGGAATTTGCTTGAAGGCCAATCGCCGGCCCGCCAGCAACTTGCAGGAGAGGTTCCCCGCCGGGGACCCATCCCCAGATCATGAATGTTGGCCTGACAGGCGGAATCGGGTGCGGCAAGTCCACCGCCCTCGAGTTTTTCCGGCAAGCCGGGGCGGCGGTCGTCGAGACCGATGCCGTGGTGCGGGAGCTGCTGGCCACCGACCGGGAGCTGATCGGGGCCATTGGAAAGGCCTTCGGGGAGGACGTTATTGATCCGGAAGGAAAAGTTGACAGGGGCCGGCTGGCCAGTAAGGTTTTTGATAATTCCGAGGCTTTAGCCCGTCTGGAATCGCTTGTTCACCCGCGCGTCCGAGAGTATTGGACCCGCCAGTTGCGCGAGAATCACCCGGTCCTGATCGTCGAGATCCCATTATTGTTCGAAAAGGACCTGCAAAGGAATTTCTCCCTGACAATCTGTGTGAGCAGCTATCCGGACGTGCAGGCGGAGCGCCTGAAGGCCCGCGGAATGAGTGAATCCCAAATTGAGCAACGTAAAAAGCGGCAACTCGGCCTTGAGGAAAAAATGCAACGGGCCGACATCATTCTCCACAACAACGGATCCCCGGAACATCTGCGGGAACAGGTGGAACGGGTGATGCAGCGGCTGGCGCGTTCCTCCAGCCCATAACTTTCACCATTCAATCATGAGTTCAGAACAGACCGACCTGACCTTCGAGGAGACGAAGGCCGCATCTGCCGCGGAGGAATCCCGGGAAAAACCCAAGCGGGCACCGCGCAAGCGAACCGCCAAGAAGGCGGCCCGCAAGAAGGCGACCAAGGCACCGGAGAGCAAGGATTCCGGCGAAGCCAAGGAAGATGCCGGCACCGGTCCGGCGGAGGACAAGAAGGCGTCCTCGCCCAACATCCGCATTCCCCGGCGTGTTCCCAAGGTGGAAGAGGAAGTCCCCGAGTCCTACTCTTCCGACGACGATAATTTCGACAAGCCGGCGGCCCGGACCGGGGATTCCAAGAGCGAGCAGGAGACCAAAAACCATTCCGGTTCCGGAGGCCGGCAGGGCCAGGGCGGCGATCAGCGAGAGGGTCGCGGCGACCGTGGAGACCGCGGCGACCGTGGGTCGCAGCGCGACAACCAGGGCTCCGGGGGCGGCAAGGGAGGCCGGGACTTCAAGCAGAAGCCCTACAACAAGCAGAACGGCGGCAAGAAGGGGCAGCAGTCCCAGAAGCAGAACAAGCAGCGCCGGGACAACAAGAAGGGCGGGCGCTCCC
>CAJXMX010000176.1 GCA_913056355.1 uncultured Opitutales bacterium
GCGGTTGTAGAGGCGGTTGAACTTGAGGAGGCTCTGGTAGCCGATGTCGCCGGCAACCGCGATCAGTTTGGAATGCTGGGTGACCGCGTCAAAGGCGTCCCCGTGGATGACCAGGAATTTGCCCGAGTCCGATTCATGGATGTAGCGGTCGACAATGCTCAATCCGCCAAACTTCATGGGAAGGAACCGGTCCAGGATGTCATCGTGATTTCCCCGGAGGTAGATGACCCGGGTCCCGCGTTTTTCGATTTTCTTGAGGATCAGCCGGATGAAGCGGGTATGGGCCGTGGACCAGCCGCCGCGCCGGCCGAGGGACCAGCCGTCGATGATGTCCCCATTGAGGATTAGCTTCTCGCACTCGGAGTGCTTGAGGAAATGGTTGACCTTGTCGATCTGGCAGTCGGGTGCCCCCAGGTGGACATCGGAGAGAATGACTGTCCGGAAGCGAAGGACGGGTTTGGACTTCTTTTTCATGCTCAGGCTGTCTGGAGAATGAGGTTTGGCAAAATGGCGGCGGTTTCGGAGAGATAATCGTCGACAACGGAGTCCCAGGACTCCGGAAGGACCCGCCGGCGGGCGAGCCTGCCCATGGCCGGCCAGACCGGATGCTGCCGGGCCATGGAAACAGCAGCCTCGAGGAAAGCCGCCTCATCCCCGAAAGCTACGGTGAACCCGTTGCTGCCGGACTCGATAAAACGGGCCGGGGCGGCATAATCGAAGGCCAGGACCGGCAGCCCGCTGGCCATGGCCTCGGTGACCACGTTGCCGAATGTTTCCGTCATGCTGCCGAAGAGGAAGCAATCGGCGCTGGCGTAGTGGGCAGCCAGGGATTCGCCCTGCTGCATGCCGGCGAGGTGGATTTCTGGAAATGATTTCCGGATCCTCTCCCGCTCCGGTCCGTCGCCGACCAGGACAAAGGGCATATCCGGAATGACTTGCCGCATCCGCTGCCAGGCCCGGATAGCCAGCTCCAGGTTCTTTTCCCGGGCCAGGCGGCCGACGTAGAGGGCCACCGGCGTGGAAGGGCCGGCTCCCCACGAGGACCGGAGTTTCCGGTCGCGCCGGGCCGGGTCAAAAAGCCGGGTATCGATGCCCCGGGCCATGAGGCGCAGGTTCTGGAATCCTTCCCCATGCAGTTGCCTCAGGAGGTCCTCCGAGGGAGCAAAAGTCCGCAGGGTCCGGTTATGGAAGCGACGGAGCCAACCCAGGACCAGCGGCTTCAGGAAGCCATAACCGTAGTGGCCCCCGTAGCTGTGGAAATTGGTATGGAAACTGGAAACGACAGGGATCGCCATTCGTTCAGCCACCCGCAGCGCGCTCCAGCCTAACGGCCCCTCGGTGGCGATGTGCACCCATTTCGGGGGCTCGGCACGCCAGAGGGCTCCCAGGCGTTTCCCGGCCGGCAGTCCGAAGCGCAGCTCGGGATACCGGGGAATGGGGATGCCGGAAACTTCGACCAGGCTGACGGGCAAGGCACTTTCGCCCTCCCGCTCCGGCCGGCCGGGGCAGACCACATCCACCTTGTACCCGCGTTCCTGCAGGCCGGCGGTCAGGCGTCCAAGGGTCATGGCCACGCCATTGACCTCGGGAGGAAAGGTTTCCGTGACAAGGGTCAGGTTCACGAGGAATTGTCAGCTTGATGCAAATCCGAAGTGTTTGCCATAACGTTAATTCTCATGGAACCATAGCAGCCGGATATGTCCGGCCGGTGACGATCCGGTCACACTCTTGAAACATCGCATGAAACCGAGGAAGTTACTGTTCATCGTGGGCCCCACGGCCTCGGGGAAGACCGAACTGGCCCTTGAGGAGGCAGGGAAACGCGGAGCTGTCATTCTCAGCTGTGACAGCCTCTGCGTGTACCGGGGAATGGACATTGGGACGGCCAAGCCGATCCCGGCGGAGCAATCCCGGGTCCGGCATTTCGGGCTCGACCTGTGTGATCCGGAGGCACCTTTCTCGGTGGCCCGCTACATGGAGTACCGGGATCAAGTTCTACGGGAGCTGGCGGAGGCCGGCACCCCGGTTCTGGTCGCCGGGGGGAGCGGATTCTACCTGAAGAGCTTCTTCAGCCCGGTGGTGGACCGGGTGGAAATCCCCTCCGGGGTGGAAGAGGAGGCGGCCCGGATCCGCCGGGAGTCGGGATTGGCGGGATTGCTGGAGGCATTGCGCCGGATCAATCCGCCCGGGGAAGCTTTTGCCGGACTGGACCTCAAGAATCCGCGTAGGGTGGAAAAGGCGTTGATCCGCTGCATGGCCGGCGGCCGGTCCTATACGGAACTCTGCCGTGACTTTGCGGCCCTGCCCGAGCCGCTAGCGGATTGGGAGAAGGAAGTCTGGCTGGTGGAGCGGCCATTGGAAAACTTGCAGGACCGCAACCGCCGACGGGTCGGGGCGATGCTGGAGGCCGGACTGGTCGCCGAGGTGGAGTCCCTGCGCCGGCGTGGATTCGAGCGCAACCCGAGCGCTGCCGGGGCCATCGGTTACCGGGAGGTCCTGCAATTCCTGGACGGAAAACTGAGCGGGGAGGAGCTTCCCGAGGCGATCCGGGTCCACACCAACCAGCTGATGCGAAAACAACGGACCTGGTTCCGGCGGCAAATCCCGGTGCACCGGCGCCTGCGGTTTGCGGAATCCTGACTGGAGGGATCTGGCTTTTACTCGGCCGCCGGCTGGTCGGGCGTGCCCATCAGGGCGGCCAGGCTGGCGTCCTTGATCTCCTGGAGGCGGGCCCAGCCCATGGCATCGCTCATGCCGGTGGACCGGCGGGCCACGAATTCCTGGAATTCCTCGGAATCCTTGTCGATTTCCGGAACATCCTTTCCGCTGATGTAGGCGAAGGTGCCCTGGTCGCCGGCGATGATCATGGGGGTGACCTCTCCCTGGTCGAGATACATGGCCTGGTCCCAGATCGAGTTAGCCCGCAGTTCCTGGGGCACGGAAATTCCGTCAAAGGGTTCCAGTTCCTCGACCTCGAGGCCCAGGTCCGCCGCAACGTCCGTGAAGGATTCGCTGCCCAGGCGGGACTCGAAGATGCCGCGGATTTCCTGCCCGCGGGCGGCAAAGAGGCGACGCTTTTCCGAAGCCCGGTAATCGGCCGCGACCTGCTCCCGGACCTCGTCCAGGGAAGGCATACGGGCCTCGGTCAGGCCCCGCTTGACCACCACCACGGCACCATCGGCAATCTGGGCGATGTCGGAGAAGTAGCGGCTGGGATTATTGACGTAGATCCACATCGAGTTGAGGACGCTGACCGGTACATCGGGCAGCCGCGGGGGCTGGTTGCGGGAATAAGCCGGAAGGTCGCGGGTCCGGGCCCCGAATTCCTTGAGGGCCGTCTCAAACTCGGGGGAATCGAGCGCGATCTTGTTCTGCCACAGGCGGAGGCTGAACTGCTCTCCCTTGCGGGCCGCGATCTTGCGGGCCTGCTGGGTTTTCCAGTCCTTCAGGGCCGTCTCCCGGACATCGTCCAGGGTCAGCTCGGGCAGGGCCGGTTCGCCCTCAGCCGGCTCTTCGCGGGCGGCCTCGTAGCGCATGCGGTTGGTCTCGAAGTAAGCGGCCAGTTCCTCCGGACTGGGATCCTGGACTTCCTCGAGATAGGCCTCGGCCTTGAACAGGACCGCGGTCGTGGAAAGGGTCTCCGGAATTTCGTAGCGCCCCGGATTCTCGTTGAAAAACTGCAGCAGGTCTTCCTCGCTGAGCTCGATTTCCGGGTTGAAGGATTCATAATTCAACCGGGCCAGGCTGACCTCGTAGGTGGTGGACCGGCTGATGAAGTCCTGGCGGGTCTCGAAGGGGAGGGAATAATCCGGTCCCCCGAGAGCCTTGCGGACCTGGTCGATGCGGTAATCCTCGCGCAGCACCGTGCCGATGGCGTCGCGGTCGTAGCGTCCGCTGCCCTGCATGGCCTCAATGATCCGGTTGTACGATTCGGGGGAGAATTCCCCGGTCTGGGGATCCACGAAGATCATCAGGGTAGACACATAGTCCGAAAGCTCCTCCTTGGTCGGGCTGGGAATGCCCAGTTGCTCAGCCATGCCCAGGGCGGTGACCCGCAGGTAGGCGTAATCGGTGAGCTGGTCCCGGTTCAGCTGCAGCTCGGGGTGCATGACCGCGCTGATCTCCGCGCTGTAGACCATGGCCCGCTGGTCCGACTCGGAACTCAGGTTGTAGCCGTAGAAGTTCAGGGAGCGCTGGCGCTGGTCGCCCCGGCTGCCGAAAAAGCTCTGCGGACCGATCGTCAGGACGAAGGTCACGATAATGATAACCAGCAGGCCGCCAAAGAGCCACTTGTTGTGCTTGAGGAAGAAATTCTGTAATGAGGTAATCATCCAATTGATCAATTAAAGCGGCCGATGCTAGGAGACAGACTTCCCCTGTCAAGGTCGTCGGGAACGCTTTCAACCCTCATTCAGGAGGCTCTGGAGGTCCGTCTGCAGGAAAGGATCGGTTTCGTGCCAGCGAATGGCTTTCCCGTACTCCTGGAGGAGGGGATCGGCCTTTTCCAGGCTCTGCAGGATTTCCGAACGGCCGAGATGCTCCATGCTGTGCCGGAAACGGGAAAGGGAGTAGGAGGCGAGCGGCTTGGCGGGCCTGAATCCGGTCAGCTCCGGCTCCTCGTCATGCTCCTCGATGCGGATCCGGGCGATCCAGTCCAGTTCCTCCAGCACCTCCAGGGACTCGTTGAGGATATTGGAGGGCACATGCAGCTTCTGGCTCAGTTCGACGGCAGTGGGAGCCCTTTCACAATTATGGAAACGGCGGGCAATGGTCAGGAAGGCGGCGAGGGTTACCGCCTCCCGCACCGCCGGGCTGATCCGCCGCCAGGCCGCCTGGTTGGCCAGGAGGCTGACATTCTGAACGGCATAGGTCAGTTGTCCGCCCAGCAGGATGAGGATCCAGAAGAAATAGAGACCGATCATCATTACCGGAATGATGCCGACCGAACCGTACAAGCTCTGGAGGGATAGCACCCGGTTGACGTAGAGGATGCTCAGGTAGTTGTTGACGAGGAGGAGAATGGCCGTGAGCAGGCTGCCGATGAGGGCGGGCTTGAAGGCGACACTGGTGTTGGGGAAGAATCGGTAGAAGACAACCAGCAGGAGGACCAGCATGATGAAGGAGACCACCGGCGAGAAGCGCAGGAGGAGGCTGGCCAGGTTATTACCGAAGGGGACCCAGTTCAGGGACTCGGCGAAGTTCCCGGCCGACAGGAGCGCGGTGGAACCCAGGCCGAGCAGGGTGCCCAGGCTGATGAAGGTCCAGTAGAAGACGATCCGCTGGCTCCAGGGTCTGCCCTGGTGGACGCCCCAGATCTGGTTCAGGGTGGTTTCCACGGAGGTCAGGAGCTGGATGATAACCCAGATGAAGATAAAGGCGCTGAAAAGTCCGAAGGCTTTGGATCCGCCGGTATTGATGCGCCCGATCAGTTCCTGGGCCCCGTCCACGATCTGGGTGATGAGGGTATCCAGGGCGCTGGAAATCTCGGCTTCCTCGCTGGACTGGGATTCGCCTTCGGAGCTGGCCATTTCCTGCAGGGAGGGGGCGATGAAGAGGAGGGCATTCTTGATCTGGGTCTCGGCGTCGGTCTTGATCAGGGAACTGGACAACATGACCACCACCGCGATCAGCGGCCCGAGGGCCAGGAGGGTGGAATAGCTCAGGGCGGCGGCCCGGCTGAAGATCCGGTTGGCCATGAGGCCGTTTCCCGACACCGAGAGGATTCTCAGGATGGCCAGCCACTGGCCTTTCAGGGAAGGGTCGTCGCCAACGCCGTATTCCCAGATATCCCGGGTGAAGAGGTGCCGCAGTCTCTCCAAGAGGGAGGCTTTATCTTCCCTGTCCTGGCCTGTTTGCTTGGATTTGTCCGGCTCGGAAGCCATGGGGAAAGGCAATCACTTCACGAGCCCATTAGCAAGGGCACAAGATTGCTGTAGTAGGCCACTCCCAAGGCACCGCCCACGCCGAGAACGGCACAGAAGAGGATCATCGTGAAACTCAGGGTCAGGGTGCCGATGTAGAGGCCCAGGCCGAAGGCCAGGTAGGAGAGGGCCAACCAGATGGCCTGCGGATCGCCATTAATGTAATAGGCCATGTGAAGGACAAAGAAGAATCCGGTCCCGACAGCCGCCCTGAATCGGATCAGGGGATAAATCTCGGTGGCGTTGAGGAAAAGGAAGATCGCCATGACCGTGTCCAGCAGCCCCAGGATGAGGACCGGGTCCTGCAGCAGGCGCATGTAGGCGCCCTCTTCATTGGCGAAGACGGCCTGGAGGAGGCTGATGCTGGGATAGATGACGGAAAGAGCGGAGATCAGCAGCATGACGCCGAGGATCGGGACGGAAATGGAGGCCGCCCGTTCCTGCCAGACCCGGCTGGTCCGGACGTGCTTGGTCTCCCGCGTATTGCCTTCCGCGGCGGCCAGCATCTCATCCACCCGGACGACTTCGGTTTCCTCGTCGTCGGCATTCAGGCTGGCGATTTCCTCTTCCGTCTTCTTGCGCAGGGTAAGACGTTTCTTCTCCGGAAAGATCTTCAGCTTGAGTTCCTCGTTGGTCCGGATCAGGGCCCAGCTTTCCATGCGCGGATCGAAGTAGTAATACTCCGGATCGAGTTTGCCGGCCTCAGCCAGCGTCAGCAGTTCATCGATACCGTAGGGACCGCGGGCGGTTTCCTCTTCGGGTCCGCGTATGAAATATTCCTCTGCCATGACGGGTTCCAGATGTTGAGCAGACCAGATTGTTCAGCAAGAAAAATAGACGCCCAGGATGTTTAGAAGCCCGTTTGCAGGCCTTTCAGGCAGGCTCTTTCGAGTATTTCACAGTTTTTTAGCGTCGCCCGCAACCAGGAGCGGTATACTTCACGCTTTTCCTCGTCACCAAGTCCGGCAGGCAGTCCCTCCCGTTCCATCCGGTTTCGCAGTTCGTAAAGGCAGATGGCCGCGCTGACGGAAATATTGAAGCTTTGGGTGAAACCGAGCATGGGGATATGGACCTGCAGGTCGGCTTCCTCGAGGACCGTTTCACTGAGGCCGACTTCCTCGGTCCCGAAACAAAGGGCCAGCGGCTGCTCCAGGGGAATGGATTGCAGGGGGATGGAGCCGGCGGCCAGCGAAGTGGCGGCGATGCGGTACCCCATTTCGCGCAGTTCCCTCAGGCAAGCCCGGGTGTTGTCGGCTCCCTTCATCCGGTGTCGGTGCAGGTGGATCCACTTGGCACCGCCCATGGCCACGTCCGGATTGATGCGGAACTTGTTCCGGTTCTCGATGATGTGCAGGTGCTGGATGCCGAAGCATTCGCAGGAGCGGATAACGGCGCTGGCGTTGTGGGGCTGGTAGATATCCTCCAGGACCAGCCGGAGGTGACTGGTCCGGTGCTCGATGACCTCAGCCATCCGGGCCTGCTTGTCCGGGGTCACGAACTGAAGCAGGTGTGCAATCAGCGAGTCCTCGGTGCTGGCGTCCAGGCGTTCCAACTTCAGTAGGGCAGCGGGTGGGCCTGGCAGAGTTCCAGGGCCACCTGGCGGGCTTGCGCAACGGCATCCTCGTCCTCGATATGACCCAGCACCTTGTCGATGGCCCCGGCGATGCGGCGGAAATCCTCCTCCATCATGCCGCGGCTGGTGCAGGCCGGGCTGCCGATCCGGAGACCGCTGGTCTGGAAGGGACTGCGGGTTTCCCCGGGCACGGTGTTCCGGTTGGTGGTGATGTGGGCCTTGTCGAGGGCGACCTGGGCGGCCTTGCCGGTCAGGTCGGGATGACTCTTCCGGAGGTCGATCAGGATCAGGTGATTGTCGGTGCCTCCGCTGGTCAGTTTGTAGCCCATCGCGGTGAAGGCCTCGGCCATGGCGGCCGCGTTCCTGCGGACCTGTTTCTGGTAGGCCTTGAACTCCGGTTTCATGGCTTCCTTGAAGCAAAGGGCCTTGGCCGCGATGACGTGCATCAGGGGACCGCCCTGCCCGCCGGGAAAAATGGCGGAGTTGAGCTGCTTGGCGTACTTCTCCCTGGCCAGGATCAGCCCCCCGCGGGGACCCCGCAGGGTCTTGTGGGTGGTGGTGGTGACAAAATCGCAGTAGGGGACCGGGCTGGGATGTTCCCCGGCGGCGACCAGCCCCGCGATGTGGGCGATGTCGGCCAGGATGTAGGCGCCGACCTCGGAGGCGATGGCGGCCATGCGCTCGAAGTCGATAATCCGCGGATAGGCGGAAGCGCCGACGGTAATCATCTTGGGTTTTTCCTTCCGGGCCTGGGCCTCGAGGGCGTCGTAGTCGATGCGCCCGCTTTCCGGGTCAACCCCGTAGTGGACGACTGAATACAACTTGCCGGAGAAATTGACGGCGCTGCCGTGGGTCAGGTGCCCGCCGTCGGAAAGGTTCATGGTCAGGATCTTGTCACCCGGGGTCAGGACCGCGGTGTAGACGCCGAAATTGGCCTGGCTGCCGGCGTGGGGCTGGACATTGGCATACTCCGCCCCGAAGAGCTCCATGGCCCGGTCGATGGCGAGTTGCTCGGCCACATCCACCCATTCACAGCCGCCGTAATACCGCTTGCCGGGATATCCCTCGGCATACTTGTTGGTCAGCACGCTGCCGGTCAGTTCCATGACGGCCGGCAGGGTGAAATTCTCGGAGGCAATCAGCTCGATGTGGTTCTGCTGCCGGTTTCGTTCGCCCTCGATGGCGGCGAAAAGCTCGGGATCCAGATCCCGGAGCGGCGAAGGATTGAGGGTATTCGGTTGCGGGTCGTTGCTCATGATGTGGAAATGCGGGATCTTTGCGGTTGCGGCCGGCCTGTCAAACTCAGGACTCGTCCTCGAGGGCGGAGAACTTGCCGACCCGGCGGGCATGGCGGCCTCCCTCGGGTTCACTCTTGAGGAATACCTCGATCAGCCGTTTGGCTTCATAGGCGGTCCAGCGCGGAGTCGGGATCTCGATGACGCGCACGTAGTAGAAAGCGCGCTGCTTGGGATCGAAGTCCGGATCCACCCAATGCGCAGCCAGCAGAGGATCGCCGATGGCGTTGGTGTAGCTCGCATCGGCCACGTTCACGGTGCTGCCCACCGCGCGGTCACAGCGGCGGTCACGGATGGCCCGATCGTCCGCGCAGGCGACGTCGTAGATGCGCTCGTGAACGGCACCT
>CAJXMX010000177.1 GCA_913056355.1 uncultured Opitutales bacterium
CTTCCGCATCCGCAGCCTGAATCGCTAGCGATTCCGCGACGACGATCACGGCGCGCGCGGGCCGGTTCCTCCAGGGTAATGGACCATTGGTGACCTCCGCGGGGCGCTCGATCCGACCATGCGGCCATTGCTCAAAGCGCTGTTCTTCACGGACCTGCTGGTCGGCACTGCCTATGCGGTTGTCGTATCCACGGAGGCCGGTGACGGCGGCCTGGGCGCCCTGGGTCAGTTCGCGGTTCTGCTGGTCCTGCTGACCGCTTTGTTCGTAGCCGGCGCCATCGCCTGGCTGGTGAGCAAGGCACATCGTCGCCTTGCCCGGGCCACGGTCCTGCTGCCGGCCGCGTTTGCGGTCCTCCCGTTTGCCTTGCGGCTCTTTGCGGGCGGGCCGGTCCCGGCGTCGTTCTGGTACACGGCGTTGTGCGTCGCCGGCGCCGCCGTGATTGCAGCGAGCGTGTTTCGCCCACGAGCCGTGGCTTGTGTCGTTCCGCACCGCCTCGTGCGAAGCGCCTTTTTCAACTGGCTCGTCCTCCTGCCGACGCTGCTCGGCTGGGCCGCTCTCGCCGGCCTGGCTATCTGGCTGCTGGGCGACGCGGGCCAGGAAGCCATCGCCGACGCCAATCGACGCTCGAACAATACGGCAACGGGCATCGGCATCCTCGCCGTCAGCGCCTTTGTCATCGCGCTGGGAACCTGGTCGACTATCGCGGCGACGTGGGGATGGCTCGGGATAGCCGGCGGCGTGGAACGCTCGAAGCGAAAACTGCACTTGGCCCAGCTGGTCGCGGCAGCGCCCGGGATCCTGGTCGCCGTTCCGCTGTTTCTGTGGTTATCCGGCCAGCGCTAGCCGGAAAATCGTACTCTATTTTCCAACACCGACTTGCAGCGCCTTGAGCGCGGGCGCGTCGTACACGGCCGGCTTGCGGCGGTCGAAGATGCCCGAGCCGTTGTTGTCGAGACCGCCGGTGTCCCAGTAGAACGGAAGCAGCCCGTGGGCGCGGGCCCGGTTGGCAACAAAGCCGAGGTAATAGACGCGCGACGCGAGGTGTCGACGGTAGGCGTCGCCTTCCAGGTTCGAGCGGCGCATGGCACCGAACTCGCCGAGCAGGACCGGGATGCCGCGGTCCGTGAACTGCTTGCGGACCTGCTGGAAGAGTTGCTCCACCGCGGCCTCCTCGCCCCAGGTCGGATTGTGCGACCTGTCCGTCGTCGAGTGAAAGCCGTCGCCCCAGTAGAAGAACTGGTTGCCCCAGTCCGCGTCTTCGGTCATCAGCGTGAAGTTGTAGGGCGTGTAGAAATGCAGCTCCATCATCAAGCGATCCGGCACCGTATCGTTCGGCATGCCCTTCCACAGCTTGACCGTCTTCTCGATGTCGGTGCCCGGCCCCTGCACGACCAGTACCCTGTAGGCGTTCTTGCCACCCGTCTCCCGCACCGCGTCGATGAACGCCTGGTGATAGGCGTAGAGCACCTTCATCTGTGCCTTCGTGTCGACGTTCGGCTCGTTGGCGCTCGCGAACATCAGCCGGTCCCCGAAATCGCGCAGGTGCGTGGCGATCTGCTGCCAGTACGCCCGCTGCCGCGCGACTGTCTGTTCACGGTGCGACTCGTCAACGTGCTCTTCCAGCCAGCCGCCGTCCCAGTGAATGTTGAGGATTACATAAATGTCCTCATCGATGCAGTACTGGACGACCTCCTTGATCCGGTTGAGCCAGCTGGCATTAATTTCGGCCGTCTCCGGATCGGCGTACTGATTCCAGGAGACCGGTATGCGGACCGCATCGAATCCGCTCTGCTTGACCAGACTGATCAGCTCCGGGCTGACCTTGGGATTACCCCAGGCGGTCTCGCCGCCGATGGCCTCGAGGGTATTGCCGATGTTCCAGCCGGACTGGATGCGGGCGGCGATCTCCCGGGCATTGCTTTCCATCCCGGAACGGTCCGCGGGTAGCGGATTAGAATTGTAGTCCGGATACCCGGCGGCCGGCAACCCGTGGGCCATGAGGGACAGCAGCAGGACGGAGGAAAGGAGGGTGCGGAAGGATTGACGGATAACGATGGGGGTATTCATGGGGATTTGGGGGCAGGATTCCGGACATCCGGAATTGGATAAAGGTCAACAGGGAGCACGCTGGCGCCCGGGAAGAGATTATTCAACCTTTTAGTTTAACGATTAACCAGCACGGGACCGGGATCAGGATGAGCCGTCCCCGTGGCCGTTCCCATTGCCGTTCCGGTGGCGGGCCACGACCAGGTAGTAGGGGAAGTAAGCCAGCTTGCGGAGGCCGGCGATATTGGAGATGCTGCTGAGGCTTTTGCGGGTCTCGGACATGACCGTTTCCATGCTGATTTTCTCCAGCCGGGCCTGTGGTTCCACCACATAGGCCAGCCGGTGCAGGCCATAGAAGCCGATTAACGCGGCGAGGATGAAGACAAAATCCAGCCCGCGCAGGTTCAGGGCGGTGAAGATGACGGAACCACCCTCTTTGAGGGACTTGGTGAAGGAGAATCCCACTACAAACTCACTGGCCGAAAGGATGTCGGCCATGAGTCCCCCGACAATGGGGGCCAGGGTGGCGGCGGCCCCGTTGAAGAGGGCGTTGGTGGCCAGGAAGGCGGTGGCCTTGCCCCTGGGGGCGTTCTTCATGGCCAGGTTGCCGGTGGAAAGGATGACCCCTGCCGTGGAGACGCCGGTCAGGACATGGATCAGGACCAGGAGGGGAATAGTCAGGATGTACTTTTCCGGGAAGGTGGTGAAGGGCCAGACCAGCGTGGCGAACATGAACAACTGACCCGAGATCATCAGCACCGAACGGTTGCTCCAGGCATCGGCCAGCTTGCCCCAGATCCGGTAGAAGAGCACGTTGACCAGCTGGCTGAGCACACTGAGGGAAATGACCACCCCCATGGACATGCCCAGGCGGCTCAGGAGGTAGACCCCGAAAAAGGCGCCAGCCATGTTGGCGGCAAAGCTCCAGATGAGGGTGAACCCGAGCAGCTTGCGGAACGGCTTGGAGACCAGTGGCTCCGCGAGGATCTTGAAGAAGGATTCCCGGCTGTGGACCTCCGGGACCGGTTCCGGAACCAGGTTCAGGAAGCGGACTCCAAGCAGGCCGGCCAGCCCGGCGATGAGGAAGAAGAGGCTGTAGGGGAAAAACGGATTGCCGCTGAATTCCAGGAGGGGATTGACCAGCCAGCCGGCCAGGAGGGTGACCGCGGCCCCAACCCCGGAGGCCACGGAGAGGCGGCGGCCGAAGAAGCCCCCGAAGTCCTCCTGCGGGATGAGGTCCCGCATCCATGAATTGAAGGCGCAGCCGGCGGTCGCGCTTATTCCGAAATAGAAGACAATGAGGAAGAGGAGGCTGCCGGACCACCAGCTCTCCGGGAGCAGGAAGGGGATGAAGGGGATAAAGAGCCAGGCCAGGCGGCCAACGAAGGCGGGCAGGACCACCAGCGCCTTCCGGTTGCCCAGTCTCTCCACGAAGTAGATCGAGGGAATCTGCAGCATCTGGCTGGCCGGGCCGATGGCGGCGAGGAATCCGATCAGGAGGTTGGAGGCATGCAGCTCCAGGGCGAAGGCCACCAGGAAGGCTCCGCCCCCCAGCACGCCCATTACCTGCGAGCAAACGCCGTCATAAAACAGGTAGCGCATGCCCTGGCGAAGCTGCGCGGGTCCAATTTCGGTCTGCTGTTTAAAGAATCGCATGGGTGAAGAATCAAAGCCCCCTCAAGAGCAAGGGGCGTTCCGATTTCCAGGAACTGCCGGTGGATTCCGGAGGAGCGAAACGGCTGTTTTGCCGATGGGGGGCGTTAAACCTTTGAGTGCCGGGCGGGATTCCCCAATCCTACCGCTACAGGCAGTGCCTTCCCCCCATCATGAACCCTTCCATTAAAGACCCGCAGGAACTGTATGTATCCAGAACCTTTACCGTGGCATGGTACTGGTTCCTGTTGGCCACCTTCATCGCCATTACCATCCGTTGGATGCAGCTCCACCCCGTGACCGGGTGGAACCTCAACTACATCCGCCATGCCCACTCGCATGTGGCCTTTTTGGGCTGGGTCTTCAACGGCTTCTTCGCCATATCCCTGCAGCAGTTTGTCCCGCCGGCCAGGCGCAGGAGCTTCTATTCCCTGTTCCTTGTCCTCCAGGTCGCCGTGGCCGGCATGGCGGCCAGCTTTCCCCTGCAGGGATACGGCGCTGTCAGCATTGTCTTTTCCACCCTGCACATGTCCGGCTCAGCCGTGTTTGCCTGGTGGCTGTGGCGGAGTCCGCTGGTCCATCCCGGCGCCGGAGCCTGGCTGAGAATGGCCCTGGCCTTCATGTTGCTCTCGGGCCTGGGACCGCTGGTCCTGGGCCCCCTGGCGGCGCTGGACCTTCGGGATCATCCGGCCTACATGCTGGCCATCTATTTTTACCTGCACTGCCAGTACAACGGCTGGTTCATCCTGTTCCTGATCGCCGCGGCATGGCAGCGCTGGGAGGATGCGGGGGGAGGACTGGAGGGAATCGCCAAGTGGTCGGCCTGGCTGGGGCTTGGCGGAGGGGCATTGGGCAGTTTTGCCCTCTCCGCGCTCTGGCTGGATCCGCCCTGGCCGGTCTGGCTGGCGGGGGGACTGGCCGCCCTGGCCCAGCTCTGGGGGGCCTGGCAACTCCGCCCCCTTTTCCGTTGGGGATGGAGCAAACTGGACGGACCTTCCCGCATGGTGCTGATCCTGGTTGCCGGCTGCTTCGTCATCAAACTGCTGCTACAGGTTCTGGCCTGCCTTCCGGTCCTCGCGCCCCTGGCCGACCACCGGTTCATCGCAGTTGCCTTCCTGCACCTCGTCTTCCTGGGGGTCGTCACCCCGGCCATCGCCTGCTGGGCATGGAATGCCGGCTGGATCCGGCGGGGATGGCTGACCCGGATGGGCGGTCTCCTGTTCCTTGCCGGCAGCCTGTTCACCGAGCTGGTCCTGGTCGCTTCAGCCCTGGCCGGCCAGGCCGGACAGCCCCTGCCCTTCGTTCCCGAACTCCTGGTTGGGGCGGCCGGGCTGATTCTTGCCGGCCTGCTGCTGGTCCATCCGACCGTCAAGTGATCTCGGGACCCGGGGCCGGAACCCTCCGGAAGGTCCTCAATCCCCTTGGATCTTGAGGGTGTAGACCCGTCCCTGGACGGCGTGGTTGCCAACCCCGACCACGATGGTGTCCGGGGCCACGACGCAGAGGTTGCTGGCTCCCCCACCCGACTCGTTGGCGCCGTGGACCTTGCCGGCAGCCTCGGCGACCAGGTCGACCCATTCGTGCCAGCTGGCCCCCTGGTCATCCGAAATGAGGACCAGGTGACGGTAGGTCTCCTTTCTCTGGTCGGTGGCCGACATCAGGAGATAGGGACGGCCCTTCCATTCAAGCGGGACGCACTGGCCGAGAAAACCCCTGGACCAGACTTGATGCGCCTCCGTCCAGTTATCCCCGTCATCCCCGCTCTGGTAGAGGGTGGAGATGCCCGAAGCCAGCACGTTGAGCTTTCCATCGGCCCTGAAGAAATCCAACAGGTCCCGGGCCTCGGGAAACTCCGCCATCTTCGACCAGGTCCGGCCGTAGTCGGTCGACTTGTAGACTTTCCCCGGCCCCTCGAAGCCGACCCCGGCCAGGACTTCCGGGCCGCCCCAGTAGCCGAAGCAGGTCACGTTCTGGCGCGGCTCCGTGGTGGAAAGGGGAATGTAATCGAAGGTCTCGAAATAATCTTCGCTCCGGATAAGGCTGGTCAGACCGTTTTCCGAGCGCCGCAGGCCGGCCAGGATGACGCCGTTGTCGAGCTGGACCAGGCCCACCGTGCGGGAGCCCGGGGCCTCGCAGACAACAGTCCAGGTCCGGCCCTCATCCCCGGAGCGGGCCACCAGGGCGGGCTCGGTGGTGGTCATGTAATGGTTCCCGTCGTCCGCCCGGATAAAGTTGCGGACATCGGCGATGCCCCATGCCGCGCCTCCGTCGAAGGCCGGTTGCCAGCTCTGCCCGCTGTCCGTGGTCCGGTAGATCCTGCCATGTTCTTCCGTCCCGATCAGCGCACGTCCTTCGCCAAGCTGGAAGGAGGACCGGACATTGGACTCCCCAGCCGGCGCAAAGACGGAAGCCACCCGGACCGGGGGAAAGCGCCCGTCCCCCTCCAACTTGGAGTTGAAGGTGGAGAGGACTTCATCGCCGGACCGGATCGTCACCTTGAGGGGCGTGGCGACCGCCACTTTTGGTGATGCCTTGCAGGCAAAGGAAAGGGTCGCCTTTTCATAGGGCTGCAGCGCGGGGACCCGCGCCCGGCCCAGCTCGACCGGCTCCCCGGACGGGAGGATTTCAACCGTCAGGGAGGCCTCCCCGGAAGCGACCTGCCCGAAGTTCTGCACCTCAAGGATCCCCTGCCAATGGTCCTCCGCCTTGCTGAAGGTCGGCTTCCGGGCCGAGAGGATGGGCTTCAGGTATTCCCGTCCGGGCAGGCGGGCGTAGCCGAACAGCAGGCCGCCCGCGCGGGTACGCCCGATCAGCTTGGGGGCGAAGGTCTCCGCATTAATGCCGCTCCCCATCCCATCGAAGGTGACGACCAGGTCCCGACCTTCCACCTTCGCGTGCAGGGCCCGGCTTCCGCGGCCAAAGTTGACCTCGGCGGAAGCGCCGAAGCGCAGGGAGTAGACATCGACCGCCTCAAGCGGATTGAAGCCGGCCTCCGCCCGGATCCGGACCCGGATCTCGCCGGTGTCCGCGGTCACCGGTTCCCCGTTGAGGATCTCCAGGAGCAGGCCCGGATTCAGGGGAATGGAAATGTTCTTGGAGCTGTGGTTGTCGCTGGCCTTGTCCTCGTACTTGAAGACGTCGATAACGGCGAAGTTGGCCTGGATGGCCCGGCCATAAGTGTCCTGGAGAATCTTGAGGCGCTCAAACTTGAACCAGTCCTCGACCAGGCCGTCCTCATGCACGGCGATGCCGGGGGCGTAGGCCTCGCCCGGGTCGACCACCCAGTTGATTCCGTCCGGCGAGCGCAGATACCAGGCAATGCGGCCGGACCAGTCGTTGACGATCATGTGGTATTGCACCTCGTCGCGCCAGATGACCGGATCCTCGAAGCGCCCGTCGACGGGAGGATAGACGCGCCGGTCGGTGATCTGGTTCCACGGGGAGAGCCCGGTCCGGCTGATCCAGATCCCGCCACCCCGGCAGACCATGACCAAGGAGCCATCCTCCCGCCGGGCGAAGGAGAGGTTGGAGAGCCCCTCGATGATTTCCCGGTCACGCGGGTTGAACGCGAATTGGCCGTACTCCCAGGGTCCGTCGAGGCTGTCGGAGACGTAACGGGCATCGATGACGTAGATGACATAGCGGTCGTCCGCGGCCCTGAAGATTTCCGGATTGTGTCCCTTTCCAATCTCCCTGCGAACCGTGAACGGTCCGGTGGGACTTTCGCTGACCGTGTCGAAGACAGTTGAATTCCCCCACTCATAATGCCCCTTGGGAGAACTCTCCAGCCAGCCGCAGACAAAGAGGTGGTAGAGCCCGTCGTCGCCCTGAATGATGTTGCCGCCCCACCAGGACCAGGTCTGGTCCTCGATCCCGTTGTCGACGTAGCGCGGAATGACCTTGTCGGCGCCCCAGGTGTCCCGGGACAGCACCTGTCCCCGCATCGGCTGAAAACGGTCCATGAAGCGACCGCCGGGAACGAGTAGATCCCACTCCGCCGGCCGCGTCCGCTCCTCGATCTGGGCCGGGCAGACACTTGCCCACATCAGGCCGGCCAGGACCGTCCACTTTAACAATGATTTTTTCACGATTTCCATTTCCGCTTGGGTAATCCAGTCCGAGGGTGGCCGGATCCTGTCCCGGGACCGGCCCCGCCTCACCTTGATTAGGAAGAAGCAGGTCCGGGGCTCAATCCCAATCATTGGGCTTGGGACACAATTGCCGGCCCCCGGCCGGATCACGGGATTCAACATTATCCGGTGCATGTCTTGATCACGGGCCGCTTTCCTTTACCTTAAGCGGACGCCGAACCGGAAATTAACCACGAATCATTGCCCTATGTTTACTGACAACAAAATGAAGGACATTCTGCTCATCACCTGGCACGGGATCCACGAACTGGAAATATTCCCCGGACTGCCGGACACCGGCGGCCAGAACATCTACGTCCAGAACATGGCCGAGGTCCTGCATGACAATTACGATGCCCGGGTGACCATCCTCAACCGGGGGGGATTCTCGCATCCCTACACGGAACGGATTCGGGAGGGATACTCGAAGGATCCGGAGCGGGAACTTTATGTCCTTCATGTAGCCGACGAGGTCCCCGCCTTCATGCGCAAGGAATTCCTGACCGGGGCGCTCATCGAGCAGGCCTCGGAGAATGTCGTCGCGCAGCTCCCCAGGGACTACAGCCCGGACCTCATCATCTCCCATTTCTGGGACGGGGGCCTGATGGCGCTGTTCCTGCAGAGGACGTTCACGAAGGTGCCCCATGTCTGGGTTCCGCACGAACCGGTCGGCATGAAAATGGCCCCGCTTCCGGACACCCACCATGAACGCCACAGCATTCCGGCCCGGGAACGGTTCGAGCGGATGATTGTCAACTCGGCCGACGCCATCGGCTCCACCTCCAAGCTGGTCCGTGAGGATTTGATCCGCAGCTACGACGGGAAAATCCATGACAAGATTATCGATATCTATCCGGGGGTGGACACGGAGCGCTTCCGTCCTTTCGATGAAGATCAGCTGGACGGGGCCTGTATCCGCCATTGCGCGGAGTTCCTGAACCTCCCCGAGGAGATTTTCCGGAAGCCCCACATCTGCGAGTTCGGGCGATCCGACTCCTTGAAGGAAAAGGACAAGGCGGTGGCCGCCTTCGCGGAAATCGCGCAGGAATTCGAGGATTACGTGATGTTCATGAATCTCGACGAGCAGATGGAGCCCGGGACCGCCCAGCGTATTCACGGGATCATCGACCAACACAAGCTGGAGGACCGCGTTTTCATCCTCAGTCCGCAGCAGCTGCCCCAGTCGGGCAACGGCAGCGAGATCATGCCGGACCTCCTGCGGACGGCGCGGATCTTCATTACCATGTCGGTCATGGAGGGCTTCGGGATGGCCGCCTGCGAGGCGGCGGCC
>CAJXMX010000178.1 GCA_913056355.1 uncultured Opitutales bacterium
TGGCCACCAACCTGCTCTACGAGGGAATTGATTACGGCAAGGAGGATCCGGAGTACGTCCGCATGGCCTGCATGTTGCTGCTGCAGGAGAAGCAGGACGACCGGATCATGGAGATGACCGAGCGCCTGCTGCAGGAGGATCTCCCGGAGGAGGTAAACCGGATCCTGACGGTGTGCCGGTTCCAGGCAGCCTTCCTGCGAGGGAACTTTGAGGTGGTGCGCAACCTGATCGAGACCACGGACATCGAACGGTCCGTCGACGGGGTGATCATGGGTACCCAGTTGTACCAGCGGACAGGTCGCGCCGAGGAGGCGGTGGCGGTTTTGCGCACGATACTGAGGAACATCGACAAGGACAAGGCCGCCCCCATCGTCAACCAGCTGATCTCCGTCTACAAACTGACCGGCCAATACGACAAGGCCCGCGAACTGGCCCTGAACAAGGTCATCCTGAATCCAATGGATTGGCGGCCCCGGATCCAGTTGATCGATATTCTTTCGGCCTCGGGCCAATATGAAAGGCGGGACCGGGAAATCGAGGCCCTGCTCAAGGAGCATCGCAACGACGAGCAGGCGATGATGGCCCTGGCCCAGCTGTGCGCGGAATACGGCAACGTGGAGGCGACGTCCCGCCTCTATGAAATTGCCCTTGAGAACGGATTCAGCCTGAGCATTTTCAGCCTCACCCTGGCGGAGGCAATGGTCCAGGACAACCAGTTCGAGAAGGCAATCGAACTCTGCAACGAGTTGGTGGAGGAAGATCCGGCCTGGATGCTGACCGCGGAGGCCTCCTTCAATGCGATCCGCTCCCTGGCCTATTTCGGCAGCGGGGATCCCGAACTGGGCAGCCTGTACCTGAAGAATTTCCTGGAATCCAAGCGCTCCAACGTCACCCAGTTGATGGAGGCCTCCCGCCGCTTCCGCAAAAACGGCCTCGACGAGCAGGCCCGGCGGATTCTCGAGGAGGCCTACCTGCGGGATCCCAACAACGAGCAGGCCCTGGTCTCCCTGATCAAGGTGGAGATGGACCTGGGGGTTCTGTTCTCACTGTACGACCACCTGCAGGCCCTGTTTGACCTGCGCCGGCCCAACTACAAGACCCTGGAGGAGATCCACGACGAGCTGCAAAGCGACCGGTTTCTCTTTACCAGGGACCGGCAGCAACTGCTGGACAACCTGGCCCGCATCATCAGCGAGCAGGACAAGATGGACTGGAACATCTGGGCCCGCCGGGCCTCCGGCCAGCAATCCTCCTGAATCCGGGGGGCGGATCTCAGTCTTGCGGCTCGTCCGGGGCCAGGCTCCGGATGTGGACTTCCAGGATCCGGGTGTCATCCACCCCGGTGATCTCGAGTTCCAGCCCGGAGATAATCAGTTTTTCACCCGCCTCCGGAATCCGTCCCAGCTCGCTGGTGACCAGGCCGCCGATGGTGGACACTTCCTCGTTCTCCAGGTCGACCCCGAAAATGGATTCCACCTCATGAAGCGGAGTCAGGCCGGAGACCACGGCCTCCTCCTTGGCCAGGTCGGCCCGGACCAGCACTTCCTCATCGGCGTCAAACTCGTCCCGGATCTCGCCGACCAGCTGTTCCAGGATCCGCTCCAGGGTCAGGACCCCTTCCGTTCCGCGGAATTCATCGATGACCAGGGCCATGTGCATCCGGTGGGACAGGAGCTTGGTAAGGGCCGTCTCGAGAGGCTCCTCACTGTCGATGCGGATCATGTTCCGTTTGATCCGGCGCAAATCCAGCCGGTCGAGGTCCCCGGGATAGCGGAAAATATCCTTGATGTGGATCAGGCCGAGGCAGCGGTCGAGGTCGCCGTAACAGAGGGGGAACCGGGTGTGTCCCGATTCCTTGGCCATTTTCAGGTTGTCGTGCAGGGGCAGGTTGAGGTCGAAATACTTGACCTGGTTGCGGGGAAGCAGGACGTCTGACACCACCAGCTCGCGCATCAGCATGGTGTTCTTGAGAATCAGCTGGGCCACCATGGACATTTCCGGATCCTCCTTGCGAAGGAGCTCGATCTGGGTTTCCAGGTCCAGGGAATCCAGGTCCGGAACCGGTTCCTTGCGCCACATCCGCCAGATGAAGCGGACAATGCCGAGGACCAGCAGTCGCACCGGCCGGGTCAGCCAACCGAGAATGCCGATCAGCGGGAAACCCAGGCGCAGGCTTTGCATGGGATAAGCCAGGCCGAGGGCCCGGGGGAACAATTCCCCTACCAGGTGGTGGACGGTCAGGGCAAAGAGAAAGGCCAGGGCCGCGGAGACCGGGGTGGTCCGGCCGTAGAGCTGCAGTTCCAGGCTGCCGCACAGGCGCTCCAGAAGGGGAAAGCTGAACAGGGCGTAGAGCAGCAGGCAGGCTGTCAGGCCGAGGCGGATGACGCGGATGGTGCGGTCCCCCGCTTCCAGCAATGGGGCCAGCCGGGCGCTGCTTTCGACCCGGTCCCGGAGATCGGTGTTGAAGTGGCTGAACCGGATCTTGATCAGGCTGAATTCGCAGGCCACCAGGACCGCATTGACAAACAGGGTCAGCGGGATACCGACCAACTGCACGGTAGTATTCGTTGTAAGCGCGATCACCAAGCGACTGTCGTGGACTTCGACATCTCCATGTTAAGTTAGCTGAGCGAGGGCATCGAGAAAGCGCGCGTTCTGGGGCTCCGAACCAATGGTAACCCGCAAATGATCCGGAAGTCCATAGCTCGCCAGTGGTCGCACGATGATACCCATTTGCTGGAGAGATTTCCAAATGGAATCCGCCTGCTCCAGCGAAAAAAGCACAAAATTCCCATGGGTCCCGCGGCAGCTGACGCCGATGCGCTCCATTCCCTCCAGCAATTGTTGCCGGCCGGCCGCATTGACCGTCCGGCTGTGCCGGACCCAATCCTCGTCCGCAAGGGCGGCCATGGCCGCTACCTGGGCCAGGGACGAGGTGTTGAAGGGCGGGCGAACCCGGTTCAGCAACTCGGCCAGGTCCGGGTGGGAATAACCGTAGCCGATCCGCAATCCGGCCAGGCCATAGACCTTGGAGAAGGTGCGGGTCCCGATGATCTTGATCCCGTCCCGGATCAGGGCCTGGACATCGAGCACCTCCTCCTCGTACTCGGCGTAGGCCTCGTCATAGCAAAAGACCACCCACTCCGGGAGGGCCCGGGCAAACTGCTCCACTTCGGACGGCGGCAGGCCGGTCCCGGTGGGATTGTTGGGATTGGGCAGAAAAACCAGCCGGGTCGCCGGGGTAATTGCCTCCAGCAGGGCGTTGAGGTCATGCTTCAGGTCCGGCATGGGCGCCGGAACGACTGTCGCACCGGCCAGCATGGCGGAAATCCGGTAGGAAATGAAGGCATACTCGCCGACAACAACCTCCACTCCGGGGGCCGCGAACAGGTCGCAGAGCCGGTAGAAAATCTCGTTGGAGCCGGCCCCGAGAGTGAGCTGAGCGGGATCGAATCCGTAGCGCCCGGCCAGGGCCCGGACCAGCGCATAGCCATTGTTGTCGGGATACGGGGCCATGTTGGCCGCCGCGCGCCGGACCGCCTCGACCACGCCGGGTGGAGAGCCGAGCGGGTTCTCGTTGGAAGCCAGCTTGATGATCGACTCCAGCTGCAGGCCCTTCTCCCGGGCCAGAAGCTCGATCGGCTTGCCGGGCTGGTAGACGGGAAGGGTGCCGATTTGCGGCCGGATCAGGTCGGTATACTTCATTAATATGTAGTTGTCGGTGTAATGGATTCTTGCTCAAGTGCAATCCCAGCCAATGCAATTATCCCAAATCGAGTACGGCAAGTTCGGGGCGGCCGAAAACATGGCCATGGATGCAGCCATGCTGGAAACCGGCCATCAGGCAGGGCAAGCCATGTGGCGGGTTTACCGCTGGACCGAGCCGGCCATCACCTTCGGTTACAGCCAGCGCTGGGCCTGGGTCCGGACCCGGACCAGGGATTTCAAGGGCGCCTGTATCCGCCGGATCACCGGCGGGGGGATCGTCGATCACCGGGCCGACCTGACCTACGCCCTGACCATCCCGCCGGACCACTCCCTCTTCCGGAAACCGGCCAGCGACATCTACCGGGAATTGCACCGGAACCTGGCCACGGCCCTGATGGACCAGGGCCACCTGGCGGGCCTCGCTGACTGCCGGGAGCCATGTTCCACCGACAACACGTCGCCGGGTCCGGGCGTGTGCTTCGAGTCGCCGGAACCGTTTGACGTGGTTCATCCGCACTCCGGGGCCAAGCTGGCCGGAGCCGCCATGCGCCGCAGCCGCGCGGGCATCCTCATCCAGGGCAGCCTGGACACCCGCCACTGGACGGACTTCTCCCGCATCCGGTTTACCGGGATCTTCGGCGACCAGCTCGATTTCTGGCTGAAAGCGGAACAGGTGCGGTTCACCGGCAGCCTGCCCCGGGATATCCTTGAAAAGGAGCAACGGCGCTACGGTTCCCCGGAATGGAACCGCAAGCGCTGACTCAGGCCTGGCGGACCAGGGTCATGATATTCTCGATGTGCCGGGTCTGCGGGAAGAGGTCCACCGGCTGGATATCCTGCACCGTGTACGGCCCTTCCATGAGGCGCTGGACATCGCGGGCCTGGGTGTCCGGGCCGCAGCTGACATAGACGATCCGGGCCGGACCAAAGGCCAGCAACTGGTCCAGGAAAAGCGGGTCGCTGCCCTTGCGCGGGGGATCCATCAGTACCGTGGTGCGCCCCCCGTCGAATGGCAGCCCGGCAAAGATGGCCTCCGCAGATCCCAGCTGGAAATGGACATTGCCGACCTGGTTGGCGTTGACATTGTGCCGGGCCATGACGATAGCCTGCTCGTTGACTTCGATCCCGCGCACCTCCTTGAAGAGCCGGTGCCCGCAGATGCCGAAGACGCCCACCCCGCAATAGGCATCGACCAGGTAGTCGATTTCCGGGCCGGCGGCCCGTTCCAGGGCGTAATCCACCATCATGGGCAGGACATGGGGATTGTTCTGGAAAAACTCCCCGGCCACGAACTGGAAGCGGAATCCGTGGACCTTCTCCGTGACCGCGGCCCGCATGTTGTGCACCACCCCGGCCTCGGAATCCCGCAGGAGCAGGGTTCCGCCCCTTTTGTAGGGCATCTCGCCTGAACGCAACCTGGGCCGGATCGAGGCCAGGGCGACATTGATGGCCGGGTTGGCGATGGGACACTCCTGGACATCGACAATGGCCCGGCTGTCGGCTTTCTGGAAGCCGATCGGAATTCCCGGCAAGGTCGGTTTCTGCCGGAAATGGGGCGTGATCTTGGAACGGTAGTGGTAAGTGTGCGCGGCGTTGCCAAGGCAGGGATTGACCGGGTGCTCCAGTCCGGCCATCTTGCGCAGCAACTGCCGGATCTGGACCCGCTTCCATTCCAGCTGGGCCGTGTAGGCGTAGTGCTGATACTGGCAGCCGCCACAATTCCCGAAAAGCGGGCACAACGGCTCCACCCGGTCCGGCGAAGGTTCCAGCACCTCCATCAGATCTGAATCCGAGTAGCTGCGCTTGTTGCGCCAGATCCGCACCCGGACGCGCTCCCCGGGCAGTGCGTAGGGGACAAAAACCACCCAGCCGTCCACCCGGGCCACGCCCTGGCCGAGGTTGGTCAGGTCCTCAATGGTCAGCTCCAGTTCCTGATGGTAGGAGAAGGGTTCGGGATGGAAGTTGCGCGGTGGTTGCTTCATGGCCAAGGATCCCCATTGGATGCCGTCCCGGGGCTCCGCGACAAGCCGCAAATTTTCTCGTCACCCGCCAGCTAATGGCAAGAGTAGGCAATTCCCGATGTCCGAGACGATCACCAGCATCCAGAATCCCCGCATCAAGAACCTCGTCCGCCTCCGCGAGGGCAGCCACCGAAAACGGCAGAAGCGTTTCCTGATTGAGGGATTCCGGGAAATCGAGCGGGCCTTCCAGTGTGGCTGGCCGCTGGAAACGGTCTATTTCTGCGACGACCTCTTCAAGCAGGAGGGATCCTTCGATCTCCTCCACGCCGTGGAAGAGAATGGCATCGAGATCGTCCGGTTGTCGGAAAACGCATTCGCCAAGGCCGCCTACCGGCAGGGACCGGACGGGCTCCTGGCCGTCGGAATCCAGCGGGACTGGTCACTGGAGGAACTGCCCCTGGGAAATACTCCGCTGCTGGTGATCCTGGAGGGAATTGAAAAGCCCGGCAACCTGGGGGCGATTTTCCGGACCGCCAATGCTGCCGGAGCGGACGCCATGGTCATTACCGGGGAGGGAACCGATCCCTTCAATCCCAACACCATCCGCGCCTCGCAAGGCGCCTTTTTCCAGCTTCCCTTCTGCTGCACGGACAACGGGTCCGCCTTTGTTTTCCTGGAACAACGCAAGATCCAGCCCGTCCTGACCTCCCCTTCCGCCACCCGCAACCTTTGGGAGGCCGACTTGCGCCAGCCCACGGCCATCGTCCTCGGAGCCGAGGATACCGGGCTCTCCGGTGAATGGATGGACAATTTCAGCGGTTACCGTCTGCCCATGAAGGGGATCACGGACAGCCTCAACGTATCATCAATGGCCGCCGTGGCCCTGTTCGAGGCGACCCGTCAGCGGCTGCCCTGAGCCTCCTGCAATTTGCGGCGGGCCAGCGCGTCCAGCGCCTTCAGGTCAAGTTTGCCGGAGGCCAGGCTGGGAATGGCATCCACCCGGAGGATGATCCGCGGGATCCAGAGGTTGGGCAGGCCGACCTTGAGCAAGCGCTCGCGGAGCTCACCGGGCTTGATTTCAACCGCTGCCAGGACCACCAGGGCCTCCCCCTTGGCTTCATTCGAAATTCCGGTCACCGCCACCAGGGGCGACTCGGCATCCTCGAGATGGAAACACTCGGCAATGATCTGTTCCACCCGGCCGTGGGGGACCATTTCCCCGCCCAGTTTGGAAAAGCGGCTCACCCGGCCCTCGATGAAGAGGTAGCCTTCGGAGTCGATCCGGGCCAGGTCGCCGGTCCGGAACCAGCCATCATGCATGACCTGGGCCGTGGCTTCCTTGTTCTTGAGATAACCACGAAACACGTTGGCCCCCTGCAGGTCGAGAATGCCGCGCTGGTTGATGGGAAGCACCCGGCCGCTGGCCGGATCGACCACCCGGGCCCGCATCCCGGCAACCAGGCGTCCAATTGAACCGGGCTTGATCTGGGCCGGGTGCCCCTCCATCTCGGGGAGGTTGACCCCGACCACCGGGGAGGTCTCGGTCAGCCCGTAGCCCTCCAGGTAGGTGCTGCCAAAGGTGCGTTCCCAGCGTTCCGCAAAGCCCGGAGGTGTTTTTTCCGCTCCCCCGACAACATACTTCAAGGACTTCATCTGCTCGGGCTGCACCCGCTTGAAATAAGGCCGAAGGAAGGTCGGGGTGCCCATCATGACGGTCACCTTTTCCGCCTCGACGGCTTCAGCGATGCGCCGGGTTTCCAGCGGGGACGGCAAGGTCACGCACTTGACGCCGTAGAGCAGCGGGTACCAGAGGGTGGCGGTGAATCCAAAACTGTGGAAGGTCGGCAGGCAGGCCAGGAGGACCTGGTTGCGGTTCAGCAGATGACACTCGAGGATCTGCAGGCAGTTGGCGATGACATTGCGGTGACTCAGGGGAATGCCCTTGGGGCTGCCGGTGCTGCCGCTGGAAAAGAGCAAGCCGGCCTCGCGTTCACCCCCCCGGGTCGGGATGTTCCAGCGCTTGACCAGGCTGCGGCCCGGTAAAAGGGAAATCAGGACCAGGCGCTTGAGGACATCCTTCTTGTTGATGAAAGTCCGCTCGCGGACAAGGTCGACAATCTTGTCCGGCCAGGGAAAATCCGGCACTTTCTCCTTCACGGCTCCGGCGCTGATGATGGTCTTGACCTCCCCGATCTCGAGCGACTGCTCAATCGCCGTGCGACCGGCACTGAAGTTCAGGTTAACCGGAACCTTGTCGATAAGGGTCAGGGCCAGGTTGGTCAGGATGCCGCCCAGTCCGGCCGGAAAGACCACCCCCACCCGCTTGTCCGGGATGGTTGTCTTCCAGCGTTCGGCCATGGTCAGGGCCACCGCGAGGATCATCCCGCTTTTCAGCTCCTTGCGCTCGGTGGTCAGGTCGACAACGTGTTTGCGGAACGGGGACCCGGCCAATCCGTTCACGGCCAGGGCGGCCAGATGCGATTGCAGGTCCGGGTGCTGGTTAAACTTTTCGTAATCCCGGTCTAATATGTAACCCTCATCATTCATCCTTCAACGCAGGCGAGGATGACAGCCGGTTGTCAGGCGGTCAAGTCCCTCTCTCCGACAAGGATACGAATTGAGGAATCCGGTTCTCAGGGCCACAGGGCGATGACCCGCGCATAGTAGCGGGTATCGAGCCGTTCACGACCCTGGTCGGGAGCGTTGTTGTACTTGGCGCTCATCCCGAGGCGCAGTTTCCAGCGTTTGGACATGTCCAGCGGCATGTCGATTCCGGAATCCTGCTCGACAACGTAGTCCTCCAATTCCTCCACCGAGGGCAGGAAGGTGTAGGAACCCTTGAAACGGATCCAGGGATTGATCTTCCAGTTGATATCGACCCCCAGGTCCATGCCCGGAAAATCCCGGGTCCCGTCGTCCTTGTAATCCTCGTAACGGTAACTGAGTCCCGAGCGGGCCTCGATCCGCAGATCCTCACGGTTGCGGACTTTCCAGCTGATGCCGGCCGCCGTTGTGGACCGGTATTCCAGCCCCTCGAACTCGTCCAGCTCGTATTCCTCGCGGACGAAGAAGCCGATGTCCTCATAAAAGAAATTGGTGTACCTCCCACCGGCGATGAACTCGTCCGAGGACACGGAACCCTTGTTCTCCCCGTAGCTGTAGCGGCTGTAGAGGTCGAAGCGGTCAAACTGCCGCTGCAGCTTGGCCTCGGCGGTAAAGGTCAGGTCCAGCTTTTCGGTGTTCCCGCTGCGGGAATTGAAATCCAGCCCGGCCTCGAGGGTCCAGCCGCGCTTGTCCACCGGGGTGCCCCGGTTGGGCTCCTCCTTGGTGGTCTTGCGGGGCTGCTCCTTTTCCGCGACCACCGGTTTGGGCGCCGGCTCGGGCTCCACCTTGGGGGCGGAGCGGACTCCCTGGGAGGTGCTTCCCATGACCACCAGTTCCTCGGGAA
>CAJXMX010000179.1 GCA_913056355.1 uncultured Opitutales bacterium
GCGTGCGGAACGGTTTTTACTTGTCGGCGGCTTTAAAGGCTGCGGTGGTTGAGTAATCCTTATTAATCTATCGTATGCACGGTTATTCCACAGCCTCCGCTAATCGGCGTCTACCGCCCCACCCTGCGCGATGAAGGTGAATATCATAGGCTGCGGGCTGTCGGGTATCACGGCGGCCGTGTTGCTCAAGGAACAGGGCCACCAGGTGGAGATCTTCGAGATGCGGGAGCACATCGGGGGCAACTGCTACGACTATCACCAGGACGGCGTCACCGTGCACAAGTACGGGGCGCACCTCTTCCACACCAAGGACGAGGAGGTATGGAATTTCCTCGGGCGCTACACGAAATTCAACAACTATGTGCACCGGGTCCGGGCCAACACCCGGCTGGGCTTGATTTCCATCCCTTTCAACAAGAAAAGCGCGGAGCAGATTGGACGCGACCTGAGCGGTCCGGAGATCCGGGAGCTGATCTATCGCGACTATTCGGAGCGGCACTGGGGAATTCCCTGGGAGGAACTGCCGCAGAGCATTTCCGGGCGGGTGCCGGAGAAGCGGGACAATTACGATGACCGCTACTTTACCGATGCCTACCAGGGCCAGCCGGTCAACGGCTATACCGAGATGTTCAAGGCGATGCTCGAGGGCATTACGGTCCATCTCGGGGCGGAAGAAGACGCCTGGCGCGGGCGGCATTGCGATCTGCTCATCTTTACCGGCAAGGTGGACGCCTATTTCAAGTACAAGTGGGGGCGGCTTCCCTATCGATCCCTGAGATTCGAGCACTTCCCGGCCCCCAAGGATCCCCTCTTCAGTTTCGAGAAGGGAAGCGTGATCAATGAATGCAATCGCAAGCCCTACAACCGGACCATGGACAACAGCGTCTACCTCGACGAAAAGGTCGAGACCACGATCCTCACCCGCGATTATCCCGAGGAACACGACGAGACCAATCTACCCATTTATCCGAAGAGCTTCGGTCATGGCCGCGAGTTGTACAGTGAGCGCTACAAGCCGGCCGTCGCGGCCGAGACCGACGTGCTCTTCCTGGGGCGTCTGGCCACCTACGCCTACCTCGACATGTGGATGGCGGTCAAGCAGGTGATGGTCAAGCTCGGCCAGCGGTAGGCAGCAGGTGGCCCAACGCTTTCACCACGGGGCAAAAGGATTTGCCTGACTTGGCCGTATCCGGCGCTTTGCCGGCAATCAGGTTTGTCGAAATCAGTCACCGCCGGCACTGGCGCTTTCGATCGCCCGCAGCAGCACGCTGAGCCCGTGATTGAAGCAGCCGTCGCCGCAGATCGGCTTGATTCCGGGGATGGAGTGGTCTTCCCCATGTTCATCCGGGGTGTGGTCAAGCGTGATCCCGAAGGAAGCGGGCTGGGAGATGGAGGCGTTCTCAGTGGAGCGTTTATAGACGCTCTTCCCTTCCTTGATGGTTTCAAGGACCTTGATTTGCGCCAGCTTGTCCTCGTCGACCTCAAGCGGGTTGCCGGAAAGGATCACCAGGTCGGCGAGCTTGCCGACCTCAATGCTGCCCTTTGTCTTCTCCTCGAAGTGCTGCCACGCCGGCCAGATCGTCAGGGCCTTGAGGGCCGTGGCAACGGGTACCCTGTGCTCGGGCCCGAGGACCTTTCCGGTGCGGGTCTTGCGGGTCACGGTGGCGGAAAGGACCCGCATCGAGTCAGGCAGGGCAACCGGCGCATCGTGGTGACTGCCGAACATCATGCCACGCTCCAGCACCCAACCGGTGGGCGAGATGTTTGGCGCGCGCTCGGGACCCAGCACTGAATCGCGGTGATAGTCGCCCCAGTAGTAGGTGTGCATGGGGAAAAGGGAGGGAAAGACCTTCAACTCCTTGAGCGCATCGACCTGGTCCTCACGCAGGACCTGGCCGTGGATGAGCACCGGTCGGTTGTCGACATCCGGATATATTTCCTGCGCTTTGCGGATGGCGGCGATAAAGCGGTCCGAGGCGGCGTCGCCGTTGCAGTGGCAGAGGATCTGCCAGCCGTTGTCATAGGCTTTCTTCACCGCGGCGACGGTTGTCTTCTCGTCGATCGCGGCGTAGCCTACATAGTCCTCCGGTTGTCCTGGCGGAGGAATGAAGTAGGGCTTCGTGAGCCAGGCAGTCTTGCCCTGCGGCGAACCGTCGATGGTCAGCTTCACGCCCCCGATGCGGAAATGGTTCGTGTACTCCTTCGACGTCTCGGGATCATCAACCTCGAGGATGTCCGGGTAGGCGACGAGGTCGATGGGGAGCTCGCCCGAATTGGCGACACGTTCCATGGCTTCCAAGCCGGGACCGAAGGCGCGGCCCTCCTGGGCGGTGGTATAACCGAAGGAGGCAGCAAGCTTGGCGCCCTCGAGCACAAGCGCTTCATTTATATCGTCGTCGAATTTGGCGGCAAGTTTGGCGGCCAGATAGAAAAACGCGTATTCCTCACACACTCCGTTGGGTTCATTGGAGCCTTCCTTGCGCTGGAAGACGCCACCCTTGGGATTTTCCGTATCGGCAGTGATCCCCGCCATTTCAAGGGCCTTGCTGTTGCCGACCCCGAGGTGGCTGGACTGGTGGATGATCAGCACCGGGTATTCAGTCGAGACCTTGTCGAGATCCTCCTTGGTGGGATGACGTTGCTCGGCCAGCTGCGCGTTGTCGTAGCCAAAGCCTGCTATCCAGCCAACCTTCTCGACGACCTCCTTGTGGCTCTGCGCCCAGTCCGTGAGCAGTCGCTGCAGGCTGGCGATATCCTTGCCTTCGCCGTCGGGAGGCGGCAGCAGGTTGGCGGTCGAGGCTTGCAGTCCAATCAGGTAGGTGTGGCCGTGGGAATCGACGAAGCCCGGCAGCATCGTCTTGCCGCCGAGGTCGATGAGGGTGGTCTCCTTACCCTTGGTCTTGAGGACCTTGTCCCCGGCTCCGACGGCGAGGATCCTGCCGTCCTTGACCGCCACCGCCTCGGCGGTTGGCGCAGCGTCATTGATGGTGATGATGACGCCGTTGTGGTAGATGGTGTCGGCAGTTTGCGCGGCCAGTGTCAGGGTCAGACTGGAGAACACAGAGAGAAGAGTGACAATGATTTTCATGATGGAAGCGATTCAGGTGTTAATGCGAGGCCCGCCATTTTGGGCGATTAATGCGAGGTCGCCAAGCAACAAATTCGTTGGCAAATGAACCCAAGCTGTCGGGTCAGGACACTTTCTTCACCCGCCACATTATTGGGAAGTCAGGGCGGGAAGTCATTCACCCTGCCCGAACTGGCGCCATTTCTTCCCGGCGAAGTCATAGATCCAATGGCAATCCGTGTCATCCACCAGGGTATAAATCCAATCACCGGTGGTTTCGGAAAACAGCCACGAACCGAAATCCGGACTCCCGGCCAGCCAACCCTCCCCGGGGAACCAGAACCAACTGATGCCGCCGAATGGAAGGACATATCCCCAGCCGAACTCCCGCTGCAGAAACCATGGATGACGCAGGGCCCGGATTCTGCCGAGAAAACCGCCCTGCATGCCCCCGTTTGGCGAAGGCGACAGGTCCGGCCAGGTCAGCAAGGCGGGATCCGCTTCCAGCCTGGCGAAGGCGATCCCGCCCTCCTCCCCGAGGTCCAACCGGAAAGGACCGTCCGGTGCCGGAAGTGAAGTAGTGGCCTCCGCTTGACGTCGCTGGATTTCGCCGTTCTGGTCAAACTCGACATCCTCCCAAAGTGTAGTGATCGGTGAATAAAGGAGGACTTCCCGGCTGAAGCCTTGCCTGGTCTGCTCGATGAGCCGGACTTCGCCGAGCGCCGACATCAGGGCGATCCGCGGGGACCAGGCATCGGCTGCTATCCTGTCCGGGGTCCAGCCCTCGATCGGAATGGGTGCCGGAAGCACTTTTCCATCCAGGCGCAGTTCAAGGGAATCCGGATCAAGGATGAGGTGAATGGGTCCGCTTCCGGAAAACCCATGAAAGATTGCTGAATCGAGGATGATTCCATCCGATGGAACCGGACGGGCCTGCCGGGAGCCATTCGCCAGGGAAAGGATGCGGTCTCCCCTGTCGGTCATGATGGAGGCGATTCCCGCCATGAGGCTGACCTGCAGGCGCAGGGGCTGACCCTCAAACGCCGGTTCGCTGACCAGACTGAACCCGGACTCCCCCGAGGCAAGCAGCCGACCGGATTCGGTCATGACCAGAACCGTTCCGTCGCCCTTGCCTCCCAGCCCGACGACGGGCTCCTCAAATTCCGCCAACAAGGTGGTTTCCCCGAGGTTCCCTTCGGCCAGTGATATCAAGAGCAGGCTGCCATTCCGGAATCCGAGCCATAGCTCCTGTCCGGCCGCTTCATAATGACTGGCCGTGACGGGTGAATTCCCCAGTTCCACCGTGGCTAGTTTTACCAGCGCGGCATCGAGGAAAAACAGGGATCCTGCCTCATCCCAGACAACCCATTCAACTTGTCCGGCTTCCACATTGAGGGCCCCCCGGGCACCGATGCTGTCAAGCCGTCCGCTGGACCGGGAAGCCGAATACATGTCCACCCGCTGCAGGAGTCCGGCATGGTCGGCGGCCAGCAGGTTTTCGCCGGATGGATCCATGGCGAGGGCCCGGACCTGCCCCAGGCTGAGTGCGCGGGAGCGCTCCACGGAAAGCCCGCCGGTCGCCCGCAGGGAGGCGGCGACGCCGCTGGAGGCAACAGCAACCATGCTCCCGTCAGGAGAGACGGTAAGACCGGTCAGGGCGCAGGCATCGGTATCCACGAAAAGCAGTTCTTTACCGTGGGCCCAGCGGTACAGACGGCCGAAAATATCGCCCCAGACCACAGCGCTTCCGTCGCCGCTGATGGCGATCTCAGCAACCTCATATGGTTCGGTTGAAAACATCCTTGAGCTGCCCGGCTGGCCCAGATCCCGAATGAGTACCCGTCCGCCGGAAAGGCGACAGGCCATCCGCCCGGCCTCCGCGTCAAAGACCGCTTTCTCGATCCGCCCATTGATGGTGTCGGATTCCCAGATTGTAGTTGCCTGAAGGCTACAGGTTAAGAAGCAAACCAGCAGCGGAATCCGTATCCCGAAAATCATGTACCTGCGTCGCGTCGGCATGGCTAGATTCGCAGCGGGGGTTGTACGGCATAGCTCGAATTAACCTGTGCCGGGGAGGTACGAAAAATCGGGGCGGATGGATCCATCCCGATCATGCCGGCTACCTCGGTATGCAGTTGATATTGTCGGCACAATCCATCCAGCGGATCCCCGCGCAGCTGAATCTGCTCCAGGGAGAAGGCGCCCATTCCGGCCTGGGAGCAGTACTGCAGGTAAGCCGGAAGCTCGGGAGTCAGGCCAAGCTGCTGCAGCTGCTTTTCAAGGCCGATCAATTCGCAGCAGACACGATCGCAGGCCAGCCAATCGGTGGAAACCACGGCCACTCTCGAGGAAACCCCGGTTCCCCAGATGGGACCCTCCCCTTCCATGCCCTCAAAACCGTCAATCACCGCCAGGTCCGGGCGGACTCCATGGTAGGCCAACAGGAAGAGATTGTCGTGCAGGTCCTGGTTGGTCCGGCCGTGCATGCGCCCCTTGTCCGAACGGCCGCCCTGGTTCATGAAGTTCTTCACATCGATGACGGGGCTGCCCATGATGACGTTCTTTCCGGAAAACGTGGCCACCGCGTTGTTGTGGGTCTTCAGCTTGGCCAGTGATACCCGGTAGTAGCGCTTGTCGAGCATGAGGCGGGAGATCCGGACGTTCGGGCTGTTCCCGTTGATGTCCAGCACCTGGTAGCCTTCCTGGTTGAGGTCCTTGAGGACGACCGGATACCGGCGGGCCAGGTTCGTGTACCCCAATGTCTCGAATCCGTCCAGGGTCATTCCGTTGGGGGTCGATTCGGCGATCGCGATGTCCCGGAACCCGAGATGCCGGAACCAGTCGACGACAATCTCCACCTGCTCCACGTGCGTCGAGGACAAGACCGGATTACCGCCCCAGCTGTCATCATAGTTGACCATGTTCGGCTTGAGGAGAATCCGCCGTCCCCGGGCGGCGGCCAGGATCTCCCGCTTCATCAGCTCCAGAGCCCGGAGCAGGTTTTCCCGCCGGTCCGGTCCCGAGGTCACCGAGACCGGGCTTCGCGCATCCGGGACCTGCCCCGAAACGCGGGAAGGATCAAGAGCCGAACCCAAAATTCCAAGTCCTCCGATGCGAAGGAAACTGCGCCTGTTCATCATTGTTACCGCCTGAATCGCACGGCTCCGATACGCCGCGGCGATCCAATCATTTCTACCGTGCTGATATAATCCCGAAGCGGCTATGGCAAGCCTGCTGTAGGATGCTGGTACGGCTCTGCGGCCGTGCCAAGCGAAACCCGATACACAAAAAATCTGGGCTGAATGCCGAATTAGCGACTTTAGCCAATTCCGAAATAGGATTCCGCGAGTGGCGGGAAACTGCAAGGGGCGAGAATATATACCTTTACAATAAACAGGCATATTTATATCACCTTACACGGAATTTTTAGGGACATCAGGGTACTGATCCGCCACGGCCTGAGCATGAAAGATTTATTATGATACAGGAGCAGGTTCCAATTTTTGTGGATAGCGTGAAGTCCGCCGATGGCCTCCACCTGACCCGCTGTTCCTATTTTTCAATTGAGTGTACATTGCCATCCAATGAATGGACGCTGGAACTTTCGGATGGGTCTATTCCGTTTTTATTGATCGGGTTATCCGGTATTATTCTGAGCCCGATTAATGGGAGCCGATTTGAATCAATCGAGCAGGTGGAGGAACTTTTTGATTCGATCGAATCGCGGGAGGGCTTGTTGGTCGATTCCCAGGAGCTCTGGGTCCCGACCATGGTTTTTGATCGCCGGCCTGAACGTGGTGTTGTTTACAGGGCGCCACTGAAAACCTTTGCTCAAGCGATCCGGTACACTTCGAGTTCAATTTCCCTTGAAGAGTATTTTGAAAACGTAAAGGAACTCGGAGAAGATGGGACTGTGAGGTTCTCGGAAGTAGAAACCACCGTTTTCAAATCCTGGGAAGAATCGATTATTGAGGACGCAATCGCCTCCTACCCCAAGGATGAAGAGCTGAAATTGCGGTATGATGGCGATGATGATCACGATCCCCCCGGAGTGGGCATCGATACCCCACCGAAGAGTCCGCTTGGGGATGGCCCTGGTCAGAATCAGGGCAATCCGGACCTTCTCAGCCATTACCAGAAAAGCCAGAACCAGCAACAGCGGGGGATGACGCGATGAGCAACCTCAGGATATACCTGATCGATGTTGGATGGGGAGATTCCATACTATTGGAGACGAAAAACGACCAGGATGAGTATATCTTTGGCCTGATTGACTCCAATGATACAACCTATAACCGATCCTCCTATATCTTCATCAAGCGGCACCTCGAAAAACGGTTGATATCCGAGGATTTGGATCATCGCTTTGAATGGATCATGCTGTCGCACGAACACGCGGATCATGCTCAAGGATTGAAGGGTATCATGAAAGAGTTCGGAACCAGACAATTCTGGTATCCCAAGGCATTGACGTTTTCCACCCATGCCCAGCTCATCCGCTATGCCAACCACCCAAGATCAAAGGTGCAGCACCACGAGGCCGTAAACTGCGACAAACACTTTCCGGAGTTTGGCGGTTGGTCAATGCGGGTGCTGTGGCCAAGGTATAACCAAATCGACCAGGACAATCCCAACAATAATTCCATAGTCCTGTTGTTGGAGCGCGGAAATACATCCATCCTGCTGACAGGTGATGCCGAGGAAGAGGTTTGGAACCAGATCGCGAACCAGATTCCCGGCAATACAAAGTTCTTCAAAATTCCTCACCATGGATCCGTCAATGGGACCTTTGACCCGAATGGAGGGACCCCCTGGCTGGATGCATGTCCTGTCACGGCCCACTTGGCAATGAGCACGCACCTGCGGCCTTTTCACCATCCACACCAGGAGGTTATCGACGAATTGGACCAGCGAAATTATGTGTATACCCGCACCGACAACCATTACCACATCTGCTTTGAAAGTGACGGGAACGGAAATGATTCGATTTCATACCACAAAAGTTAACCTTAGGGTCCCCCTTCAATATTATGGCTAAAAACATTGTCGTTTGCTGTGACGGTACCGGGAATGAGGTTGGAGAAAGAATTTCCAATGTGGTCAAGCTGCATTCCGTACTAGTCGAAGGACCGGATCAGAGAGTGTTTTACGACCCGGGCGTAGGCACTTTTCCGGTCAGGCAAACACTGACCAAACCGGCTCGCAGTTTCCAAAAGATACTGGGACTGGCCTTTGGTTATGGTTTCCGTCAAAATGTAATGGAAGCTTACTCCTTTATCATGAAGACTTATGAAGAGGGGGACCGAATATATCTCTTCGGTTTTAGCAGAGGCGCATACACTGCCCGGGTCGTTGCCGGGTTGATTCACTCAGTGGGTATTCTGCGCGATGGGCAGGAGAATCTGATCCCCTATGCCTTGCGCTACTGCCAAAGAACACGGAGAGGAATAGATTGGGCCAGGTTATCCGGATTCAAGAAACGGTTTGCCAGGGATCCCGACGCAAAGGTCCATTTCCTGGGAGTTTGGGATACGGTGTCCTCTGTTTCCTGGTTGTGGGACCGTTTGGTTTTTTCGGCAACCGCTACCAACAAATCTGTCTCAACCATGCGCCATGCAGTCGCTATAGATGAGCGCCGGGCCTTCTTCAGGACCAATTTGTGGAACCTCGAGACATCCGAAGAGCAGGATGCCAAGGAGGTCTGGTTTGCCGGCGTGCATTGCGATATTGGTGGATCCTATGATGAGGAGGAATGCGGGCTTTCAAAACTGTCCCTGGAGTGGATGTTGGTTGAGGCGATCAATCATGGCTTGGCGGTGGATATACCGAAAGCAAAGGCTGTCATTGATGCAGACCAGGCTCCTGATCCCCTGGCGAAGCAGCACAATTCCCTGACCTTGAAATGGCTGCCCTGTGAGTTTGTTCCAAAGCGACCCTACTACAGGGGGCGTCGGAGATTCAGGATTAATTTGGGCAGAA
>CAJXMX010000180.1 GCA_913056355.1 uncultured Opitutales bacterium
CCTGACCGAAGAGGAGGGAATTCGGACCACGGTTGATTTCCACCGACCGGGTGTTGTAGGAGTCGAAGCCCATGATCGGAATGGCCCGGTAGTAATTGCGGGAATTGTCCGGGGCGGCCAGACCACGAATACGGTTGGTCGTGGAATAGCTGCTTGCACTGCCGGTATTGGCGGCGCTGAAGCCGGAATTACCGTCACGGATACCGTCGCGGAAACTGGTGATCGTCTCCGTGTAAGTGTCCGCACCTTCCGTATTCAGTTCATACAGGAAGACTTCATTGACGTCCGTGGCGGCGGTGTCTTCCAACTGCTCCCGGTTGATGACCGAAATCGAGGCCGCCAGGTCGCGCAGGGGCGTGTCGATACGGCTGCCCGCGAGGGTGCGTTCCGAGTAGTAACCTTGGTCGTTGGAGGCGTCGACTTCGAACGGGGAGAGCTCGAAGACGTCTTCTTCATCGCCGTTGTCTTGCGACCAGGCGAAGGGCACGGCGGTCAGGCCGAGCGAAACTATGGCCAATGTGCGCCATAGATGGGTGTGTCTGGTTATTCGAGGATTCATGATGGTTGTAGTTTCAGTTATTAGAACTTGAAGGTCATTCCTCCGCATATGCGCAGCCTGAAGCAGCCTGTCTGCAGGATCGAAGGAATGGAGTGAGTTCTGAGATGGTTCGAGGTCGACATGGTGTCGTCTCGGAGGGTTTCAGAGTGTGTTCGGGTTGAAGTAGGTTGTGTTTGGAGTCCAGCCGCATTCACGGCTGTCAAGTGGTATTAAGCCTTTCTGGTCCACAAGGCTCAACTTGCCTGAATTCTGACAGTCAACCCTTGGCAAGTAAAGCGAATTAGGCGGATTTCTGGCGGGGGCGAATCAGGCGGTTGAGGAGCAGGGAAAAAGCCACGCAGGCGATGAAGGTGATGGCCATCAGGTGAAGGAAGTGGAGGGGGGTCCAGAGGAAGGTGAAGACGGCGTAGAGGACAGCGCCGAAGAGGAGGGAGGCCATGACGGCGCGGGCGTCGATACCCTTGAAGAGGAGGCCGGTGGCGAAGGCGGCGAGGATGGGCATGGAAAAGAGGCCGATGAGTTGCTGGATAAGCTGGATAATGCTTTCGGCCCCCATGTAGGCGGGGACGAGGGCGATGCCGAGGATGGCGAAGAGGACGGAGACCCGGACGCTGAGGCGGCGGACATGGCTGTCCGGATTGATATAGGCATTGTGGAGGTCGCAGACGTAGAGGGCGGCGGAGGAATTGAGGGTGGAATTGAAGCTGGTCATGGTGGCGGCCACCATGGCGGCGGCGAAGGCCCCGGAAAGCCCGGCGGGGAGGACGGCCTTGACGATGGTTCCGTAGGTGGCGTCGCCGATGTCCCCGAAGAGGAGGTAGGCGCAGAGCCCGGGGACAATGACGATGGGCGGGACCAGGAAGGCGCGGATGAGGGCGGCGGCATAGCAGCCCTTCTGTGCCTCCTTGAGGGATCGGGCGGCGAGGGCCCGCTGGGTGATGGTCTGGTTGGTGCTCCAGTAGAAGAGCTGGGTCAGGATCATCCCGGTCAGGAGGGTGGTCCAGGGCAGCCTGGAGCTTTCGTCCCCGAACAGCTGGAGCCGCTCCGGGGGGAGTCCGCCGAGGTCCCAACCGACGGCGTTGAGAGCCAGGAAGACGACCATGAAGGCCATTCCAAAGAGGAGGACCCCGCTGAAGGTGTCGGAAATGGCGACCGCCCGGAGGCCGCCGAAGATGGCGTAGGCGGCCCCGATGACGGCGATGATGGTGGCGATGACCATGAGGGGCATTTCCAGCCCGAAGAGATGCTTCAGGAAAAGCGAGCTGGTGTAGAGCATGATGGGGAGGAAAATGAAGACATTCCCGACCAGGAAGAGTCCGGCCACGGTGGCCCGGAGGTGCTTGTAGTTGTATTTTCGCTCCAGGAGCTCGGTGACGGTGGTGCAGTTCTCCCGGTAGTAGACCGGCAGGAAGAGGTGGGCCAGGAGGAGGAGACCGGGTACGCCGGCCAGCTCCCACCAGACGACCATCAGGAGCTGGTTGCCGTTCCAGCCGACAAGGGTGTCGGTGTTGATGTTGGTCAGGGTCAGCGATCCGGCCACGAAGATCCAGCTCAGGCTTCCCCCGGCCAGGAAGTAGGCCTTGGCCTCGCCGGCGGCAACAGGGACCGGCTTGCGGCATTGCCAGATGGTCAGTCCGCCGATGAGGGCGGTCAATCCCAGGAAAACGAGGACTTGTAGCATGGGCGGAAGCAGGGGCTTGAGGTTAACGGGGGAGGCGTGCTGGCTGGCAGTATGCCCATACCCCGGTCCGCGAAAAGCCCGTTTCCGCTCTGACGGTAGGATCGAACCCGCCGTGTGGAACTAGTCGACGACGGTGCGGCCGACCCCTTCCTGGGGCGGGCGGACCTTCTGGCCATCCTTTTCGATGGTCAGGGCCGAGCCGTTGGTGAAGCGGATGGAGACCGGGCCCTCCTTGTCCAGGGAAATGGTTTCGCCGGCGTTCAGGGTCCCGCTCCAGAGACGCTTGCGATCCACTGTCTGCTCGATGATGAGGGTCACGTCATCGGTGGCGGAAATGGAAAAGGAGTCCGCCTGGAGCTGGTTGGAGGGGGTGGTCTGCACCGTCGGTTTGCTGGGCTCGGCGGTGGAGGTGCTGGCCAGGTCCGGATTGATGGCCGGGGTCTCGGGCTTGCTGCGGAGCAGCTGGATGAGGACCACCATGATGGTGGAGATGAGGATGATGGCGGCCAGGATGACGCCGATCTTCATGTAAAGGGTCTTGTTCTCGTTCCAGGATTCCTGGTCATGACGGGTTCCCTGCCGGTCCAGGGTGGGGGGCGGGGGCGTCTTGCGGGGTTGCTCCGGCTTCTGCTCCAGGCTGAAGCGCAGCTCCGGTTCCGGTCCGTCGTCTTCCTCCTCCGGGGCCTCGGTGATGACCACCCGTTCCTCCGGCGCCTCTTCCTCCTCTTCCTCGGGGACTGGAATCTCCACATGCCCGTAGGATTCGCGCTGGCTGCGGGTCGCCGTGGCGGTGCCCCGGTTGCTGCGGCCGAGCAGGTGGGCATCGTAATCGGTGAGGATCTTGTTGGAGTCCAGCTGCAGGTAGCGGGCGTAATTCTTCAGGAAGCCCCGGATATAGATCTGCGGCAACGGAATCTCGAAGGAGTTGTCCTCCATGGCGAGCAGGTAATCTCCCCGGATCTTGGTGGCTTCGGCCACTTCGCGGATCGACACACCCTTGCGTTTGCGGGCCTCTTCTAAACGTTCACCGATCATGTTCTTAATGAGAATGTGAAAACGTTAGTACTTTCAAACCAAAAAGAAGAACGGATTAACAGTTGAAGTTCCAGCGCTTTCTGACTCATTGGAGCCAATGCTGATCGATACCCATTGCCATTTGGAAAAAGCCATGGCCCGGGGGGAGGACGAGGCTGTCCTGGAACGCATGCAGGCCGCCGGAGTCGGGCGCTGCGTCACCGTGGGAACCAGCCTCAAGGACTGGGAGAAGTACTACCGCCTGGCCGGCCGGGAACGGGGCCGGGTGGACTGGACGGTGGGCATCCATCCCTGCGACATCGAGGAGGACTGGGCCGAGCAGATCAAGGCCATCCCGACCTACTTCGCCACCGACCCGGCACCGGTCGCCCTCGGTGAGATCGGCCTGGATCATTTCCATCTGCCCAGGTATCCCGACGAGGCGGCCGAGTTGAAGCAGCTTCAGGAACGCGTTTTCCGGGACCAGCTGCATCTGGCCTACCAGTTGGACTGCCCGGTGGTGATTCATTCCCGCAACGCCGTGGAACCCTGCATCCGCATCATCGACGAGAGCGGGGTCGACTGGAGCAGGGTGGTCTTCCACTGTTTCACCGAAGGTCCGGAGCTGGCCCGGGAGATCAACAACCGCGGGGGCCGTCTTTCCTTTACCGGGATCCTGACCTACAAGAACAAATCGGCCGACCCGGTCCGCCAGGCCGCCCTGGGCCAGGGACTGGACAAGCTGATGCTGGAGACCGACAGCCCGTACCTGACCCCGGAGCCGGTCCGCGGAACGCCCAATGAGCCGGCTAACGTGGCGCACATTGCCCGTTTCGCAGCCAGCCTGTTCGGGATTACGGAAGCGGAATTGGTCCGGATCACCACGGCCAACGCCATCGAGTTTTATTCACTGGAAAATTGATGAGACTGGTCCTTGCCGTTGTCTGCCTCCTACTGGGTATCGGATACTCCCTCCTGACCGGCTGGTACCCCGATGTGGACTGGCTCCAGGGCGCCCTCTTCTCCATCCTCCTGCCCGTGGCCCTCGGCGCCTTTTGCCTGGTCCTGATCCTCTGGCCCTCCCGGCGCTCGGCCGGGGACCCCCTGGCCCGCTCCTGGATGGCCCTCTCCTTCATGGGGTGCCTCCTCCTGTCGGTTCTCATCATGGCCCGGGAAGGCCAGCTGCAGGCGGATCGCGCGGCCGAGGACCAGCTGCGTGAGGCCTCCAATGCCCTGAAGCTGGAACAGATCCGCCGGCAACAACTCAAGCGCGAGGAGATGGCCGACCGGCAGGAACGGGCCAGGACCGACCGCTTTGTCCAGTACGAGGGGAGGATTCCCGACGACACCCTGAACCAGTTGCGTGAGCTGGACCGGAAGATGCAGGAAGAGGTCCAGGCCCAGGCCGATGCCTACTCGCGGGCCCTGGAGGACAATCCCACCCACGGGCCCGACGACTGGATCCATTACCGCACCCTGGACCAGCTCGAGATGGAGCGCACCGCTTTCCAGGCCTTGTACCAGCAGACCCGGGCCTTTACCCAGTTCATCGAGGATTTCGAGGAACGCTACACCGGGGAGATCGAGAGCCTGCAGCTCCAGCCGCCGGCCGACCGGATCGCCATCGCCGAGATGGAGCGCATCCTCCAGGGCTGGAAGCAGGCCCGGGTCTACGACCTGCGGAAGCTCGATGTGGAATTCTTCGCCAACGCCCTCCGCATCCTCGATCTCCTGCGCGAGGCCTGGGGCCATTGGTCCTACAGCCCCCGCGACAAGGTGGTTCAATTCGACAACCCCGACCAGGAACTCCGCTTCAGCGAGGCCGTTCTCAATTTGAAGGCCATCCTGGCCGAACTGGAGGTCATTGAAGGGAAAGCTGACGACGGGGAATCGCCCGAATAGGAAAAACTGACGGGCCGGAACCGCCTCCTTTCCTTCCAGCTTTGCCGCTTTTTCGGAAAATTATTTTCCTCAACTGGACCGCCTTTTCAGTTGTTCACATTCCGGGCGGAAATTCCCAAAGTTATTCACACTCCCGGCGCAGCCTATCCCCATCCTGGTGAGGGACTTACAGCACCGCTTCACAAAACCCCTGTGAACAACCGCTAATTATTCACAAAACCTTGATGCTGAGCGTTTTAGCGTTGACAGAAAAGGTACCATGAGGGCACAATTATCTCAGTTCTTTGAAAGAACAGGCTAACATACCTTGATGGCCTGAGATAATCCCGGGTAACCGGGGAAATGTCAGATTAATCGAACGAATCTGGCTCCTCATGAAACGAGGGCCGGGCGGCTCCGAGGAGACGTCCAGCAAGGCTCCACGCCGTGAGGCATATTTCACCGTCGGTGCCGGGATCCGTCACAGGATCCTGATTTGTGACAGCACACGACCGGAGATCGGCTGGAGGCTGCGGGCAAGGCAGTCGACACAAACCAGCTGGTTGAGTCAGGAGTGTCCGAAGGAGTTGTGTCCTTGGAGGCTTCGACGCGGTGACCGAAAGGTCAAGGGATGCTACCGTGCAGTTCGTCCGTTTGGACGTGGCGGGGGAGGGCAAGATCTCACCAAAAGCGACCGGAACAACGTCGGTGCAGCGAAAACGCGCGGACAGGCGGGGAAGCAAGCGGCCGAGTACATGACAACAGCCGCAGGTTTCCTTTGAGAAGCAGTGGGCTCGAAAAACCGGGTCGACTGCCTGTAAACTGAAGGTATCCCCGAGAGGTAAGAGGTCAGACCCGTAACTCAAGGCAAACGTCCCGCGCAAGCGGGAGCCGACCTTGGGAAGAGTCGGCAAGGTTACCGGATTACAGCGATAACCTTGGCGGGTACGGCAGGCTGGCGGTTCGCAACCGCCGGATGATCCGTGCTGAGAGGCCTCACTCTTGTATTGGGCGGGAGAAATCCCACTCACGGCCCTGCTATGAGGCCGTGACTCCGAAAAGCCTCGGAGAATAGCGTCGGGGAGCTGGCAGCCGGAACTTGTTCCGAGCGCCAAATGTCAGCAGCCGGGAAAGAGCGTGTGGCGAGCGCCGTCCCACCAATTTGGGTCCCGCTTCCGTAAGGAGGCGGGGCCCTTATTTTTTGCTTTAAGAGAATTTTGGGACCGATAGGACCTATAGGACTAATGACTGAGAAAATGTCTTCTGAGGCTCCCAAGGCCGGTAATTCCCATAGGTCACCCATGTCCCATACGTCCCATCCCAGGCTTAAAGTGAAGCAGGCCCTGTCGAGTGCGGGGCCAGTCGAGGAGGTCCAGATCTCCGGATGGGTGCGGACCCGCCGTGATGCCAAGGGCTTTTCCTTCCTGGAAATCAACGACGGCAGCTGCCTGGCCAGCCTGCAGGTGATCGTTGACGCAAGCTGTCCCCAGTACGCGCAGATCCATGACTACACCACCGGCGCCGCGGTCCGCGCCAAGGGTGCCCTCGTGGCCAGCCAGGGCCAGGGCCAGAAATGGGAGCTGAAGGCGGCGGAGTTGCACCTCGTCGGCGCGGCCGATGACTCATATCCGCTGCAGAAGAAGCGCCACAGCCTGGAATACCTGCGGGAGATTTCTCACCTCCGGCCGCGCTCAAACCTCTTCGGGGCGGTGTTCCGGGTCCGTTCGCGGCTGGCCTATGCCATCCACCAGTTCTTCCAGGAAAGGGGCTTCGTCTACGTCCACACCCCGCTGATCACGGCCAGCGACTGTGAAGGGGCGGGGGAGATGTTCCGGGTCTCGGTGCTGGATCCGGTCAATCCGCCGAAAAACAAGGATGGCTCCATCGACTACAGCCGGGACTTCTTCGAGCGGCCGACCTACCTGACGGTCAGCGGCCAGCTGGAAGCGGAGATCTTCGCTCTCTCGCACGGGGACGTCTACACATTCGGCCCGACCTTCCGTGCTGAAAACTCGAATACATCCCGTCATGCCAGCGAATTCTGGATGATCGAGCCGGAAATGGCCTTCTGCGACCTGGAGGGGGACATGGACCTGGCCGAGGAGTTCATCAAGCACCTGATCCTGGATATCCTCGACAACTGTTCCGAGGACCTGGATTTGTTCGGCAAGTTTGTCGACAAGGGCCTGCACGACCGGCTCCGCTTTGTCCTGGAGCGGCCCTTCGAGCGGATCAGCTACACGGAGGCGGTGGAGCTGCTGCAGAAAAGCGGCGTCAAATTCGATTACCCGGTGGAGTACGGCGCCAACCTGCAAAGCGAGCACGAGCGCTACCTGACCGAGACTCATTTCAAGCGGCCGGTGACCGTTTTCAACTACCCGAAGGAGATCAAGCCCTTCTACATGCGCCAGAATGACGATGACAAGACCGTTGCGGCGATGGACGTCCTGGTGCCCGGGATCGGGGAGATTATCGGCGGGAGCCAGCGCGAGGAACGGTTGGATCGCCTCGACGCGGCCCTCGAGCACCACGGTCTGGACCAGGAGGACTACTGGTGGTACCGGGACCTGCGGAAGTACGGCAGTGCCCCGCACGCGGGATTTGGCCTGGGCTTTGAGCGGATGCTGATGTTTGTCACCGGGGTGGCCAACATCCGGGATGTCATTCCCTTCGCCCGCACGCCGGGCAATGCGGAGTTTTAATTTGGACGAAGGACAAAGGACGAAGGACGAAGGTCGAAGGTCGAGGATCTAAGGGCCCGGGTACCGCCTCGAAGGGGCGACATGATACGGCGAAGGGTCCGGGCACCGCCTCGAAGGGGCGACATGATAAAGCGAAGGGCCAAGGAGGACCCCGACTTGTCGGGGGACGACGCGGCCCTGGAATGAGGATCCCCAGGAATAATTGAAGCCCCAACGGGGCGACATGTTATCTTCATGGGAGGAACGCCATGTCGCCCCGTTGGGGCTTGGAATCACAAAATGGAACCTTGTACCAGGGCTGCAGGCCCGCTCCGCGTGCCTTTGCCCTTCGCTGTATCACGACGCCTCCTTGAGGCTGGTGGCGCTCAATTCGTCCTCAGGCCTTCGACTTTAGATTGTTGTCTTTCGACTTTCGTCCTTCGTCCTTGGTCTTTCGTCTTTCGTCCTTCGTCCTTTGTCCTTTGTCTTTAGTCCTTAGTCCAAATCAATTCCAATCCTCCCCGTCGCCGAAACCGAGGGACTGTTTGATCTCGGGGACCTGCTCCATGGCATCGAGGAACTCCTGGACATCGAAATCGGCCACGATGAATTCCCCGAACTCGAAAGTGGGGGTCTTGTTCTGCCCGCTGATCTCGGTCATCCGGCGCATGTTCTGGGAACTGGCGGTGACATCGCGCACCTCCACGGCGACCCCGTGCTGGGAGAAAAAGGACATGGCCTCCCGGCACCACGGGCAACCGGGTTTAATGTAAAGAATGGGGGTGTTCTTCTTGCTCATAGATTGGGAATTAGCTTAGCACGGATTGACCGGATCACAATTCCTGATTTAAGACTCCGCAAGCAAACATTGGAAAGAAACATACAGATCAAGGGCGCCCGGGTCCACAACCTGAAGGGGATCGACCTGGCCATTCCGCGCGAGCAGCTGGTGGTGATCACCGGTGTCAGCGGCTCGGGCAAGTCTTCCCTGGCCTTCGACACCCTCTTTGCGGAGGGCTACCGGAAGTTCATGGACAGCCTCTCGACGCGGGCCCGCCAGCTGATGGACCAGATCGAGCGCCCGGAGGTGGACTACATCGAGGGACTGACCCCGGTGGTGGCCATCGAGCAGCGGACCGGCGGCGGGGCCAATCCCCGCAGCACGGTGGCGTCCATCACGGAGATTGCCGATTATTCGCGTTTGCTGTG
>CAJXMX010000181.1 GCA_913056355.1 uncultured Opitutales bacterium
ACGGCAGCGAGCGTTAGCGTTAGCGAGCGTTAGGGCGAGCGTTAGGGCGAGCGTTAGGGACAGGTAAGTTATTCTCGAAACCGAATACCGCCGATAGGGAACATTAGGGACAGGTAAATTATTCTGAGGCAAAAATCAGGGCGGAACTGGGGAACGTTAGGAGGGACGTTAGGGACAGGACGTTAGGGACAGGTAAGTTATTCTTTCTGCGAATAATGTTAGGGACAGGTAAGTTATTCTCCTCGTCTGGCTGTTCCGATCTGTCGCCTACCAGTCCAGCCACTCCCGGACCAGGGGGACCAACTCGGCGGCCATGGCCGCATGCTGGGGACCGGTCGGGTGGCTGTCCCAGTCTGTACCGGCATAATCGCCGAAAATGTAGACCCTGACGTACTGTCCGCCGCGCCGGTGTACCTCGGCCTCGACCTCGCGGAGAATACCGGCCAGGTCGGCCGCTTTGTCCGGGGCATAGCCGGCCAGCATGGGGCTGCCCAGCAACAGGATTTTCGCCTCCGGATGGACATCATGGATCCGGTCGACCAGCTTCAGGTAGGCCGTCAGATAAGTGTCGTGGTCGACGAAGCCCGTTGCGTAGTCGTTGGTGCCGAAGCAGATCGTGACCAGGTCGGGCTGGTAACGGGAATGGTCCCAGGCCGGCTCTGCCAGGTCTGAATGGGCACGTTCAAAGAGCTCGATGGCCTTGACCTCATCGGTCTTTCCTTCCCAGGTGCGGATGACTCCCTTGCCGCCGTAACTGACCAGATGGACACTGGCATCGAAGGCCTTGGCCAGTTGCCAGCCGTAGGTCAGTTCGGCATTGGCGGTGGAACTGCCGGCAGGGGCATAGGGAGGGATGAATTCCGTTCCCTGGCCGCAGGTGATTGAGTCGCCGAGGCACATGATGCGCCGTTCCCTCGGCTCCGGCGGATCGAGAAACTCGCCCCCCTCCGGCAGCACAAAAGCATCCAGCCGCAGAACTCCCTGCCAGGCCTCGTTGCGCCGGACCAGGCGGATCTCGTGCACGGCCTCCGGATCCAGGCCCTCGGCCAGGACCTTGTCGAACGGCCCGTTGGCAAGGTCCACCCGGGGCTTGGGCGCCCCGTCGATTCGCAAGTTAAACCACCCCTCCCCGGAAGTGACCTCCCCCCGCATGCCAATGGCCGGTCCGCGGAAACGGAGGCGGAATTCCGTTCCGGGGAAGGAAAGGACCAGGCTTTCCGCCTCCCGGAGGACGCGCCCCATACAGTCCACCTCGGCATCGGCCGCCGGGACCGCGGCTTCATCGGCATTCACGGAGGCAAACGTGCTTCCAAGGCACAAGCCAAGGAGCAGGAGCCGGCCCACATTAGGGACAGGTAATTTATTTTGCCGGCGGCTGGTGTTAGGGACAGGTGAATTATCGGGATATCGGAGCATGGAGCTGTGGGAAGAAATTTCAGTTTAATTTAGGTATATTTTCGGGAAATTACACGGTTTCCGCGTCCAGGCGCAGGCGGTGCGGACTCGGTACACGCTTGGGAAGGGGATGCATTAGGGACAGGTAAGTTATTGGGTAAGTTATTGTGCAGGCAGGTTTCCGCATTAGGGACAGGTAAGTTATCGAGGCCCAGCCTACAATCGGTCACAAATTTCTGACAAGATTTCAAATGGCCAGCATTGGGCCCGGGGGCTAAACTCGGGTACCATGATACCCCATCCTGCCCCGCGACTCGTTCTGGTTCTCTTCAGCGTACTCCTCCCCTCCCTTGTGCCGGCGGCCGAACCGGCCAACCGGATCGGCTACAACGGCCAGGAACTGTTTCTCAACGGCACCAACCTGGCCTGGAAGTCGTTCGCCAACGACATCGGGCCGAGCGGCTACTCGCCGGACCTGGCCCACTTCGAGCAGGTATTCCGGAAACTGCAGGCCAACGGGGCCAACTCGATGCGGCTCTGGCTGCACACCACGGGCGCCTTCACGCCGGAATGGAACGGCAGCATGGTCACCGGACCGGGGACTGACACCATCAAGGACCTGGGATCCATCCTGGACCTGGCCCGGCAGTACGACGTCGGGATGATCCTCTGCCTGTGGTCCTTCGACATGCTGCGGATCACCGAGGGGGCACCGGTCACGGACCGGAATATGGCCATCCTGACCCAGCCGGCCAACCGCCAGTCCTACATTGACAACTCCCTCATGCCGATGGTGGAGGCATTCAAGGACCACCCGGCCGTGCTTTGCTGGGAGATCTTCAATGAGCCGGAAGGGATGAGCAACGAGCACGGCTGGGACATCACCCGCCATGTCCCCATGGCCGACATCCAGGCCTTCATCAACCTCTGCGCCGGGACCATCCACCGGACCGACCCGGGAGTCCTCGTCTCCAACGGCTCATGGGCTTTCATTGCCAGCAGCGACGTCGGCGAGGGGAATTTCAACTACTACACCGACGAGCGGCTGATCGCGGCCGGCGGCGACCCGGACGGCACCCTCGATTTCTACATGGTCCACTACTACGACTGGGCCGGCCCGGAGCTTTCCCCTTTCAACTACCCGGCCAGCCACTGGGGCCTGGACAAGCCGCTGGTGGTGGCGGAGTTCTATCCCAATTGCCAGTACTGCGGAGAGCACAGTCATGAGGTGCTTTATGAGAATGGCTATGCCGGGGCCCTGAACTGGTCATGGACGGACCGCAATCCGGCGGAGCTGCTGGAGGAGATCGCCTACACCTCGGCCCGCCATGCGGATGACATCCTCCTGGAACAGGTTGGTAAGCCGGAGGTGTCCCTGCTGCAACCGGCGGGCCGCAGCTGGTTCGTGAGCGGAATCCCGGTCGTCCTGGAAGCCGCCGCTAACGATCCGGACGGTGCCGTCGAGCGGGTGGTCTTCTATTTGGACGGCCATGCGACCGGCGAGGACACCACTCCGCCCTACCAAATCGAGCTGGGGGAGCTGTCCACGGGTTCCTACACGGTCTCCGCAGCTGCCATCGACGACCAGGGCCTGCGCTCGGCGACAGCGGAAATTCCGGTCCATGTCGGCCGGCCGGACCTGCTGGAACGCTTTGAGGCGGAAACAGCGGACCTGGACGCGGTCACCGTGGAAACGGACCTCCAGGCCAGCGGCGATGCCTACGCCGACCTGCGCGGATCAGGATCGATTTTGTGGACCATTAATAACATACCGTCCGCCGGGACCTACGACCTGGTCATCGGCTACAACCTCGGCTACGCCACGCCGAAGACGAATCTCTTAAGCATCAACAGCGGATCCGCCGAGGCGGTTGAGTTCAGCGGCCCGGTCGGCCAATGGGCGGAGAAGACCATCCAGGTCCCTTTGCAGGCCGGGACCAACACCCTCGAGATCACGCCCTCCTGGGGGTGGATGTATTTTGATTACATCGCCCTGCCCGGCCTGGGCCAGGCAGCTTCACCGGAAATCCTCAACGTCTCCCTCTCCGGCGATGCCACGCATATTTCCGCCTATGGCCCGCCCGGTATTGAGTACGATTTCCTTTATTCCGCAGACCTGGTGCACTGGTCCGTTCTCCAGTCCTTCACGCCCTCCGTAATGCCGGCCGAGCTGACTGATATCTCCTCCAACGGCCAGCCGTGGCGTTTCTACCGGATCAGCAGCGGCTCAACCGGGCAATCGGGGATACAGTAGGACCTTGACCGCCTTCATCGACTGCAGCAATGCAACCGCTTCCGCGTAGCGGGCCAGCGGCAGTGAATGGGTAATGAGCGCCGACAGGTCGAGGTCCCGGTCGAGGACCGCCTGCAGCGCCCGGTCCGCGGCACCGCGGTTGTGCTCGCCGTAGCCCAGCAGGGAAAAGCCTCCATACCACTGCTGCGGGCCGAAGCGGACCGTCTCCCTGAGAACGCCGAAAATGCCAACCGCCCGCCTTGTGGCCTGCATCAGGGCCTCGATGGAGACCGGCAGGCCGGTGGTGTCGAGGGCAGCGGCAAATGCCTCTTGGGCGGTGCGCTGTTTCGGCAGCGCGGGATCCCCCGGTGGCACCACCACGTCGGCCCCGTGCCGGGCGGCCAGCTTGCGCCGACCCTCCTGCGGGTCGATGCCCCAGATCTCGCCGGCCCCGGCCCGGCGCAGCAGCTGCACCGCGACCAGCCCGGCCGGGCCCAGTCCGGAGACGGCCACCTTGTTCCCGCGAATCAGATCCGGGCCGGCCAGTTGGTCGATGGAAACCTGCACGCACATGGCCAGCTCCAGGGAGGCGATCTCCGACGGCGGAATATGTTCTGGAATTTCCACTACATTTTCCGCCGGCACGATCCCGTGGGTGGCATACAGCCCCGGCCGGTACGGACCGGCATCCCGCCAGACCGCCACCCGCTTGCCGACAAGTTCCCGCGGGGCCTTTTTCCCGGCCCGGACCACCCGCCCGATGGCCTCGTGTCCGGGCTGGCCCGGCCAGTAGGGATACTCCAGCTTCATCCCGGCAAACATGGGCCGCCCCTCGAAGATGTGCATGTCCCAATGGGGACAGGTGCTGATTGCCTCGACCTCCAGAAGGACTTCAACGGCGCCCGGTTCGGGCATCGGCAATTCCACCAGCCCGGCCAGGCCCGGTTTCGTGATCTGCAATGCCTGGAGGTGTTTCATCAAACGTGTATTACTCCCAATCAAGGATCACGCCCAGCACCGGTTCGGATTTGCTCTCGATCAGCTCCCAGGCATCGGCCGCACGCCGGGCCGGGAAGTGGTGGGTGATCAGTGGCAGGGTCTCCAGGTACCCGCCGGCAATCAGGCGGATCGTCTCCTCCATGCGGAAGGGCCGCAGCCCGGAGACCAGCTCGATGGACAACTCCCCGTAGCGCAGCGGCTGCAGGGCCACGCGGTCCTCGGTCCCATAAAAGCCCGCGCTGACCGCATGGCCGAAGCGGTGCAGGACCTCGAAAAAGGATTCCATGACCCCGGCCGAGCCGACCGTATCCACGGCCACCGTGGCCCCGTCCGGAAACAGCCGGCGCGCCGCGGCCACCCAGTCCGGGTCACGGGAAAGGTTGTGGATATGCCGGTACGGCTTGCCGGCAAAACGATCCAGCCGGTCCCCGTGCCGGCCGACCAGCAGGACCTCCGCCCCGCGCCAGGCCAGGGTCTGCGCCGCCCACTGGCCGACCAGTCCGTCGCCCACCACGACGGCACCCTGCCCGATCCCGATCGGGCTACGAACCCCGCAATTGTAACCGACCTGGGTCAGGACCAGCCCGGCATAAGCCAGCGGATCGGGCTGGTCCGGCAGCTTGTAGACCTGCGAGCGCGGCGTCACCGAGGGATTCACATGCCCGGCCCATGACTCGAACATTCCCTCCACGTTGCCGCAGACCGCGAAGACCCGTTCGCCGATCTCAAGGTCTTCGACGTCCGCCCCGACGGCCTCCACAAAGCCGATTTTCTGGTACCCGGAAACGATCGGGAACGGCCAGGGATCGCCTTCCCGGCGCGGGGTGTCCCCGGCAATGCGCTCCCCGCGCAAGTAGGAGCCCTCGGTCCCGTTGCTGATCCAGGAATGGGTGACCCGGACCACCACGTCGGAGGGGCCGGGTTCAGGACAGTCGATGGTGCGGAATTCCACCTGGCGGGGACCTGTGAAGACGACGGCTTGGGCTTTCATGATACGGGGGATACCCACATTTGATAGCGGAGCCTCGGGCCAGCTCACCCTCCCCCCGCGTTTATCGTAAACCCGCTAGCCGGAAATCCGCCGGATCCAGGCCTCAATTTCCGAATGATGGTTCTTCAGGTAATGGCGGAGCCAGATGGCAAAAGCCTCCGGCTGTTCCGCGACCGACTCCATCAGCCCGGGTAAGGCAAACCAATTCACGCTGTCCACCTCCCCGGGGTCCGAATCCACTTCCCCTTCGAATCTCCCGAAATAGACCTCGACCAGCTCGTTCTCCACCATGTCCCGGCCGACCGGTTCGCGGTAGCGGGCCTGGAAGGCGTGGACCAGCCGGGACGCCACCCCCAGTTCCTCCTTCAGGCGCCGGCTCGCGGCCTTCAGGCTGGCCTCTCCCGGACGCGGGTGGCCGCAGGCGGAGTTGGCCCAGAGTCCCGGGGAATGGTACTTGAGCCGGCTGCGTTGCTGCAGCAGCAGCCGGCCCTTGCCATCCACCAGGAAAATGGAGAAAGCACGATGCAAATGGCCTTCCTGATGCGCCTTCAGCTTTTCCGCGGTTCCGGTCTCCCGGCCGCTTTCGTCAACTAGAATGACTTCTTCCATCAAAAAATCTCAATTCGGACCCATCACCGTGACCCCACTCATGACACCTTGTCCGCAACGGGCAACAAATCAATCCGAGGATTCACTTGGCTTGCCATTCCGGTTTCGGCGTGTGAAATTCAGGGTGAAGCACCTTTCCTGATTACGAGCCTGTCAATCCACACCGCAATGCTACCGGACCCCATTCGCGAATCCTGGTTGAAATTCATACCGCTGGCCGCCGCCTTCCTCCTTTCCGGATGCAAGTTGTTGGAGCTTCCCGGGGATGCCGTCCGGGCCATCACCGGGCAGGAGGAGGAGGTCCAGACCGATCCCGCCCTTCTGCAACAGGATATCTTCCGCTTCTGTGACGAGTATTCCAACCAGCTTTCCGCCGAAATAGACCGCATTCTGCGGGCTCATGCGAACATGAATGAGTCGGCCCTGGTCCGGGTGAAGCTCAGCCTCAATTATCGCCTGATGGAAGTGGCGGCCGCCCCGAATGACTATGTCAACCTCTGCGACCTGGTCTTCCTGGTGGCCCTCAGCCGGAAGGCCCTGGAGGATCATCCGGTCGTCCAGGCAGCCGGAGAGGACGGAACCGAGCTGATCAATTTGATAAAGGAATACGAACAGCAAATATATGATTTGGCACGCAAATCCCTCGGTGAGGAAGCTCGGGAGAGCCTGGAGCAAAATGTCACCAATTACCTAAAGAACACTTACATGCCCGGCAATGCCCTCTATACCCGTTACACGGGATTATCCTCGGAAGTCATCAAGGACGTCGAGCTGGTTGAAAAAGGCCAGACCAACCTGCTTGGCCTGTTGATGCTCGACCCACTGTCGGGACTGGACCCGACCACCCGGGAAATTGCCAAGAGCCGGCTGTTCGCGGAGCGGGCCATGTACGTGGCCCAGCGCATGCCCAAGCTGATCCGGATGGAGGGTGAGCTGGTCAGTTACCGCCTGATCGAGACGCCCGAAGTGAGCACTTTACTGACGAACCTGGATTCACTCTCGGCCTCCATCGACCGGGTAAGCCTTGTGGCTGAAAAGCTGCCGGGCGAGATCCAGGCTGAACGGGAGGCCGTGATCGAGGCCTTTGAAGGACAAAGCCCGCAGCTGGAGGCCATGATGCGGGAAACCCATGACACGGTCACGGCCACCAACGAGGCCCTGGCCACCAGCAATGAGCTGGTCAAATCCGTCGACAGCCTGCTCGACCAACTTGGCATCTACCGGAAGCAAGCCCTTATCCTCGACGCCGTGGAGGAAACAGGCGACACGGAAAGCATTGCCGAATCCACCACGATCCAGGATGTCACTACAGCTGTCCAGGAGCTTGGGCAGACCGCCGAGCAGCTGACCTTGTTAATCAGCAACATTGACCAGACCCTGGCCGCGGCGACCAGTGAGGAAATGACGGCCAAGGTGGATGCAGCCGTCAGCGGGAGCCGCGAGGCCGTGGACTTTCTCTTCTGGCGGGCGGTCCTTTTCGTGGCCGTTTCCTGCCTCATCGTCCTCCTCACAGCCCTCCTTTTCCGGGCCATTACCCGCCGCCGGCAGACGAGTTAAAGCGGCCCGGGCAAAAATTGGCGCCCCAGACTTGTTTATACCGATCGGTTCCCTTATGACGGTTTGACCAAACGCAAAACGAATCATGCTGAAACGACACACCACCCACTTCATCACCGCCCTGTGCCTGCTGGCCGGATTGACCTCCCTTCCCGCCGCCACCTCGACCGAGGAGAACTTCAGCGAGGTCGACCGCTACCTTGAGAAAGGGGGTCCGGTCTACGCCTTTATCGATATCGAAGGGGACCTGGACAACCTGGCCGGGAAGGGCAGCGAGCTGCTGCAGGCCGTGAAGGGCCTGGATCCCGAAATGGCCAAAATTCCCGACCTCCCTTTCCGCCTGATCATGGAGCAAACGGGATTCACCGCCATCAAGGCCATCGGCATAAGTTCCACCCGTCAGGAAGCCGGCTTCCAGAACCGGACCTTCCTCCTGACGGATGGAGGACTACCCGGCCTGCTGGGATTCTATGGAACGGACAACACTCCCTTCCATCTGCCGGACATGGCCCCCATGGGAACGGACCTGGCCGTGGAATACAGCATGGATTCAGAGACTCTGGTCGAATTTGCCCGGCAGGTGGCCGCCAGCCTGATGGGTGAAAACGGGCCGCAAATGGTCGACATGTACCTCGACCAGCCCCTCGGCCAGATCCCGTTCACCGCACGGGAAGTGCTGGGTTACTTCAATGGACGCATCGACATGATAGCGGAGATTGATCCCGCCCGGACGATCGATCTCCCCAAGCTGGGAGGATTCCCCCGGGTTGACTTTCTGATGCGCTTCGGTTCCGCCGGCCAGTTGGCCGCCAAACTGGGCGAGCTGCTGGGCCAGGCCGGGTTGCCGGAGCTGCAGGTCGGCACCGAGGGAAGTGTGACCACCTTGAGCGGCCTGGTCCCTTCCCAGTACGGTTATGATATTTCCATTCGCGGCGATACGTCCTCCGGAGAACTGCTGGTTTATTCCTCGGAAACCTTCCGTACCGCCTGCATGGCCGGCAGCGGCGACAAGCTGGCCGATTCACCGGAGTTTCTCCAGGCCACCGCCGGCCTCCCCGGGGAAGGACTTTCCCTCAGCTTCGTCTCCCCGGAGATCAATCTATTGATGGCCAAGTACTTCGAGCTGGTTATCAAGACCGGGAGCGCCGAACAGGCCGAGGCCATGCGCACCTACATGGAATGGCTGACCGAGCGGCTCCAGTGGGATACCGCCGTGGCCTCCGTGATGCGGGCCGAGG
>CAJXMX010000182.1 GCA_913056355.1 uncultured Opitutales bacterium
GAGAATCTCCCGGTCCCCGCGCCGCTTGGCTTCGGACTTGTCGAGGGCGGCGCAGAAAATCATGTTGTTATCGTCGCAGAAGCGCCTGGCTTCCCGCAGGGCGGGCACCTCCGATCGGCCCCAGAGGAAAATGCCGGCGGAATCCCCTTGCCGGGTGCGGATCTGTTCCGTCGGCAGGTACCGGTACCCGTGGCCGGTCACCTTCAGCAGGACCCGGGAGGGATCCATGTTGTAGGCGGTCGAATAGAGCTTGTTCCGTGCCCAGAAGTTATCGGAAATAATCAGGTGGTCCTCCTCGCTGAAGAGGTCCATGGCGGTGCTTTCCAGCTCAGTTCCGATCCAGTTGAAACGGGGCCAGAAGTTGATTGAGAACGGTTCCCTGGTGGAAGCCTGCAGGAGGACAGGCAGGAAAAGGGCGATGGCGGCGAGGAGATTTTTCATGATTTGTCTGCGATATTCCAATTCATTCATAAGGCTGGCGAGATCCCATGTCCACCCATTTGAACGGTCGGAGCGGCCGGCCCGCCGGGCGGCGCGGTGCCGGATCAGTCGACGGAAGGCTCAACCGCTTCCCCGCCGCAGGGGCTGACCGGATGGCTGTCGTAGTACTCCTGCAGCTTCCGCTCCACCTGGGCCTGCTCCTCGTCGGTCAGGGGACCGTACTTGCGATCATAGGGCCAGCCGTAGCCCCAGCGGTACCAGTTGTAGAAGTAAGGGCTGCCGCCGAGGCGAACCCCCTCAAACATGAGGTCCGCCAGGCGCTCGTCGCCGGTCTTCTCAAGGACGCAGCGCCGCAGCTCGAGATCGGCCAGCAGGCGCTCCTCCTCGGTTCCGCCCCGCCAATAGGCCAGGTCATGCTCGAAACAGCACTCGCACCAGTCCTGGCGGGTCAGCACGGACCGGTCCGGGAAGAGGGAGCAGCCGTCGCTCCGGAAATCGCCCAGCAGGGCCTCCTCCTCGCAGCCGGCCGGGAGCAGGGCCAGCAGGGACAGGACCGCGGCCGCCAAACAGCGACCTAAGCGGCGGCGGAGGGTCATTTCCGGCGCCCCTCGTCGAAATCGTAGAAATCAAACAGGGTCTGGATCTCCTCCCGGTCGCCCAGACCGAGGCTTTCCTTGTCCCGCTGGAGCATCTCGGAATCGTCGTCCCGCCAGCCCCGCTTCTCCATGAACAGGTTCCAGATGAAAACCTCCTCGTCGTTGGGACGGCGCCCGTTGGCGTAGCACCAGTCGAGCAGCTCGTCATCGGTCAGCCCCCTGGCGACCTCCTTGATGAAGTCCTCGTAGCGGATCCCGAGAAACCGGCAGCAGCGGCCGTCGAATCCGGTCCCGATGTAGGGATGATAGTCTTCGGGCAGGAGGCCCCGGGCCATGAGCCGGGCCTTGCTGCACATCCGGGCGAAATAGACCAGGCGCTCGGTTTTCTTGTAGCCACTTTCCGGTACGTCGTTTTGCATGGTGTTCATCTGGTTTTCGGTTGAAAGTCGGGATAGGCCTCGCGGAAGGTGACCCAGGTATCACGCTCGATGTCGGGGTCATTGGCCCGGACCACGTTGAGGCTGATCTGGAGGTTTTTCAGGGCGGTGTCGAACTGGCTTTTCGTACAGTGGTACTGATCCACCACTTCCTTGCGGAGGCTGGTGGTCTCCCACGGCTCGATCCGGATCTTCTCGTAGATGAACTGCTCCAGCGGGCGCAGCTCCTCCACCGGCCGATGGGCCCCGGCGTAGTGCACCTCGCGCAGGTAGCGCATCGACATCAGGACCGCGTAGCCGCCCTTGATCTTGCCGTAGAAGATGTCCTCCGGAAACTCGGCCGGCAGGCGGTTCTTCCAGCTCCAGACAGCCTCGATCTTCCGGCCCCAGCCTTTTTCGCCGGCTTTCTTCTCCGGCAGGTCGACCTGTTCCCAGAGGGAGGGCAGTCCGGATCGGGAGCTGGCGAAGATGGTGCAGATCTCGATTTTCTCGATCAGGCGGGCGGCCTCTTCTAAGGTGCGGATCATCACGTCCTTTCTCGCCCGGGGGACGGTTCACAGGATCCCCAGCTGTCTGGCCTGCGAGGCCCCGTCCCGGGCGCCCCACCGGCGGGTGATCCTGCCGTTGGCCAGTTGGAACCATTCCATGGCCACCAGGGTGTAGGATTTCCCTGTCGGCTCATGGCCGAAGGCCGGGGCGACAAAGGTCCCGGTCTCGGTGTAGCGGACGGCCACCGTGTCGCCCTCCTCAACCATCCCCTCGATGGCCAGCTGCATGCGGTAGCCTTCCACCAACTGCTTCCAGATGGGCATCACCTGGTCCACCACGCCCCGGCCGAGGACGCCCTGGATCTCCGCATCCTCGGCGAAAAGGCCGCGCAGGCCCTGCAGGTCGCCGCGGTTGAAGGCGGCCACATATTGTTGAACGATTTCCTTGTTCGGGGAGAGGTTCATGATGGATGAATTTGGTTATTGGTATTCGAATTAATGAACTCTGCGCCGCGAATCAACAGCTGTATTCACTGAAAAGAAAAAGGACGTCCCTCGCGGAAACGTCCTTCGGTTCACCCGGCCGGGCCGGGCCTTCCGGATTGCAGCTCAGGCCGTCCCATCCTCCCCGGCGATCTCCAGCATGATCGCCATCAGCTGCTCCCGGTCCTCCAGGAACATGCTCTCAATGAGGAGCAGGCAGGTCTCCCGGTCCACGCCCTCGCGCGTGACGGTCTCCCGCACATGCCCGGAGAAGAGGAGCAGGAAGCGCCGTTTCCGGGGATAATGAAAATGCATCATGCACTCGCCGCTGTCCCGGGGGACCAGGTGCAGGATCAATCCCTCGTCGGTCACCACCCCGAATCCGGGGGGGCAGGCCTCCTCCCCGGATTCCGCGGACTTGCGGATCTCGGAAGCCCAGTCGAAGGCCTCGAAGGCGGCCACGGCCTCTCCCGCTGTGGCGGCCGGCAGCTCCTCGTATTGAAAATCGTGCCTCTGTATCCAGACAATCATGCTGTTCACGGCTCGGGTGGAGGAACCTAGACGATCCATTTGGTGGCCAGCTTGTCTCGGATCTCGAGGGCGGATTCCCGGTCGACCTTCTGGACAAAGACCTCCAGCCCGGTTCCGGCGCCGAAGGTCCCGCCGGTGCTGGCGGTCACGACGTCCATCTCCCTGATGCCGGAATCATCGACCAGGGTCTCGAAGGGAATCCCGAACTGCTCCAGCTCCTCCAGCAGCCGGCGGCATTCCCGGACCGAATAGGTCCCGATGGAGACGTAATCCTCGCTCTGGCTCTTCTCGTCCCGGATCATGGCTGCATTCAGCTAAGAATATAGCGGGCAGGCCCGGCAACACCTTTCCCGGCATCAAGGCACGGGTGATGGCGCCAGGAGCGGCATCAGGAGTTGGAATCCCGGGCGTGCAGGGCTATCCAGACCGCGTCCACGCTGGTTGAGGCCACCCGGTGCTTCTGGTGGGCCTTGATGGTCAGGGAATCCCCGGCCGACAGCTCCAGGATTCCCTCCTCGAATTCGAGGGAGGCCTGCCCGTGGATCAGGACCACCCATTCGTCCTCGTCCTGGTCGTACCAGAATCCCGGATCGCTGGTATCGCCCCGGGACTGGATGTGCTCCAGGTAATAACCGGGACCGGAGGCAATCTCCTCGATTGTCTCGGTTCCCGGATTCCATGATTCCGATTTTAGTTTTCTGATTTCCGGCAACATATGGGTGCTCTCCTTGAGGATGGTGGGGATTCCGGCCCCTCAGCCTCCACCAGACCCCGGAAGGAGGTGCAGGATACTGCGGACCGCAAAACAACTGGCGCCGATAATGGATAGATTTACGCCGACAGGCAATACCGGGGGCAAGCCCAAGAAGTTAATTTTCAATGTCTTGTCAGCACCAGGGGATGGATGTTTTGGCCAGCTCTGCCAGAGTGGCCCTTCGGGCAGATAATGCGCCGTCCCGCCGAACGGGCAATCCCCGGCTCAGGCGCGGCGGGAGGGCTTCCCGATATTCAAGGGCGGGACCTTTTCCTGATTTTCCGAGGACTCGATCAGCACCCCCAGACGCCTCAGACGGGTCTCTTCCCTCTTGGCGCTCATGACCCAGTGGATGGTCGTTTTCCGGACGGACGGACTCAGGCTGTTGAAGAACTCCCATGCAGCCCGGTTGTCCTGGATTTCCGCTACATATGCGGGACTGAGCTCGGCCTCTTCCCGTTCGTAGGAATAGGCGGTCTTCACCTTTTTCCGGTCTTCAAACGCACGCCTGCCCGGAGGGAGCACCCGGCCCCGTTTCTCGAGCTCCTTTATCCGCCGGATATTGACCTCGCTCCAGTTGCTCTTGGCCCGGCGCTGAGTGAAGCGGATTTTGTAACGCTCTCCGTCGATGGATTTCCGCAGCCCGTCGATCCACCCGAAACAGAGCGCCTCGTCCACGGATTCCGGCCAGGTGATGCTCGGCCGGCCGGTGGCTTTCTTGTAGTAGCCGACCCATTGCGCCTCCTGTGAATCATGGTTGGCGCTCAACCATTCCCGGAAATCATCCGGCCCGGCGAAGAACAGGACGTCCCGGAGGGAATCGCCATCGGCCGGCTTTGCGTCCCGGATGCGGCGACTGGGTGATTTCTTGTTCATCGGCTGGTCGCCTGCCCGGCCAATATCCTCGTCAGCAGGTCGCGCTTTCGCCTGGAATGGCGATCCTTCCTGCCCTCAAGGATGCGCAGGCGCCGCTGGCAGCTTTTCACATGGAATCGCATCTCCTCGCCGGCCTGGTTTTCCGGGCATTCCGAGAGGAACAGCATCGTGTAGTAGAATGGGAACCGGTTCCAGCCGCCGGTTGCCGACCGGGCGCCCCGCAGGGTCCGGAGGCCGGGTTTGATGAGATCCGGGTGACCGGGGAATCCGCCCGCACTCATGTACCGCCACAGGGCGACCGAACAGGTTGCACAGCAGAATTCACCCGTCTCAAGAGCATGTTCCCGGCAATCGTGAAAAATCCGCTCACCAAGCCGCGCTTCCGATTCCTCAAGGGAGGGAACATCAAGCCCCGCCTCTTGTTTGATAATTCGCAGGACCCGGTTCGTCTCTTCCGCAATGACATGGGCTCGTCCGGCCCGGGTGGTCAGGCGTTCGCCCGTGAAGAGCCGGCATTCCCTGCTCCAGTCCCCGCTGGTCAGGGCGAAGCTGTCGAGGTATCCGCCCGGCTTGCCCAGTCTGCTTTGCAACCAGTCCACGAGGTCGCCGGCCTCCCCGATCCAGTCCCTTCCGGAGAAGACGGCTTCATTGAAGTTGTCTATGGTGGCCAGAAGGCTCCTGGTATCGAGTATTTTCACGACAGGCCTGCTTTTGATGCTGGGTCAGCAAACGGCTTACTGGGGAATCCTGTAATGCACGTAATCCAGCTCCAGGAAGTCCTCCACCTCTTTCTTCCAGCGGGTCTCAACAAACTCCAAATGCTCCGGATGCTCGTTGTAGGCATCGTACTCGAACTGGGAATTGAACTCCATGGAGAAGCCGAACTCGAAGTTGCTTTTCCTGCCGACCTGCCTGAAGCACTGGAAATTCCTCACCATTGGGAGTTTTCCCAGGGCCTTTCCGGCCTTGAGGAAGTCTGTCTCCCCGGCGGATCCGTTCCGGTGTCTGGTTTTGAAGGTTACGGTATGTATGATCATTTTGGATACAGGGTTAATGGATTCATTTGAATAAAGAGTGGCAGTAGAAATCATTTAAACCTCATCCGCCTTGAGGGTGCCGGACCTCCTTGAACAGGGTGAGGTCCACCTCTTGGAAGCCCAACCCGGCATACAGGTCCCGCGCGGCCCGGTTGTGCGCGAAGACGTGCAGGGCGATTCCGGCCAGGCCCATGGACCTGGCCCGTTTCTCGAGCAATTGAAAGGCTTCGCTGGCATAACCCTTCCGCCGGTGCTCCTCGCCGATGGCCACATCGTAAACATAGGCGGCTTTCCGGCCGGCCCGAGGGATCACGGCGAACCACAGGATTCCCACCTCGCCGGCAGGCTCCGCCTGGATCGTGAAGAAGTGATGGTCCCTGGTCCGCAATCCCAGCGGCAACAGCTTTTCCAGCTCAGTCCCGGCCCTGTCCAGGGATTCCTCCGCGGACCAGTCCCCGGAGGCGACTTTTTCACCGGCATAGTTCCGGATCGATTCCGCGACATACCGGGCGAACCGGTTCTCGGTCATGGGCCGCAATTCCAGTCCGGGTTCGGGGGAATCAGGGGTTTGTTTCATAAGCATGCGGAGTGCTGTTGGGATTGGTCCCGACAGGTTATTCCGATTCCCGGATTCCCGCTACGATGGCAAATTCGGGGGCCGAGGCATCAAGCGGGTCCCCCGCCACATTCCCAAGGATTTCCATCTCAGTGAATCCCGCCCTTTCGAATTCCTGCTTCAGGGAATCGGGGGAGAAATACTGCAGCCAGTTATAGAATCGCCGTGTCCGCCCGGGCTCCGCGATAGTGTATTTGTCCAGAACCACCCTGGCCTCTTCGTACTTGAGGGTGGAGAGGAATCCATAGTACTTCCCGGGCGCCCAGAATCCATCCAGCATGTTCTCCTGGAAGACCAAGGACTCCTCGCGCTCTGCGAAGGCGCCCAGGGAACAGACGTCCAGCAGGACGGATCCTCCCGGCGCCAGTAGTGTTCGGAACTTCTCCAGCAGGGTTCGGCGGAGAACCGGGCCAAGGGCGCAGAAATCACAAAAGATCATCAGGATAAGGTCGAAGCGAAGATCCGTGTTGAATTCCAGGTAGTCTCCATGCCGGTAGTCCACGTCCAAACCCGACTCTGCCGCAACTCCCCTGGCATATTCGATCGACCTGCTGGAGAAATCGATGCCCGTCACCTGCGCCCCGCACCCGGCCAGCCGGTTGGCATAGAGTCCCGGGCCACAGCCGAAATCGGCAATCCGGGTACCCGGACCGACATTAAAGCGGGAGCGAATCCAGGCCACCGAGCGATCGATGAATTCGGCCCTCCGGGACGAGACGTCGATGTCCGGATTGAGGTGGTTTGCCAGCATTTGCGCGGAGGTGTGCGGGTCCGTCCACAATTCAATTGCCGTGTAATGTTCAAAGGGCTCGGGCCGCTCGGTGATCTCCTCAAGTATGTTGAACAGGTTCATGGCGGGCTGCGTTTCGATTGGTTGATATCCACCCCGGACATGCGGGGGCAATGGGACCTGACTTCCAGCAGCGGATTCATGGCTATTCAAACTCGACCTCGGCGAGGGCGGTCCGGACCCGGGCCCGGCAGAGTTCCTCCACGATCCGCTGCCTCCGGTTTTCATTTGGGTATCCTGGTATTTTCCCGGCCTGTTCGCAAGATCGTCCAAATCCAGCCGAAAAGGGTCGCCACGAACACGGGATAGGCAAAGAACGGCAGGGGCTCGCTCTTTGGATCCAAGGGAACACCATGGAATATCTGGATCGCAGTTGCGGCAAACAATACGGCCGCGATGACCCCAAGAATCCGGACCAGGAGTGGGAAAGCCCGCGGGATGCAGATCATGAGCAGGGCCGCCGCCCAGAGGCCGGCTCCCGCCCCGAATGAAGGTCCGCTGTCGGGGAGGCTCATCGCCGATCCGGAGACAACGAGGCCCTGACCGATCCCGAAGACGAGGAAACCGGACGCCACGATGTCCTCCCCCTCCCGCAGGAAATGCACCGCGAGCAGGGCACTGGCGATAACCAGTGCAATGCCATCGATCCCCCAGGCCAGGCCTCGAAGCGCTTCGGTGGGCGCGAAACTTCCGGCCAGGCCAAGCAAACCGCCCAGTCCCAGTCCGATGGATGCCAAAATGCAGAGTGAATTTCTATGGTTATTCATTTTCGGTTTCCTCCTCAAACCATGGTTATCGGCCCGGGGGAGCGCCCGTAGAGGCAAGCCGGTATTGTGCCGCGTCAGCGGCCTGAATTCCAGCCAATTAATCAACATCACCCTGGCAACGAAATCCTGTCCCTTGCCATTAGGGCCCGGCCTGCTCCGCCCGCCATTTTCGGGCCATCCGCAACATGGATTCCTCTTCAGTCAATTCCGACAGTTCCTCCGGGGTTTTCCAACCCAGATCGTGGGATTCGTCACTGACAATATAGTCGTCGGATCCGTCGTTCCGCAGCAGGTATCGAATATCGTAATGATAATGTTCCGGCTCCTTTCCCGATTCCGGGATCAAATGGATATCTATTTCGAAGATGTCCCTGCCTGCCGGCGTTACCCGCTGCAAACCGGATTCTTCTTCCACTTCACGGATTGCCACTGCGAGGACATCGGAATCACCATCAGCATGCCCCCCGAGCTGCAGCCACTTGTTCAACTTCCTGTGGTGAGTGAGAAGGACCCGCTGGCCGCGTCGATCAACCACCCATGCGGAGCCGGTAATGTGGCCTTGGCTGAGGCTCCGGTGGAAACAATTTTCATTCGCCGACACGAATTGAATGATCCGCCCGGCGGTTTCCGCTTCCTCCGGATACCGTTCCCGGTAGCGCCTTAATTCACTGATCAGGGATTCGCGACTCATTGTTTTTCAAGAAATGGTGAACCGGGGCCCGGTCTGGGTGCTCTTTGTCATCCGGTTTGGCCGGGGGGCGTGAACTGCCTGTGGGCCGCGTCGCCTCCGGCGGCCGGTTCACCCGGTTATCTTGTCTATTCGCTTCTGGTGCCTCCCGCCCTCAAAATCCGATCCAAGCCAGGTGTCGACGATTCTGATCCCCAGCTCCTCGGAAACCACTCTTCCGCCGAGAGCGATTACATTGGCGTTGTTGTGCTCCTTAGTCAGCCTGGCACTCCATTCATTCCAGCAGACACCACACCGGATTCCCTTGACCTTGTTCGCGGCAATCGCCTCCCCGTTCCCGCTTCCGCCAAAGACAATCCCGGCATCCGCCTCCTTCCTCGAAACACTTGCTGCGGCCGGAATCACAAAGTCGGGGTAATCGACTGGTTCCTCGCTGCCGGTACCAAAATCCAGGACCTCATGCCCCCTCGC
>CAJXMX010000183.1 GCA_913056355.1 uncultured Opitutales bacterium
CGACCCGATCCGGCCAGCGACATGGCCTTGCAGGCGTCCTACACCTTCATCACCCATTTCTCATGGGAGGCCGTGGAGGGGGCACTGGAATACGGCCTCAGTCACGGTACCGGAACCGAAACCCGCACCACGGAAACAACGGGCGACCTGAGCTGGGTGGGCACCCCTTACGCGGGTGAGCGGCAGCCGACTTCCTTTATCGAGCCGGAAGTCTCCGCCATCACCGGGTCCGAGTTGCAGGAAATCCCCTCGCACTCCTATGTCCACACGGATCTGACCTACTCGGGCAGCCCCTACAAAACCTACCAGCTTCAATACCGTATCGGGATGGATGAGCCCTGGCTGGATGCGGGAACCACCACCAACCCATCCCGCACCTCCCGGGAGCTCGAGACCGATATTGTCCCCGAGTACCGGATCACCGGGGAACTGACGATCCCCGCCAGTTCAATTGGTATTTGCCAATTCGATACGCGCGTGCCCGACGGGCTGGATGAGTTCCCGGGAAGCATACCCGTCGACGGGAACGGCAATCGCCATGTCGGGTGGCTGGGATACTACTGGTACTCCCCGGACATGCCCGGGATCTACTTCTCCGAGGACCTGGGAATAATCCAGCCCGTTGCCGCGGAGCCATCGGGCTGGTGGGTGTGGACTCCCCGGACCGGCTGGACCCTCTGGCTGGAAAATCATCCCGGCATCCTCTACGCCGTCGACCGGGGCAACTGGTTCTTCCATGTCCAGGGCAGCTCATGGTACTACAACTTCAACGGTCAGGCCTTCGAGGAGCTGTTGCCCTGACCGGTTTCAGGCAGCGGGCGCGGGTGGCTCAACAGGGTTGAGGGCGTGGTCATCCTCCCTGCTCGGACTCCCGCAGAACCTCCTGGACGAAATGGGCCATATCCAGCCCGATCTGGCGGTTCGTCCAGTGGCCGACCTGTCCATAGGTGACAAAATTTATCCGCGGCTCCGCTTCGAGGCAGAGCAGCTGGGCCTTCATCCAGCGCAGGGACATGTCCTCCGCGAGGTGCCTGAAGATTAATTCACGTTCCTCCCCGGAGTAGGCGTCGTCGTACTTGACCGCGTCATTGTCATCGACGGCGCCCATGAAGATCATCTGGGGAAGCGCTTGCCATGCTTCCGCCTGGAAGGGCCGTCCGCTGATCGCTTCCATGTCCGCGGTTCCGAGGGGAAAGTTCATGGCATCCCCTTCCAGTTCATCGACCGGGAGCATGGGAAAGGCGTTGACGGCGCCGGAAATCGCGCAGAGCAACCGCTCCGGGTGCAGAAAGGCAAAGCGGTTGGCAAAGGAACCGGAGGCGGAAAAGCCGCAAATGATGAACTTGCCCCTGACCGCATGGCCTTCAGCCTCCAGACGCCGGGTGGCATCCGCGACCATGGCCAGGAGCTGCCGGTCCAGGCGCTCCAGGGAACCTTCCGCCAGCATGGTGTCCCGGTCCAGCGCATGGGTGTAGGTTTGCCAATCCTTCCGGGTCCGGGGAAAGACCGGCATCACCAGGGGCAGGCCTATATATCGGCTCAGCATCGGCCCGACCCCTCTGGCCGCGGCATCCTTCAGGGTCGCCGCGGTCGTCTCCACGAAATCGTCCCGCGCCCCCGTGTTGTTGGTTTCCACCACGATCGTCAGCGGCCCCTCCTGCGGGATATTCTCCGGAACAGCGAGGACATAGGGAAAGTTGAATCCGGCCTGAGGATCGGCGGAGACAAGGACGGGTTCCGCGCCCGCCCGGGAGGACAGGAATCCGAGAACCAGGCAGATTGCGGTGCAGGCCATGCGCTTCATGCGGGCCAGCGTGGCATTCCGGCGGCAAATGACAAAGCCAATCGCTCCGCTGATTCCCTGATCATCCCGGATTATCGTGGACTCCCGGGTGCCCCCGGATAACATCAGGGCAGTTGAACATCCGGAAAGGAGAAATGCATGAACAGAAGAGATTTCCTCACAGCACTGGCAGCGACAACGCCGGCCTTGGCGGTCAAGGGACATGGATCCGCCCCGAAGGAGTCCGGCGGATCGGATTCGCTGGGTACGGTCCTGCCGAAGCGCATCCTGGGCCGGACCGGAGAAGCGGTGACCATGCTCGGAATCGGCGGATACCACACCGGTTGGACCGCTGAACGCGACGCCATGGAACTGGTCGAGACGGCCATCGAACAGGGTATCCGGTTTTTCGATACGGCACACAATTACCAGGACGGTGAAAGCGAGACCCGCTACGGCAAGTACCTGGTCCCGAAGTACCGGGACCATATCTTCCTGATGACCAAGACCGCGGCCGGGGACGGGAAATCCGCCCGGAAGGAACTCGAGACCTCCCTGCGGCGCCTGAATACCGACCACCTCGACCTGCTGCAGATGCATTCCCTGCGCGATCCCGCCGATGCCGACAGCCGGATCGACAACGGGGTCGTCGACGCCCTCCTGCAGGCCAGGGCCGAGGGCAAGGTCCGCTACATCGGCTTCACCGGCCACAGCAACCCGGAGGCGCACCTGCGCATGCTGGAACGCACCCGAGACACCGATCCCTTCGATACCTGCCAGATGCCGGTCAACGCGGTCGATGCCAGCTACCACAGCTTCAGCCGGCAGGTCATTCCCAGGCTCCGGGAACGCAACATCGGCCTCCTGGCCATGAAGACCCTCGCCGACGGCCGCTTCTTCGGCCTCAAGACGATGCCCGGCCGGGGCGTCATCTGGCAGTCGGAGAATCCGGTCATTCCCGGCCGGATCAGCATCCGCGACGCGCTCCACTTCTCCTGGTCCCTGCCCGTCAGCGTCCTCATCACCGGGGCCGAGAACGCCTCCCTGGTCCGCGAGAAGGCCGACTTCCTGAGGACCTTTGCCGGATTGTCGGAGGAGGCCCGCGCCGGCCTCGTGGCCCGCGTGGCCGACCTCGCCGCCGACGGCAAGGTGGAATACTACAAGAGGCCGGTGGGCGACGCCTGATTCAGGGAGGTCCGGATCGGGCGCGTCTGCACCAGTCGGGAGGACCAGGACCGGCTGTTCGCTTCACCTGAAGCATTGGGATCTGAGGCCGGCCAAGGCCCCCGGTGGTCCGTCCCGCCCGGCAGTTCTCCTAGTGCCGCTTTGATATGAAGGCGGCAATCAGCAGGCCGGCTCCCAGACCGCCGATCATGCAGCCGATAAAGGCGAAGACGGATGTCTGGCCGATGACGGCTGCGGGGAATAAAAAGAATCCCACGCCCATACCCAGCATCAGGCCGCCGCCAATGGCATAAGCAGCTGGATCCAGAGTTTTCTTCTTCTCGTTCATTGATTTGCCTTTCCGGATTAGTTGTTGATTCAATGGAATGATGAAAGTCAGCGGACCGGGAATTGTCCGGGGATCGTGGGCGCGGAGACAGTCTTCTCAAGTCGCTTGACGGAAGAAACCCGCCGCCCGTGCAGCAGGCGCCCGACCCAGCTGTAGCGGACCAGGAGGCCGTAGCTGGCCAGCCCGATGAGGATGGAGGCCAGCGAGACAAAGGCCCACTTGACCGACCAGGGCAGCGGCCATTCCGCGACCGTCACCTGCAGCCAGACAACGACCGGCAGGTGGACCAGGTAGATCCAGTAGGAGGCGTCCGCAACGTAGCGGATACAGGGATAGGTGCGGCGGATGAGCAGGCGGAAGGTCCCGATGCTGACCAGGACCAGGGACCACATCATGGTCGCGTAACAAAGGACAAAGCCGGCCCGCATGGCGGTGAAGTGCGGGTGGCTGAGGTCCGCCTGGACCGAGCTCAGGACCACGCTCAGGCCGGAGGCAACAACAGCGAGGAGCACTTTGCCGGCGGTCAGCTTCGTCAGGCGGACAAAGGTTTCCCGGTTCCGGTGCAGGGCCCAGCCGAGGGTGAAGAAACCGCCGTAGACGAGGGTGATCCGCAATACAGGGACCAGCGACTTGTCGGGCGTATCCATGCCCCAGCCCCGCATGAGCCAGACCAGCCCGGCGGTCGGCAGGATGAAGGCCCAGATCCCGAGGCGACGGGCGGCGATCCAGGCCAGCGTGGAATCCAGCATGCGCGCCAGCCGGTCATAGCCCCGGCCGGTCCACTTGAGGATGATCCGGGAAGCCAGGACCCCGGCGGTAATCATCATCAGGTAATAAAGGAACCAGAGGTGGGTCTGGGTGAAAATACCCTTGGGGAGCTCCTTGAGAATCGCAAAGCCGCCCTTCAATCCGGCAATGACCTGGACTTCCCCCGACAGGCTCTGGCCGCCCATGATCCAGCCGGAGACAATCAGCGGCCAGAGGATGAACCAGCCCGCCACGAAGGGTACGCCCAGGCGGACAACCCGCTGGCGGAGGAAAGCCCCTCCCCCTTTCCGGTGGAAACTCATGTGGCTGAAGAAGCCGGCAATAAGGAAAAAGAGGGCCATCCGGAAGGAGTGGCTGACCAGGATGAAGCCGCGGATGAAGGGGCTGGTTTCGATGTCCATGACCGCCCAGCCGACCGGAATTGGCAGGAAGGACAGGCTGGCGTGGAAGACCACCCCCAGGAGCAGCGCGAAGGCGCGCACGGCGTCCAGGTAGTCCAGGCGGGCGGAATTGCTTTCCAGTTGGGCGGCGGTTTTCATGGCGGATCTCCGGTTGATGGATTCAGGCGGTGTGGCGTGCCGGCTCAATAAAAGCCGATCTCATCGATTTCGTAGGCGAAGGGGCCCGGCTGGATGCCCGAGGCCACCAGGTTGATGCTGGTGATGGTCCCCAGGTCGAGCGCGGTCTGCTCGGACCAGACCCGCTTCAGGTCCGCGAAGGGAACCTTGATCTCCTTGAACTTCCCGGAGCGCTGGACGGCCGCCGTATGGTAGTCGAAGTTCTCGATCTCGGAACTGGCCGCCAGGACCTGCAGTCCCCCCTTCAGCACGCGCACCTTGAGGCGGATGCCCTCGTAGGCGCTGAGGTCCTGGGGCTCGCCGTTCATGGAGAGCAGCAGGACCAGGCTGACAAATCCGGGCTGGCCGCGGGCCGGGACAATCTTCCCCTTCACCCGGAGGATGCCATCGGCATAGTCCAGGGTGGCTTCGGACTTCCCGCCTATTTGCGCGTCGTTGAAGACGAGCCGCGGCGTTTCCAGGCTGGTCAGGGAATCATTGCTGAAATCGTCGAGCGCTTCCGGGACCCCGGCCAGAACCAGGGGCGGGAGCAGCCAGGCGATGGAAAACGTCGCCATCATGGCGGTGCGCCGGAATTTCCGGCTGTTCAGACAGGTGTGGGTTTTCATGGATTCAGGTATCTTAACGGGTTTACTTGAGGCGCGTAGCAGCGCAGTTACCCCATTAAGTGCCCGATCCGGCCGTTCCGGTGACAAAGTTTTTCAAGTTTTTGGTCACCACTGGAGCCATCCGGTTGTCCCGTCGGCGATCCAGGCAGTCCTGCCCAAATCCGCAGTTGCATAAACCCAGGCCTCGAAGCGATGGCTCCAGAGCCAGAGCCGGGTGGTCGAGGCCGTCGAGGGAAACCAGCACCAGCCCAGGAATTGATGGTAAAGGTATCTTCCGGGAGTGTTCCCGGAATATCTCACCTGCTGCCAATCAGCCAGGTTAATGCATCCGAACCACTCCAGCCAATGGTTGCCGTTGGGCAGTACTGCGGAATCCCTCCACAGGTAATTCTGCTGCGATTCGCGTTTGGCGGCATAAGGAAGGTATTCGCGAATCGTCCGGTTGTTGTCGGCACAATCCGGATTCGGCTGGCCATTCCTGTTCCGGTACTTCACCCCGATTGGGTGCTGCCCGTAAGTCAGATCGGGATTCGAGAAATAGGGAATCCGGTAACCGTTGCCCAGCGAGCCATCCGCCATGATGGTCCAGAATGGAGATCCATCGGTATTCCAGAGGTAGGCGTGTGAGTAGGGGTACAGGGCCTTCCCGGTCCCCCCGGTTTCATGTCCGCAGCCGAAGGTGTGCCCAATCTCATGCGCCACCAGGTGATAATAATCCATCCCGTTGAAGTACTGGATATTGGCGGTACAGAAGTTACTGGGGACATCAGCCTGCCCAAGGGGATTCCACGCTCCGTTATTGGCAAAGAATATGAACAGGTCCGCGCCAAAGGCAGTTGTGTAATCAAACCGCCTGGAAAAAAAATGCGTGTAAGCCTCCCCGCAGCAACTGTAGGTGGGATCGCAGAAGATATGGACGATGTGGAACTCGACATCTATGGACCCGCGCTGGAAAACGCCTTCGACATAGTTCAGGATGGATTCCGTCTCCTCCAGCATCCCCTCATCCCCCCATCGGGCCTGGTGGTGGATGTCATAAGCCACGATCACGTCGATCACCGTGCTGCCCGGCAGCAAGTTCTGGCCAAATAAAATCCAAAGCAGTGCCGCATAAACCCTCATCAGATCCCCTTGCAGAAACCAAGCTAGTCCCCGGTGCCGCATAACCAGGATTCTCCAAGCTGAAATTCAATTTGAATACCGGCCGCATCACTGTGAATGGTGCAGTTACCCAGGGAAGGGGTTGATATGATGCCCCGCAGTGTTTCCCCGGAAATAATGATCGCCAGAAGGCTCAGGTCATCCCCATCAAGATGACCACGGATATAGGTCGTACCTCCCCTGGTCTTGTAGCAATTCAACACCACGGGGATGGATTGGCCATGCTTCAGCTGAAGCTTCCGCTTCCACCCTTTCTTGCTGATTCTCCGAATATCCCGTTCTTTGGCGGAGGGCTTGAATTCATTCAGTATCCGCCCCGGAGGCGTCATGGCCCGCTGATCCGTGGCCACCAACTTGTTGGTTACTTTCCGTCCGGTCGACTCCAGTCGCTGAAATCCATAGGATGGCAGCCCGTGCAGGAACAGAAATCCCGCGATCATACACGTTCCAAATGAAACCCTCATTTTGTCTCCCCGACCGGCAATCGCTTCGCCTTCAAGGATGATAATGCATGATTTCAACCAGAATACAGCCGTTTTTTACATAAATAATTATTAATTCACGTAAACAACTCCTCAACAAGGGCTTATTCCGCCGGATCAGGATCTAAAACCCAGGATTGTTCACCACTGCACCCATCCGGTTGTCCCGTCGGCGATCCAGGCAGTCCTGCACAAATCCGCAGTTGCATAAACCCATGCCTCGAAGCGATGGCTCCAAAGCCAGAGCCGGGTGGTCGATGCCGTCGGGGGAATCCAGCACCAACCCAGGAATTGATGATAAAGGTATCGTCCGGAGACATTCCCGGAATTTCTCAGATCCTGCCATTCATTCAGATTGAAGCATCCAAACCAATCCAGCCGATGATACCCGTTGGGAAGCACCTCGGAATCTCTCCACAGGTAATGATCCGGCGATTCGCGTTTGGCGGCATAAGGAAGATATTCCCGAATGGTCCGGTTGTTATCGGCACAGTCCGGGTTTGGCCGGCCTTCCCCATCTTGATACCTCACCCCGATTGGATGCTGTCCGTAACTCAGGTCGGGATTCGAGAAATAGGGAATGCGGTAGGCGTTGCCCAGCGCACCATCGGCCATGATGGTCCAGTTGGAATGCCCGTCCTCATTCCAGATGTAGGCGTGTGAGTAAGGGTACAAGGCCCTTCCGGTTCCCCCGGTTTCATGTCCGCAACCGAAGGTGTGCCCGATCTCATGCGCCACGACCGGATAATAATCGGCACCGTTGAAGTACTGGATGTTGGCAAAGCAGAAGTTCCCCGGATCCGCCGCCTCCCCCCGGTTGTGGAATCCCCCGTTGTTGGCGAAAAAGATGAACAGGTCGGCGCCAAAGGCATGGGTGTAGTCAAAGCGCCTTGAAAAGAAGTGGTTGTAGGCCTTTCCGCAGCAGCAATAAGTGGGATCGTAAAAAATATGGACGAGGTGGAACTCGACATCGATGGAACCGTTTCTGAAAACGCCTTCAACGTAGTCCAGAATGGATTCGGTCTCCTCCAGCATGCCCGCATCGCCCCATCGGGCCTGGTGGTGGGTGTCGTAAGCGATGATTACATCGATCACCGTGCTTCCGACAACAAGTGTCTGACCAAACACACACCAGAAAAGTGCCCAGAGCATTCGCATGATTCCCTTCCTCGATACCGCGCCAGACTCCGGTATCACGGGACCAGGGTTCTCCTGGTGGCTCAGTTCCGCCTCCAGAGGATGCTGCCGCTCCCACGCGACACCTTTGCCTTGCTAATAGATAATACGTAATTCAGCCCTCAAATCCGCCAACTTTTTCAGGGACAGCACCGTGGACAGCCGGCCATTCCGCACAGCCGGAACCAGACGTCCGCGGTTAATATGAAGCCGCCAAGGGAGGCATTTAGCCGCTCCGGCCCAGCCGGCGCCGCACTGCGCGGGCATAGAGGATCACCGGAACCAGGGTCATGACGATCACCACGATGAAGAAGGTCATCAGGTACAGGTCCGTGTGGGGCGAGGCGAAGTAATTCCGGGCCGCCTCGTCATTGGCGTGCGCGGCCAGGGCGATGGGTCCAACGGCGTACGTTCCAGCGAGGTTGAAGCCCCCTCCCGCGGCGGCATTCCAGGCCATGGCGGACAGGGAACCGAAGGCGTTGATGCCGATCCCCATGGCCCCGAGGGCGAGGATCCCGAATGCGATGGAACCGAGGGATAGCAGCCCGAAGCTGACCGCGCCGAGGGAGAATACGCCAATCGCAATCCCTCCCACGCTGACCGGAGCCACCGCCAAGCCTCCCCAGGCGAAGAGGATGCCGATGGCCCGGTCGCCGCCGGCGATCCAGCCGACCACCGGCGGTGAATCCGGCTCGGGCAAGGCAAAGCGAAAGTGCAACAGCGGTACTCCAAGCAGCTTCAGGCGGGACCGGTATTCGCCGGCACTCGAGCCGATCTGGTCCCTGGCATCCCTGAAGGCTTCCGGCTGGCGCAGCCGTTCCGCCCG
>CAJXMX010000184.1 GCA_913056355.1 uncultured Opitutales bacterium
GGAGGTGGAGACCGAGTATTTCTGCTTCGACGCCCTGAACACGCCGCCGGACCACCCGGCCCGGGATCTTCAGGATACCTACTACCTCAAGCAGCAGGAGGCCATCGGGAATGTCTCCCGCAAGGAGCAGGAGCGTTACCTTCTCCGGACCCACACCTCCAGTGTGCAGATCCGGACCATGCTGGCCCAGCAGCCACCCATCCGGATCATTGCTCCCGGGCGGTGTTTCCGCCGGGATACCGCGGACGCCACCCATTCGGCCAACTTCCACCAGATCGAGGCGCTTTACGTGGACCGCAACGTGACCGTAAAGGACCTCAAGGCCGACCTGGACTACCTTTTCCGCTCGCTGCTCGGCCCGGATGCCGAAACGCGCTTCCGTCCGCACTACTTCAGCTACACCGAGCCCAGTTTCGAGGTCGATCTCAAGGCCCGTCACCTGGGTAAGGTCGGCTCGGAATGGATGGAGATCATGGGCTGCGGGATGGTCGATCCGGCCGTGTTCGAGGAAATGGGCTACGATCCGGAGATCTGGACCGGTTACGCCTTTGGTCTCGGCATCGAGCGCATCGCCATGACCCTCTACGGGATCGATGACATCCGCTACCTGTACCAGAACGACGTGCGTCTCCTGTCGCAGTTCAAGTAAAGCGAGGACGAATATCCATGAAAGTCAGTTTAGATTGGTTAAATGAATACGTGGACCTGGACGGCCTCTCCAACGAGGAGATCAGCCACGCCCTGACCATGGTCGGGTTCGAGGTCGAAGGCATCGGACAGGCCGGCCTGCCGCCCCTGGAAAATGTGGTGGTGGGAGAAATCCTTTCCTACGAGCAGCACCCGGATGCCGACCGCCTCTCGGTTTGTCAGGTTGACGTCGGGAACGGCACGACGCGCAACATCGTCTGCGGAGCCAAAAATTTCCGCCAGAACGACAGGGTCCTGGTGGCCCTTCCGGGCGCTGTCCTGCCGGGCAATTTCAAGATCAAGAAAAGCAAGCTGCGGGGCGTTGTTTCCGAGGGAATGCTTTGTTCCGAGCGCGAGCTGGGAGTGGGGGACGACCACGCCGGAATCGCCATCCTCGATGCCCGCCCGGAGCTGGGCACCCCGGTCAACGATCTGTACCCGGAGCCCGACACCGTTTTCGACATTGAGATCACCCCCAACCGGCCGGATGCGCTCAGCCACCTCGGTATTGCCCGTGAACTGGCAGCCTGGTTCAGGCGGGACCTGCGGTACCCGGAACTGGGGATCAACCTCAGCGAGGCCCGGGAGGGCAAACTGGTCGATTCGCTGGAGTGCACGGATCCGGAATTGTGCCCGCATTACCGGGGCTACAGTCTCAAGGGGGTGGACATTGAGGAAAGCCCCGACTGGCTCAAACGGCGCCTGACGGCCATCGGCCTGCGGCCCATCAACAATGTGGTCGACGCCACCAACTATATCCTGCACGAGACCGGCCAGCCCCTGCATGCTTTCGACGTGGCCAAGATTCGCGGCGGCAGGATCATTGTCCGGGCGGCCCGCGAAGGGGAGCAGATCGTCACCCTCGACGATAAGAAGCGGATTCTCAAGGACCGGAACCTGGTCATCGCCGATGCCGAACGGGCCCTGGTGGTGGCCGGGGTCATGGGATCGGTGGATGCCGAGGTGGATGACAGCACCCGGGACATTTTCCTGGAGTCGGCCTATTTCAATCCGGTTTCGGTGCGCCGGACCAGCAAGCAGCTGGGCCTCTCCACCGATTCCTCCTACCGTTTCGAGCGCGGGGTCGATCCCAAGGGGGCGGAGTATGCCGCTTTGCGCTGCCTCGACCTGATCATCAGGCTTGCTGGTGGAACCTTGATGGGCCCCCCGCTGGTCGAGGGGGAACCGCCCCTGGTGGAGAAGGAAATTGAAATTTCTCCAGACTGGATCCGGGACCGCCTCGGCTTCGAGGTTCCGGACGAGGACATCAAGCGCTCCCTGAAAAGCCTCGAGCTGTCCGTTCAGGAGGGAGATGATGACGAGGGGAAACCCCGTTTCCGGGTCCGCATCCCCAGCTGGAGACAGGATCTGTACCGTCCCATCGACCTCGTCGAGGAGGTGATCCGGATGTATGGCTCCGACCGCATTCCGGAAGGGATCGTCAAGGCCACCGTGACCCTGGTCGACGATGATCCGGTCCCGGTCTACCAGCGGGCCGCCACCAGCCTCCTGACCGGCAAGGGCTTCCAGGAAACGGTCCATTACACCCTCCGCAACGAGCAGGAACTGCGGCTCTGGTACGGCCACGCCCAGGCCGACTCCCTCGCCGTGGCCAACCCGCTGGCCAGCGACGCCTCCCACCTGCGCACCTCCGTGGTGCCCGGTTTGCTGGACTGCCTCAAGCTGAACCTGGCCCGGAATAACCGCGTCCAGCGGCTCTTTGAGTGTGGCCGGGTCTTCCGCGAGTACCAGGGCAAGGTCTACGAGATGTTCAGTGTCGGCTTTGTCGTCCTCCAGGAGGGCGGAGAGAACTGGAAATCTTCGGACCAGCCCGATTATTTCCTGTCCTCGCGGATCGCCACCGATCTCCTCCAGTTGGCCGGCGTGGCGGTCAATTCCTGGCATTTTCAGGCCATTGAGGACGAAAATCCCTGGCAGTCGGGACAAGCTGCCATGCTCGGCTCCTTTGACCTGGGATATGAGGCGAAGTTTGGCCTCCTCAACGTCGGCATGACCCGGGAGTGGGACATCGAGAGCCCGGTCCTGGCCGGGGCGGTCTACTTCCTGCCGGAATTCCTCCAGAAGCCGCGGGCGCGAACAAGTTTCCGGGCCTTCAGCCATTTCCCGCCGGCTATTCGGGACCTGGCCGTTGTGGCCGACAGTTCGATGCCGGCCGGAAAGGTGGAGCAGGCCCTCTGGGATGCCGCCAAGGGAATTTCGACCGAGGGAGTGGTCCTGGAAACGGTCTCCCCGTTCGACATCTATACCGGTCCCGGACTGCCCGACGGGCACCGCTCCCTGGCTTGGAAGCTGGTCTTCCGGCATCCCGAGCGGACCCTCAACGACAAGGAAGTAAACGCCTTCTTCCAAGCGATCCAGAACCGTCTGGAAGGTGTCGAGGGACTCAGCCTGCGACGTTGAGGGTAGCAAAGTTAGGCTTGCCAGTCGGGCCGGATCTCCGGTTTTTTAGTTGAATGAAACTAACGTTTGAGAACCGCAAGGCGCTCGTGACCGGGGCCGGCCGTGGAATCGGCAAGGCCATCGCGGAGGAACTGGCCCGCCAGGGCGTTCACGTGATTTGCGTCAGCCAGAATCCCGCTTCCTGCGGGGCGGCCGCCGAAGCTATCCAGGCCTCCGGAGGATCCGCCGAGGCGCAGGCCGTTGATGTCAGTGACAGCGCCGCGGTCCAGGCGGCGGCGGATTCCCTGCTCAAGGAGCACGGGACGATCGATATCCTGGTCAACAACGCCGGTATCACCCGCGACACCCTGGTCATGCGCATGAAGGACGAGGAGTGGGACGCCGTGATCCGGACCAACCTCAACAGTTGTTTCTACTGGTCCCGGGCCCTCATGCAGTCGATGGCCCGCAAGCGCTGGGGCCGGGTCATCAATATCAGCTCCGTCATCGGCCTCATGGGCAACGCCGGGCAGGCCAACTACGCAGCCGCCAAGGCCGGCATTTTCGGCCTGACCAAGAGCCTCGCCCGCGAGTTTTCCAAGCGCAACATCACCGTCAACGCCGTCGCTCCCGGTTTTATCAAGACCGACATGACGGAAGTCCTCAACGAGGAGGTCACGCAGGCGATTTTACAGCAAATCCCCCTCAAACGTCTCGGGGACGTGGCGGACATCTCAAATATTGTGGCCTTTCTGGCCTCCGAAGAATCAGGATATATCACCGGTCAGACTTTTACAGTTGACGGGGGAATGGTGATGTGAAGATTTTGATCACTTAACTTTTACCTATACAAAGCAATGGCAGATAAGAGCATCGAAGAACGCGTAAAGGACATCATCGTCAATCAGCTCAACGTGAATGAGGAGCAAGTAACCCCGGAAGCTTCCTTCCTGGAAGACCTGGGTGCCGACTCCCTCGACACAGTTGAACTCATCATGGCCTTTGAAGAAGAATTTTCGGACGAGATCAACGGTGAGATTCCGGAGTCCGAGGCTGAAAAGCTTCAAACCGTTGGGGCCGTCGTTTCCTACATCAAGGAAAAGTCCGGCAACTAATCCGGGGCCGAACATCCCAACATTTTCATCAAGAGGCCTTGCGGGGCCTCTTCTCATATCCGGAGGCAGCCATGGAAAAAAAGCGCATTGTAGTTACCGGGATGGGAGCCATCACTCCCCTCGGCAATGATGTAAATTCCTTCTGGGAGGGTTTGTTGGCCGGCCGCAGCGGCTTGCGGCGGATCACGGCATTCGACCCGACCGATTACCAGTGCCAGGTGGGGGGCGAGGTTCCAGACTTCGATCCCGGCCAGCACATGGATCCGAAGGACGCCAAGCGCAACGACCGCTACACGCAGTTTGCCGTGGCCGCGGCCCGCATGGCCATGACCCAGGCCAGGCTGGACGCCAGGGACCTGGAGGATCCGGTGCGTTTCGGCTGCATCATCGGGTCCGGTATCGGCGGCCTCGACACCATCGAGAAGCAGACCTTCCGGCTCTGGGAGAGCGGCCCGCGACGGGTCTCGCCCTTCATGATCCCGATGCTGATCAGCAACATGGCCAGCGGGGTGGTGGCGATCGAGTTCGGCGCCATGGGGCCCAACTACGGCATCGTCAGCGCATGCGCCACAGCCAGCCATTCCATCGGCGACTGCCTGCGGGTCCTGCGGGCCGGAGAGGCCGACGTCATGCTGGCCGGCGGGAGCGAGGCCAGCATCACCCGGGTCGGCTATGCCGGTTTCTGCAACATGAAGGCCATGGGGACCAGCTACAACGACCAGCCGGAGCGGTCCAGCCGGCCCTTTGACGCCCGGCGCGACGGCTTTATCATGGGCGAAGGGGCGGGGGTGCTGGTCCTCGAGACCCTGGAACACGCCCAGGCCCGCGGAGCCGAAATCCTCTGTGAAGTATTGGGACACGCGGCCACCTGTGACGCCTACCACATCACTTCGCCGGATCCGGACGGGCGCGGACTGCAGGCCTGCATGCGCAATGCGCTGGCTGATTCCGGAATCACCACCGACGATGTGGACTACATCAACGCCCACGGAACCTCCACGCCCTACAACGACAAGACGGAGTCGGCCGCGATCAAGGCGGTTTTCGGTGAACGGGCCTACCAGGTCAAGATCAGCTCCACCAAGTCCATGACCGGGCACCTCCTGGGGGCCGCCGGCGGCATTGAAGCCATAGCCTGTATCAAGAGTATCACGACAGGAAGGATCGCCCCGACGATCAACTACGAGAATCCGGATCCTGAGTGTGATCTCAATTATGTTCCCAACAAGGCCATCGAGCACCCGGTCAGCATCGCCATGAGCAACAATCTTGGCTTTGGCGGACACAATGCCACGGTAATTTTCAAGGCCTTTGCCTGACCCTTGCGCGAAGCGACCGGCATCTAATCACGACGGTTTCCTTTTTCCGCCTTGTGAAATAACAGGCGGCTGAATACCGTTCACAGCATGGGTCAGAACCCCGACTACGCGCAACCGCTCGTTTACGGCATCGCCGCCCTGATCGGGCTGCTGAGCTGCTTTTCCGGCTACCGCCTGTTCAAGCTGATGGTCATCGGGCTCCTGGCCGTGGCCGGGGCGGCGGGGCTGGCCTGGGTGGGATTCGCCTACGGGGAACAGCCGCTGGTCTGGTCGCTGGGCGGCCTGGTCCTGGGCGCCGTCCTGGGCGCGATCCTGGCTGTCTTTTCCTATACCATTGCCGTCGGGCTGGTGGCCTCGCTCTTTGTTTCCCTCAGCCTGCTGCCCTGGTTGCAGGACTTCGATGTCATGAACCAGGTCTACATCATCGGGGTGGCCAGCCTGGGCGCTTCCCTGGTGGCGATATTCCTGACCACCATCATGATCCAGCTGGCCACGGCCATGCTGGGCGGATTCCTGATCGTCCACAGCGCCCTCTTTTTTGCCACCGGGGAGACTATTCACCGGATAGTGGAGGAGGACGGAAGCTGGACCCTCGACCTCAATTTCGACCACCGGGTGGCCGGGGCGGCCCTGGTAATCGGGCTGATCGGATTCCTGGTCCAGAGCCGGCGGACTTTTGGCCGTGGCAAGAAATAGGCCTCAGCCAGGTTCCGGCACCCCGTAAATGCGGGAGGCGTTCCGGTGGAAGAGCTTTGCCCGGTTGTCCCCGGACTCGCCGGAGAGAATGCCGTCGATAATCCCGCACCAGCCGGCCAGCGATCCCCCCAGGGTGCAAACCGGCCAGTCGCCTCCCCAGACCACTCGCTCCCAGCCAAAGGCCTCGATGACGGCCTCAACATAAGGGCGAAGGCCCTCAACCGTACGTTGTTCCGCGGAGGCGTAGACAATGATCCCGGAGATCTTGCAATGGGCGTTGCTGCATTCAGCGATGCGGCGGACCTTCTCCAGCCAGTCCTTCCAGCCATCACCGTTCGGGGCGTCGTTGTCGGAAATGGCGGGGACACCGCAGTGGTCGAGAATGAAGCGCGTATCGGGGCAGGACCGGACCAGTTCCAGGCCGACTTCCAACTGCCGCTGCAGGACACAGAGGTCGAAGGTGAGATCACGGGTGGCCAGCTGTCTCAGGTTGTCCCGGAAAAGGACCGACTTGGACAACTGGTCCGGCTGGACGTGCAGGATGCGGCGAACACCGACCAGGCGTTCGTGCTGGATCCGGTCCAGGTAAGCGGCAAATCCCTCCCGTTCAGGCCGGGCCGAGGCGATGACCCCGAGGATCCGGTTGGAGGAATCCCCGGCCAGCCGGCAGACGTGGGCCGCCTCGGCCATGCCGGATTCCTCGGCCACGTCGTTCTCCATGAAAATGGTTCCCCCGATCGAACACCCTTCGGCCGCCTCCCAGTAGTCGGATGGATAAAACCGGTCCTCGTCGAGAGGCGGCTCGTCGTTCATCCAGGGGTAACTGAACTTGTCCTTGAAAGCGAGATGCTGGTGGGTGTCGATCCGGGTCATAATGAAAACTCCTCGTTGATGTGCTCGGTGTCCTCCCCGATAAAGGGCGCTCCCTTGGGGGACTTGTAGACTTTGCGGTCGATGCGGATGGGACAGCGGGAGGTCCGCAGGCGGGTGCCTTTGGAATTGAAGACATCCTGCTCGAAATCAAGGACCTGGTAGCCGGCTTCCTGGCGCATGCGGCTCCAGCTGAAGACATCACTGCACCAGTAGTCGGCCGGCTCGAGGATATCCAGCCAATCCCGGGTGGTGCGGCTTTTCAGGTGATCCGCCAGGATCGCCTTGATCTCGTCCCGCTTGCTGAACCACTCCTCGGGCTCCCGGTATCCGGTCAGGGCCTCGCAACCAATCAGTTCGCCCAGGCGCTTGATGGAACCCATGGCCACGGCGATAAAGCCGTCCGAGGTGGCGTAGATCCCGTAAGGCGCGCCGATGTAGGCGTTGGCGTTATTGACCTTGCACCGTTGGGGCAGTTTGCCCCCGTCATTGAGGTGGGTGCTGAAGAGCTCGAACTGCAGGTCGAGAACCGATTCCATCAGGCTGACCTCGACCAGGCCGCCTTCACCGGTCACGCCCCGGCGGACCAGGAGAGCCAGGATCCCCTGGACCAGCTGGTGACCGGCGGCCAGGTCGCCGATCGAGAGCCCGAAGGGCATGGGCGGCTGGTCGGCATTGCCGTTCAAGTAGGCCAGGCCGGACATCGACTGCGCCAGCAGGTCCTGTCCGGGCCGGCCGACCCACGGTCCCTCGTTGCCGTAACCGGTCACCGAGCCGTAGACCAGCTTGGGATTGATCTCCTTGACCTGTTCGTATCCCAGCCCGATGCGCTCGATCACCCCGGGACGGAAATTCTGGATCAGGACGTCGGCCCGCTCGATGAGCTTGCGGATCTTGCCAATGTCCCCGGGATCCTTGAGGTCCGCGGCATAGCTTTCCTTGTTCCGGTTGATGGAGTGGAACAGGGTGCTGTCACCGTCCAGGCGAAGGTTGGAAATGTACAGCTGCCGGCAGAGGTCTCCCTGGCCGGGCCGTTCGATCTTGATGATGCGCGCGCCGAGGTCTGCCAGGCGCAGGGCTGCGGAGGGACCGGCCAGGAACTGGCTGAAGTCGAGGACGAGCAGGTTGTCGAGAGGTTTCATTTGCTTTTCGATTCCCGGTAGAGCGAGTTTAGTTTTTCGGCAGCCATGGCCGGGGAAATTTTCCCGGTGACACATTCATGGGCGATCGGGGAGGCCCGGTCCTGGAAGTACATGTAACCGGGGTAGGGCGGGCGCACCAGGGCGTTGTCGAGAGCGGGCAGGGTGTCCTTGAAAAAGTCGTTGCTGGCGGCGTTGACCCGGGCATCGGTCCAGGCGGAACGGTGTCCCGGCTGTCCCCCGGCCTCGAAGTAGATCCCGCGCTGGATGGCCGGTTCGGCCGTAAAGCGGGCATAGTCGACGCAGGTCTGGATGTGACGGGTCCGGGCGGAGACGGCCAGGCCGGCTCCCCCGAGGACGGTCCGCAGGGGCCGGTCCTCGAAAAGGACCGGACAACCGGCCTTGAGCAGGGCCCGGGCATAGCCTCGACGGCTGTAGTTGGAGTATCCATACCCCAGCGGGCAGTAGGCGATCTCGTCGGTCTGGGTCATGAACTCGGCCGTGCGGATCGGGTTCATCTCGAAAAAACGCTCCTGGCACAGGGCGGCCAGTTCCCGCAAATGCCGCAGCGCCGCAGTCAGGGTGGCGGAGCTGGCCAGTGCGGTTTCCCCGCGGAAGGGGGCTTCCCCGAGGGCCTCGCACAGGCTGTAGGTGTGCATCAGCACGT
>CAJXMX010000185.1 GCA_913056355.1 uncultured Opitutales bacterium
GTTTTCATCGTGGTTGGAAGTCATGTAGAGAAAGTTGGAGCCGTGGGGGAATTCCAGGCGCAGCCGGGTCAGGATATCGTCGATAACGGAGGCCGCCTTCTTTCCCTGGGCCACGTCGTTGAAGGCGTGCATGACCGGCCAACCGTAGGAGGCTTGAAACGCTTCAAGTTGATGATCAGGCACTTCCGCTTCAGCAAGAAGGAAAAGGTCGGGCTCGGTCTCCAGCAGCGCGGCGGCCAGGCCGTTCCAGAAGGAGGTCGGCACACCGGTCGCGTAGTCGCAGCGGTAACCGTCCACGCCGAACTCGGTAATCCAGTAGCGCATGGCCTCGACCTGGTATTCGAGGACCCCGGGATTGCTGAAGTCGAGCTGGATGACGTCCTTCCAGTCGGGGAATTCCGGCGGGGGCATGTAATTGCCTTCAGGAGTCCTGAGAAAGAAATCGGGACGGGACAGGGCCAGGTCGTTGTCCCAGGCGGTATGGTTGCCGACCCAGTCCAGCAGGACCTTCATGCCACGGGAATGGGCGGCGTCGACGAGCGATTTGAAATCCTCCCGGGTTCCGAACTCGGGGTTGACCCCCATGTAGTCGGCGATGGAGTAATAGCTGCCCAGCTCGCCCTTGCGGTTTTCCCGGCCAATGGGATGGATCGGCATGAACCACAGCACGTCGACGCCGAGGCGCTCCAGCCGGTCAAGGTCCGCCTCGACCGCGGCGAAGGTCCCCTCCCCGGAGTATTGCCGCACGTTGACCTCGTAGATCACGCTGTTGCGCATCCACTGGGGCAGCTCGGTTGAGGGCTGTGTCCACAACAGCTCCCTGGCAAATGCCGGTCCGGCTGAAAGCAGCCAGACCGACAACACAACACTGACATAAACACGAATTCTCGAAATCAATTTCATGGGATAACGGGGTTGGAAGTTGACACTATGTTGCCAACTTTCCGCCCCGGAAATCCCGTCCAATTGTCAGGATTAAGCTGACTTCACTTGGACAAATCTTGGATCAATGCGGTCTGGTAATCCTTTTCCGGATTACCGCGGCCAGCGACTTATCCGTCCTTGATGGCATTCTTTGCGTCCACGTAGACCAGCTTGGGCCGGTGCCGGAGGGCCTCTTCCTCCTCGTACTCCGCATAGCTGGCGATGATGACAATGTCACCCGGCTGGACCAGCCGCGCCGCCGCCCCATTGAGACAGACTTCACCCGGCTCCCCAAGGATCACGTAGGTATGGAAACGTTGCCCGTTGTTGCAGTTGTAGATGTCCACCTGCTCGAATTCCAGCAGGTCGGCGGCTTCCAGAAACTCCGGACCGAGGGAAATCGATCCGGCGTAGTTGAGGTCGGCATCGGTCACCGTGGCCCGGTGGATCTTAGATTTGAGGAGGGTGCGTTGCATGGGAGAGGTTACTGGTTTGCTGGTTGCTGGTGACTGGCCTGTGCCTGCCGAAGGATTAAGGGCCTGCCCTGAGCTTGTCGAAAGGTTGCTGGAGTTCCACGGCGCGGCAGAGGCCGCGCAGGACCAGGTCCGGGACATACTGGTCGATCAGGGATTCATTGCGGAAAAACCGGGCGTGCCCGCCGGTGGCGATAATGACCGGTTGCCGGCCCTCGAAGGCTTCCTCCTGAAGACGGCTAGTGACTTCGCGGAGCAGGCCCAGATGCCCGAAATAGAGTCCGCTCTGGATACTGTCGACCGTCGTCTTGCCGAGGCAGGCGGAGGGCGCTTCGATATCGACAAAGGGGAGCTTGGCGGTGTTCTGGGCGAGGGCCCGCATGGAGAGGGCCATGCCGGCCGCGATGACGCCGCCCAGGTACTCGTCCCTGCGGTTGACCGCGCAGAAGGTAGTGGCGGTGCCCATGTCGACCACGACCCGGTCCTGCCCCGGGAACAACTCGACGGCGGCGATGGCGTTGGCGATCCGGTCGGCCCCGACCTCGGAAGGATTGCTGGTCCGGATCTTGAGCCCGGTGCGGACCCCCGCCTGCAGCAGCAGGGGGGTGATGCCGAGATAAGTCCGGCAGGCCTGCATCACCATGTGGTTGCAGTCCGGCACCACCGAGGCCACGGCCACGGCCCGGATATCCTCAAGGGCTATTCCCTTGGTGGCCAGTATCTGCAGGACAAACACCCCGAACTCGTCCGAACTGGGCCGGATGTGGCTGGATTTGCGAAACTCCGCCAGAAGCTCCCGGCCACGGCAGACGCCGCCGTAGATGTCGGTGTTTCCAATATCGAAGCAGAGGATCATGGTGTTTTTGGACTAAGGACTAAGGACTAAGGACGAAAGACGAAGGATGAAGGAAGAGGATAGCTTTTGTCCTTAGTCCTTCGTCCTTCGTCCTTCGTCTTTAATCCACGGCAACATTATCAATCAGCCGGACGCCCTCGAGGCGGACCGCGCCGAGGCGGCGGCCGTCGCGCTGGTCGACGTACTCGACGATGAAACCGAGGGATTCCAGCTCGGCGCGGGCCATGGCGCAGTCGATGGCGGTGGAAAGGACCCGGTAGAATTCCGGGGCCAGGGTCCGGGCCTTCGGGGAAAGGCGGACATTGCGGCTGCTCAGGGCCAGGCCGTCCGCATCCCGCACGGTGGGAACGCCAATGATTTCCGTATCGAGGAAAAAGGCCTCGGCCATTCCCCGGACCAGTTGCAGCTGCTGCCAGTCCTTTTCGCCGAAGTAGGCCCGTCCGGGACAGGCCAGGACCAGCAGTTTCAGGACCACGGTCAGGACCCCCTGGAAATGGCCCGGACGCATGGCCCCCTCAAGGACACTGCTGCGCTCCACTTCCTCCACCCGGTAGGCAAACCCGTCGGGATAGAGGTCGCCGTACTGCGGATGGAATACCGCGTCGACCCCCGCCTCCCGGCACAGCTCCAGGTCATTCCCCAGCGTGTTCGGATAGGAGGAACAGTCCTTGGGATCGTTGAACTGGGTGGGATTGACGAAAATGCTGACCAGGGTGAACGCGTTTTCCCGGCAGGACTGCTCGAGCAGGGCCAGGTGCCCGGCGTGCATGGCGCCCATGGTGGGGACAAAACCGACCTTGGCGTTTCCCGCCTCCGCGCGCCAGGCCCGGAGGGAGTTAATGGTTGCTAATTTTTTCATTGAGGAAGCTTTCCTCGGGAGACGGGTAGCGGGCCGCCTTGATGTCCTCGTCGAACCGGCCCAGGGCGGCCTTGAACTGATCCGCACCGTCCGCGTAGGTCCGCAGGAACTTGGGCTTGAAGCCAAGGTTCAGGCCCAGAACATCCTGCAGGACGAGGATCTGCCCGCCGCAGTGGACCCCGGAACCGATTCCGATGGTGGGAATCGTCAGGGCCTCGGTGATCCGGGCCGCCAGTTCGGCCGGCACGCATTCCAGGACCAGCGCAAAAACGCCCGCTTCCTGCAGGGCCAGGGCATCCAGTTCAATCTGGTGTGCGGCGTGTGAATCCCGTCCCTGGACCCGGTATCCGCCCATCTGGTGGACCGACTGCGGCGTCAGGCCAAGGTGCCCCATGACGGGTACGCCGCTTCCGACGATGTGCCGGACAACGTCCAAATGCCCCTGGGCCCCCTCGATCTTGACCGCGTTGGCACCCGCTTTCATGATCGCGTCAACCGCCTCCATGGCGGCCGTCAAGCCCTTGCGGTGCTCCGGAAAGGGAATGTCCGTGACCACGAATTTTTCCCCGATCCCCCGCCGGACCGCGGCGGTATGGGTGGCCATCATGCCGACCGTGGCATGAACCGTGTCCGGATGACCATGCATCACCATGGCCACGCTGTCCCCCACCAGCACGGCGTCGATAGGCGCTTCGTTGAGGATCCGGGCGCTCCAGGCGTCATAACAGGTGACCATGGAGATGGGATTCCCCTCGGCCCGGAACCGGGCAAAATCGGTCACACGCTTCATGAGCGGCCTCCTTTACCGGCGTCGTTGAAAAAATCGGGTACCTGTCGCATCGATCAAGTCCTTTCCTTGTTGTTGATTGTATCTAATGGCGTCGCATCCGGAAAAATCCGGTATGCGCGACAAGGAAATGGACACGGAAACGGGCCGGAAATCAAGCCCGAAGACCGATTCCCTAGAAGGGGAAGAATCCCTGGTAGAATCCCAGGATGATGGTCAGGCCGGCCAGGATACCCATCAGGAGGCGGGCCCCGAAGCGCGGCGAGGCGATGGAGGCGGGGGCCTGGTCAGCCAGGAACGGATTGTCCATGACAGCCGACCGCATCCACCCGAAATAATAGTAAATGGAAATCACCACCCCGGCCAGGGCCACCCCGAGGATCCAGTACAATCCGGCCTGGAAAGCGGCGATGAAGATCAGCAGCTTGGCCATGAAGCCGGCCAGCGGCGGGATTCCGGCCAGGGAACCGAGGCTGACCAGGAGGACTCCGCCCAGGTAGGGTTCCCGCTTGAGGAGGTCGTTGTAGCGGTCCATGTCCTGGTCCGAGTCATCAACATCGGCGACATGGGCCATCACCTCAAAGACCCCGAAGGAGGCCAGGGCGTAGGTGACCAGATAGAAAAAGACGGCCAGCAGGGCCCAGTCGACCTTGAGCGAGGCCAGGAGCCCCATCAACAGGATGCCGGCGTGGGCCACTCCGGACATCCCCATGATCCGCTTCACGTTGCGCTGGCCGAGGGCCGCGATATTCCCGAACAGCAGGGTGGCAATAGCGACCACGGTCAGCAGGGGGGTGGTCATGTAGCCGAGGGCGGCAAACGGACCGTCCAGGAGGAGGTACAAAAGGAAGAAACCGGCCGCCTTGGAGGACACCGCGAGGAAGGAGGTGACCGGGGTCGGGGCCCCCTGGTAGACATCCGGGATCCAGATCTGGAAAGGGACCACGCCGATCTTGAAGCAGATCCCGGTCAGGACCAGGACGGCGCCGAAAAGGACCATCAGGTTGGTGCTGTTGTTGAAAAGCTCGTTGGAGGCGGCGATGAAGACCCCCAGGTCCTCGAAGTTGAGGGGATGGCGGGCCGCCATCGGGAGCTCCGGGTTGCTGGCGGCACCGTACAGGAGCGCCACCCCGAAGAGCAGCATGCCGGAACTGAAGGCTCCCATGATCAGGTACTTCAAACCCGCCTCGAGGGAGGCCCGGCTGTCCCGCCGGTAGGCCACGAGGATATAGAAACCGATGGTCACCGTTTCCAGCGACACGAAAAGCAGGATGAAGTGCTGGCTCTGGACCAGGATCATGAAGGCGCCGGTGACGACCAGGACCAGGTGGTGGAACTCGACCCGGGCCAGGGACTGCCGGCTGAGGAAGACCGAACCGATATGGGTCACGCAAATGGAACCGAGCAGGAAAAAGAGCCGCATCCAGTCCGAGGCGTTGTTCTGGGCCAGGAGGCCGCCGAAGAGGACCTCGGAGCCGGTCCGTTCACAGTTGGCGCAAATGCCGGTATAGAGGACCGCGGCCGCCAGCAGCTGGGCCAGGATGGACAACCTGGGAATCTGCCGGCGCAGGTTGGGCATCAGCAGGTCGACAAAAAGGATCAGGACCGCGAAACAGCCGAGGATAATCTCGGGCAGCAGGGCTCCCCACTGATTGCTGGCGGTGATGATTTGAAGCGATTGGGTTTCCATTTTATTCCGTCAGGGAAATTTCACCAGCGGGCGCGGTTATCACCGGAGCCCGGTCAGGAAAGGTTTGCAGGACGCCCTCGTTGACTGGATCCGAGATCAGCCGGGGCCAGAGGCCGATCAGGAACAGGGCCGCCAGGAGCAGCAGGGCCGGCCACTTCTCGGATGCCTTGATGTCGCCGTCGGGAATCTCTCCCTTGGCTTCGCCGAAAAAGACCTTGGCCACCGCCCGCAATCCGTAAACCGCGGAAATGATGATTCCCAGCAGGGCCAGATACAGGACCCACGGGGTCGGCGAGGCGTAGAGCGAAACGAAAATCCCCAGCTCTCCCCAGAAATTGGCAAACCCGGGAAGGCCGACGCTGGCCATCATGGCGGCGGGAAAAAGCCCCATCAGGACGGGCGTCCGGGTGCCCATGCCCCCCAGCTCGCTCATGTCGGCGGTACCGCCGCGCTTCTCGACCACATCGGCCAGGAGGAACAGGAGGGCCACGGAAAGGCCATGGGCGACCAGCATCATGATGGCCGCCCCGATGCCCACCGTGGAGTAGGCGTAAAGGCCGAGGAAGGCATACCCCATGTGCATCACGGAAGCGCTTCCCAGCATCAGCTTGAGGTCGCGCTGGGCCATGGTCACGAATCCGATCACCAGCAGGTTCCCGAGGGCCAGCCAGAGCAGCAGGGGTCCCCACTCCATGGCCCCCTGCGGCAGGAGGGGATAGGCGATCTGGATAAGGCCGTAGAGGCCGAACTTCTTGAGCACCCCGGCATGCAGCATGGCCACCGGCGCGGGAGCCGTGGCGTAGGCCCGCGGAGCCCAGGTGTGGAAGGGAAAGAGCGATACCAGGATCCCGAAACCGATCAGGAGCAGGCCGAAGAGGGTGCCCTGGTGCGGGAATCCACTTCCCCAGAGGGCGGCCCGCATGCCGGTCATGCTGAACTCGGTGGCCCCGGTGAAGACGTAGAGGGCGATCAGGCCGGCCAGGGTGATCATGGCCCCCAGGGTCAGGTAGATGGTCACCTCCAGCGCGACCGCCTTGCGACCGGTCCGGCCCCAGATGGCAATCATGACAAAGGTCGGGATCAGGGCGAACTCGTGGAAGAAATAGAAGAAGAGCACATCAACGGAGGAGAAGACCCCCATCAGGCCGCCCTGCATGACCAAAAGCAGAATGAGGAAAAGGCGCAGGCGCTCGACGCCGCTCTGGATGGCGTAGAATCCGGCCGCCATGCCGACCAGGCCGGCCAGCATGTAGAACGGAAGGGCGATGCCGTTCAATCCCAGGTGAAGGTAGATGCCGAAACGGCTGCTCAGGCCGAGGTCGGCCAGCACGGTAAACATGTAGCCCCCATCCGTGGCACTGGCCAGGTAGACCGCTCCCAGCCAGAGGCTGGACAAACCGGGGACCAGGAAGCCGATGGCGGCGCAGGCCTTGACCATCCTCTCAGGCAGCTTGCCGGAAACCGCCAGGGCCAGGGCCATGATCAACGGCAGGGCGATGGCGAAAATCATCAGGTACACATGGAACCCGCTCATCGAGGTACCGGCCGAGCGCAGGCAGGCGCTGACTCCATCAAGAAATGCTATGGGCAGTTGCGTCATTTTTGAAGTATCCCGTCAAGAAATCCACCGGCGAAGGCGCCGAAGAGAAGCAGTCCGAAGAAGAACCACCAGACGTAGGCCGCCACGCTTCCGGTGTGCACACGCCGGGCGCCGATCCCGAAGAGGCCGGCCACGGCGGCGGTTCCCTTGACCAAGAGGCCGGAGATGAAGAGCGTGTCGAGGAAGCTGACAAAGTCGGCCAGGCGATCCTGCACCTTGGCCACGTAGGCGTTGTAGATTTCGTCAAAGTAGAACTTTGATTTGGCGAAGGCGTAGACCGGCGGTGCCTTGTCCTCCACCCGGTCCGTCTTCGAGCCAAAGCCGTAGACCAGGCCGGCCAGGCCGAGGCCGACGACGGAGGCAACCGCGGATATGACCAGCATCAGGGTATGGTCGCTGCCATGGGCCAGGGGAACCCAGTTCTGGACCAGCACCCCGAGGCGTTCCGGATAGAGCCCGGCGTAACCGCCGGCGACCGAGCAGACGGCCAGGACCACCAGCGGGAGGACAATCGTCCAGGGGGACTCGTGGGCATGCTCGGCGGACTTGCTGTTGGGCTTGCCGAGGAAGGCGATGACGAAGAGGCGGCCCATGTAGAGCGCCGTCAGCAGGGCCGTCCCGGTGAGGATCAGGAAGGCCGGGAAGTTGGTCATCTTGGCCACGTAGAGAATGGCGTCCTTGCTGAAGAAAGCGGCCCCGATGAAGGGCACCCCGGCAATGGCGATGACGCCCGCGGCAAAGGTCAACGTGGTCAGCGGCATCTTTTTGTAGAGGCCGCCCATTTCAAAAATATCCTGCTCGTGGTGGCAGGCGTGGATGACCGAGCCGGACCCGAGGAAGAGCAGGGCCTTGAAGAAGGCGTGGGTGGTCAGGTGGAACATGGAGGCACCGATCCCGTAGTAGAGGGCGGCGCCGTGACCGTCACCATGATGGAGGCCGTAAAGGGAGCCCATTCCGAAACCGGCCACCATGTAGCCCAGCTGGGACAAGGTGGAATAGGCCAGGATCTTCTTGATGTCCCGCTGGCCGAAGGCCCAGATGGCGGCACAAAGGGCGGTTACCACCCCGACCCAGGAAATGATGTGCAGGGCTTCCCCGGTGAAGAGGAAAAAGGTCCGGCCAAGGAAATAGACCCCGGCGGCGACCATGGTCGCGGCATGGATCAGGGCCGAAATGGGGGTCGGGCCGGCCATGGCATCGGGGAGCCAGACATGGAGCGGCATTTGCGCGGATTTACCCAGCACCCCGCAAAAGAGGAGCAGCCCCATGGCGGTGGTCACACTGTCCGGGGAATGGTGGGCCAGCTCCTGCAGGCCGCCCAGGGAAACCGTCCCGAAGGTCCAGTATACCATGATGATGCCGATCAGGAATCCGAAGTCCCCCACCCGGTTGACGATGAAGGCCTTCTTCGAGGCGTTGGCGGCCGAGATCGAGGAAGCGACCGGGGACAAGCGAACGCCGCAGGCGGTCGCGGATGGGTTTCTCAAGATCGCCGTGCAGAATATGGCGAACGCGATCAAGAAGATCTCGATCGAGCGCGGCTACGACGTGACCGAATACACGCTTTGCTGTTTCGGCGGGGCGGGTGGACAGCATGCCTGTCTCGTCGCCGATGCGCTGGGTATGACGAAGGTGTTCATCCATCCCTTTGCCGGTGTCCTGTCGGCCTACGGCATGGGGCTGGCCGACGTGCGC
>CAJXMX010000186.1 GCA_913056355.1 uncultured Opitutales bacterium
ATTGTCCGGACTCGTAAATCTGCCTCAGGCGGGGGCAGAATTCCAGGTATTCGGTCTTCATTTCAGGCAGCGATCCATGATTCGGTAAAGTCTGGGCGAGCATGACTGCGGCAGATTCCGTATCCTGATCCAGCGACAGATCCGGAGATGCGTTCCGGAATGTCTATCCACTAAAACGGATTCATGTCAAACGCTCCGGAACGGAAACCGACCAGATTGGACTGAATCTGTCTGCCCTCGCAATGGGAAGGGAATGGATAAATGAGTTTTTCAGCGCTCCGCCGGTCCGGGCAGAGCTTGCAACCAATTCTATCTCGTTATTTCACCGGTGCGGATGCTGCTCCAAATGCTGGCGGAGCAGGTCCTTGCCGTAGTCGTTGCCGTTCGGCGTGCGGATCACAGTATGGATGTGGTCGCGGGTGGGAAGCTCAGGTGGGTTGATGGAAGTCGTCCCGATCGGCTGCTGGTGGTCGAACTCAATCAGGATGACCGGGGAATGGATCCGGTAGTAGAATTTGGCCTCGTCCGAATCCCCGCCCTCCCAGGCAAAGTGGGTTTCGTCCAGGTGATCCTCGATGTCCTGAAGCCACAACTCTGCGTGGCCGTCCCGCAAGTTGCCCGTGTAGAGGCTGACCAACCGTAACAGGGCAGCCCTTTGTCCAGCCGACATCTCCTTGCCCGCCAATCCGGCGAAATCCAATTCCAGGTTGTCCTTGAAGGCTTCCGCCCGGTTGCTGTGTCCCGATTTTTCCTTGGCCAGGGTGGCCCGGTCCTTCTGCTCCGGATCCAGCATCCGGTAGAAGGCCAGGCCTTGATTCTGCTCATCCTGGAAAAGGCTGTTGCCCTTGTACTTGCCGGTGGTGGTCACGGCTGGTTCGGCCCCGAGGAAGGCTGGCGTCATGACCACCTGGTCGCCCAGGACAAAGTAGTTGATGACCAGGTGGTGCCCGTCCACCTGCCAGCCCCATGGTTCGGTTTCCGATGGAATTCCCATCAAAGTGAAAAAGTACAGGTCCTCGTCGTAAGTCAGGATGTTGTCGTTGATCTCTCCAAGTGTATGGTCGGTCTTGCGGATATCCTCGGTGAGCTGGAGTCCTTTGGCGCTGAGGGAGGCCCGCATAAGGTTGATGGCAGCCGTCCGCTGGGCGGGATCCATCTCCTTGAGGCTGGATCCCTGGCGGACGTAAATCCCGTTGTCGACATTGCACCAGCGGCGCCACTCCGGGTCATCGATACCGAACACGGTGCGGACTTGCTGGTCCGGCCGGAGGGTGTCGAGAAAGGCACTGGCTGCCTCGACCACCGGCTTGGTGGACACACCGGTCGAGTGTACCGTGAAGAGACCCGGCTCCAGGCCCCCGCTGGTGTGGACCCCGACGAAGGGCTGGGAGACGACCTCCAGTTCCCGGTTGGCGAAAAGGGTCTTCCACTTAAACGCCCCTTCTGCGTTCCGATAGCTGTCCGTTTCACACATGCTGGCGAATGGCATCAGGATTAGGGGAAGGGTGGCCAGGCTTCTGGGATTGGGCAGGCATTTCATTTTCGTCTGGGGTTAGCGGAACAGGAGATCGGTCGCCAGTTTGATGGCCACGGTCTTGACCAGATCAAAGGTCATGGCCACGCCCTGGTTCTTGAAGGTGCGCTTGGTCCGGGCCCAGATGTCCTCGGAGCGGATGGCGTCGAGGTACTCGTGGCCCTCCCAGGTCAGCCGCTGCACCAGGACGGCGTCGGGCATGCCGTTGGAGCGCTCATGGATGTGCCCGACGGCCAGACCGGCCTCGATCAGAAGCGCCCGGTGGTAATTGCACACCTCGGGCGGGTATTCCGAGAGGTCGGATTCTTCCCCGCTCTCAATTGTGAGCAGCAGCTTGCGAATCAGGTCCAGGTCACGCTTCATCAGCCGAAGAGGGCGCTGGAAATGGGATTGGCCAACGCGGGGGTCCGGGCCACGTACATGGCCACTGTCCCCACAAGCACCATGATCGCCCAGGCAATGGCAAAGGGACGATCCCAGCTCCGGGTCAGCAGCCACTTAACGACCAGGAAGGCGCCGCCAATCACCACCAACGGGACGAAGGGCCCGAGGATATCCCCCAGGATGTTGTTCTCGTACAGGCCGACTATGGCCGGAATCCGGTCAATCGGTGCCGGCATCAGGAAGAGGGTGGCCAGGAACATCAGCGGCTTGTGAATGGCCGGACTTTTCCGCTTGATTGTCGCTATCGTCACCGAGGTGCCGAAAATGAGCATCAACACCAGGGGCACGATCATGAAGTGTTTCATGGACAGGCTCCAGAGGGTCGCTTCCGGCGGAGCCGCCCGTGCGGAACCAAAGGCAACCGCTATCCCCGAGATGGTCACGATGGCCGCCAGGACCACACCCGACATCCCCAGCTTCATGTGCAGCTTATGCCTGTTCCGGGAGATGAGGAGGGATTGCACGATGATCAGCACCATCCACAGGGTCGCGGATACCCCATGGACAAGGATCAGGTTCCGGATGGGCGGGGTCAGGGGACGGTCCGGAAAGGCCCGTCCATGCAGGTAAAACAGCTGGAACCCGACAAGCATCAGGACCAGCAGAAGGAAGGTGAAACCGGCGTAAAGGTACCGGGTGCGGCCGCGTACGGATACACCCCGTTTGTGTGTGCGTTGAACGGGAATTGCTGTGGTGCTCATGATCGTAGTGGTAAATTGGGGACAATACTGCAGGGATGGATCCCGGTCTTACCGCTTCCTCATTCGCCGCTGCTTTGGGGCAGCCAGACGAAATCGGTCAGCATGACAATGTACTGCCCCTTCTTGCGGGGCAGGTAAAAGATCCCGTAACGGGTCGGGTAGTAGCCCGCCTCCGGGGCCGCCGCCGGTATGGGGATGTCGACCAGGACCCTGGGATGGGACTCCAGGAATTCCTGGGTGATCATCGGTTCCCAGAAGGTCAGCTCTCCCGCCCAGGTCCCGAAGATAAAGGTGTGGGTAAACGGGGAACCGTTGAATTCCGGCGAACTGAGGTCGATCAGATGGTTGCCCATGCCCGGTTCGACCGCCCCCAGATTGCTGTGCTGCGGCGGCCTCATGTCCGCCGGGAGAGGCATCATGGCCAGGTCCAGCTCGTCGCAATCCACCGGGACGGGCGCCGGCAGGCCGTAGATGTTGTCGTTGCACATGTCCTCCGCCGCCGGTGCCGTGATGGCATACCGGTCCTCGCGGCTCATGGTGTAGAAGTGGAAGTCGAGATGGGGAACCGTGTAGACCGTCGGCGGGGGATGGCCGACCGGATTCCAGTTGACCACGATATGGGTAAATGCGCTGGCCGCCTGCATGTTCGCCGGCACGTCGAAGTCCAGCTCGTGCCCGCAGCAGTGCCAGACCACGTTGCCTTCCGCATCGACAACATCCCACATGCCGTCGCTCTCCTCAGTGGGAGCGTTGGAGAAGATGTCGGCATCCATGACGACCCCGAGATGCATCGGCTTGTCGCCCGCCACCATGGCAAATACCTGGACCTGACCGTCGCCCAGGTTCATCGGTTCCGAATATTGAATGGCCGGACCCTTGGCCCAGGCCGAGGCCGGGACCGTCCCGGCCAGAAGAAGTATGGAGAGAGTAGTCAGAGAACGCATGACCTTGTGCTCCTGTTGAGAGTTCATTCCGTTTGTTCCGGTGGCTTTGCCTGCCGGGAGAGAGAGTAATCAAATGGCTTAGCGTTTGTCCCGGGGCATGTCAACGGCTTATGAAAACCATTAGAATAAGTTATGCATAAAACCCGCCCCGCGCTTTCTTCTTGTTGAACGGCCGTGAATTCGGGAATAGTGCGCCATCGCATGAGACCCGGACGCCTGCCAGCCTACCTGCCTTTACGCAACCTGAGGCTGAGCCTGTTCCGCGAATGGAACCGGGATTTCGCCCTCCTGGCGGCAGCCATGGCCTCCGTGGGGGTCTTTTTCGGGGTCCAGCTGACCCTCTTTAATAATTTCATCGTCGACCGGCTGGCCATAGAGCCACACCAGCTGGGCTACCTGGAGGCCCTGCGGGAGGTCCCGGGGTTTCTCAATTTTGTTTTCCTGGCCCTGGTGGTTGCGGTGGCCCCCTCTCTGACGGCGGCGGCCTGCCTGTGCATCATGGGGCTGGGAATCGCGGCCTATGCGGGGGTGGGATCGGTTCCGGAACTGGTCCTGTTCTCGGTTATCTGGAGCATCGGCTTCCATTGCTGGGTGCCGCTGAGCCAGTCCATGGCGCTGATGTTTTCCCCGGGGGTGGAGAAGGGGCGGTGGCTGGGGCAGCTGCGGAGCGTCGAGAGCCTGGCCTGGCTGCTGACCATCGGGATCGCCATCCTGCTCTTTGACCTGGTCGGCTATAATGGCATGTTCATCCTGGCCGGGGCGGCGTGTTGCCTCGGCGGCTGCGCCATCTTCCTCGCCAGCAGAGGGCGGCCCTCCCAGGTCGAGCGGTCGTTTGTCATGAAACGCCGTTACGCGGTCTACTACGCGCTGCAGTTCCTGCAGGGCTGGCGCAAGCAGATGTTCATCACCTTCGCCATCTTCGCCCTGGTCAAGGTTCACGGGATGCCGGTCCAGACCACGATGGTCCTGGTCCTGATCAACCAGTTCCTGGTCACCCTGACCGGGCCCACCATGGGACGCCTGGTGGACCGCTACGGCGAGCGGGCCTGCCTGAGCTGGAGTTACATCGGGCTGGCCCTCGTCTTCCTCGGCTATGCCTTCATTCCGAGCAGGGGCGTGCTCTATGTCCTCTACTGCGTGGACAACCTGCTCTTTGTTGGCGGAATCGCCCTGACCACCTACATCAACCGGATCGCCCTGCCGGAGGACCTGAAGCCGACCTTGTCCATGGGGGTGACCTGGAACCATGTCTCCTCGGTGGCGGCTCCGCTGATCGGAGGGTTCGCCTGGCACTTCTTCGGCTACCAGGTGATCTTTGTCCTGGGCTCGGCGCTGGCCCTTGTCTCGCTCGGGGTCTGCCAGCTGGTCCGGACAGAGCCCCGTTCGTTGTGATGCCAGCCGGCGGGCAGCCTCCAAATGCCGCCCGTACCCGGCCTGGATTGTTACAATTGCCCCCCGGCTGGTGAATCCCCTTTACCACGCAGGCTTGTCCGAACAAGCTGGAATGCGTGAACGATGTTGGAAATTCGTTTCCGATCATGGTCCTGCCAGGCGACCTGCGGAACGGGGATTTATGGACCGCTTTTGGAGAGCGGTTCGGCATCAAGCGTGGACCCGCGGAGAAGACGGAAACCCGCCTGTACGACTCCTTCGCCTGGTCCCTCTGGTTCGCCGACCGGGCGCTTCTCCAGCAGGAAAGCATCCTCAAGCTGGTCGACCTCTCCGGCGGCTGGCTGGGCAAGGTCGAGCACAGCTGCGGCCTGGACGGTCCGGTTCCCCGGTTTGCGGAGGAATTTGAGGCCTCCGCCATGCGCCGGGTCCTGCTCTCGAACCTGAATTTGCGGGCCCTTCAGCCGGTGGCCGGGTTCACTTGCTCCGAGCAGGTGGTGGCCCTTCTGGACGGGCACCGGAAGACGGTCTTTCGCCTGGCCCTGTTGCAGCTTTTTCCCAATGCCCGGTCGCGCAAGCCGATCCTGCGGCTGGTCCAGCCAAGGCCGTTGCGGGGCTATGATGTGGCTGCGGCCGAGGCCATGGGCGTCCTGCGGCTGGCCGGTGCGGTCGCCGCCGACCGGTCGCCGCTGGTCCAGCTCCTCAGCTCGACCCGGCCGGAGGGGACGGTTGTCTTTGGCGATTGCCCGACTGAACACACCCTGCGCCCGGCATTCGGCCTTTCACCGGATCAGCCGGCCCGTGAAGCCTGCCAGCTCATCATCAACCGCATGCTGGCCATTGCCCGGGTCGTGGAGCCGGGAATCATCAGGGACATCGACACGGAATTCCTGCACGATTACCGGATCTGCCTGCGCAAGGTGCGCTCCATCCTCAGCCTGGTCAAGGGGATCTATCCTCCCGGCGAGACGGACCGTCTCCGGCAGCAGTTGAAAGAGCTGGCCCGGAAAACGAATCTGTTGCGGGACCTGGATGTCTACCTCATGGCCCGCCCAACCTATGCGGCGATGTTGTCGGCGGACCTGCAGGACGGCCTGGACGGATTGTTCGAGCACTTCGCGGATGCCCGGGCCCGGGAGCTCAAGGCCGTGGTGCGGCACCTGAAATCAGCCTCCTACCGGAAGCAGATCACGGCCCTGCAGCAGTTCTTCGGGGACCCGGACCATGCCGGAGAGGCCCCGAACGCGGAGAAGCCGCTGGCGAGCCTGGTCTCGGCCCGCCTGCGCAAGGCCTACCGGCTGATCCAGCGCCAGCAGGCGAAGCTCAATGCCGGAACCCCGGACGCGGAAGTCCACGCCCTCCGCATCCACTGCAAAAAACTGAGATACCTCCTGGAAATCTTCAGCGAGATCTATCCGGCCGGGACAATCGAGGGTCTCGTCAAGCCGTTGAAGAAGCTGCAGGGGCAACTGGGCAATTTCAACGACTACGCCGTGCAGCACCAGTCGCTCCTCGAACATGCCGATGCCTGCGCCCGGGAAGGGCGGGAAAACAAGGACCTCTACATGGCGGTGGGCGGACTGGTCGCCACCCTGGATTTAAAGCGGAGGAAAGAACGCAAACGGGTCGAGGCCAGCCTGAAGGGGTTCTGCAGTGACCGTGTGGCCGCCCACATCAAGACCCTTTCCCAGTCGCCATGAACATCATCGCCTCCTACAGCATCAAGGGCGGGGTGGGAAAGACGGCCCTGTCGGTCAACCTGGCTTACGCCCTGGCCCGGGCCGGACGCCGGACCCTGCTGGTGGATCTGGATCCGCAATGCGCGGCGGCCTTTTACTTCCGGGTCCAACCGGCAAGGAAGGTCCGCCTGAAGAAGGGCGCCAGAAGGCTGGCCGACCGCCTGCGGCAGAACATCCGGGAATCCGATTATCCCGGTCTCGATGTCCTGCCCTCGAACCTGGCCTACCGCAATTTCGACCTGGCCCTGAACAGCATGAAGCGGTCGCGCCGGCAGCTGGCCCGGCTGCTGGAACCGCTGGAGGCGGACTACGATGACATCGTCCTCGACAGCCCGCCCAACATCACGCTCCTTTCGGAGAACATTTTCCGGGCGGCCAACCTGATCCTGGTCCCGGTGATTCCTACAACCCTTTCCCTGAGGACCCTGGAGCAGCTGCTGGGCTTCTTCGCCAAGAAGAAACTGCCGAACCGCCGCATCGTGCCGTTCTTCTCCATGGCCCAGAAGCGCAACCGTCTGCACCGGGACACCATGGAAGTGCTGCGGGAGGAGCACCCGGGATTTCTTCAGACGGTGATTCCGTTCTCGGTCGAGGTCGAGCGCATGGGCCTGCGGCGGAAGCCGGTCCTGGCCTACGCCTCGGTCCGTTCCCCGGCCCGGGCCTATGACGATTTGTGTGCGGAAATCCTGCAGCTCGGAGAGTGAGCCTAAAGGTCCAGTATGTTGGATCCGCCATGCAGGGGCAGTTCCGCATTCCTCCATTTCAGGATTCCACTGACGTCCTCCGGAAGCAGTACTTCACCTTCCAGATGTCCTCCAATCGACTTGTACCGTACCCTGATTTCCCCGGCCGGATGAGGCATTGAGGCCTCGACTTCCTGAAGCGGCCCGAGGTGTGGCTCGATCGATACGGTGGCAAATCCCGGGCTGGAGGGGCGGATGCCGCAGACAGTGGCCAGGAAATCGTAGTTGGGGGAGGCGCTCCAGGCGTGGCAGTCGGAACGGGTCGGATCCGGCTTCTCGGCAAAGGTGCTCAGGCCGAGTTCCAGCATCTCCCGCCAGGGCTGCAACTGCTCCAGATAGCGGTCCGCAAGACCGGTCTGGTACAGGGCCTGGAAGAGATAGAACTTGAAGTAGAAGGTGGCCTGGATGAGGGATTCGTCGACCATGACCTTGTTCATCAGGTCGACAGCCTCATCGCCGGTGACCGTATCCGTCAGCACCGCCCAGATGTTGGCGTGCTGGCTGTAGGATTGCATGGCGGGAGTGTCGGCGAAGAGACCCCGGTCGGCATCCCAGCAGTGATCCAGGACGGATTGCCGGAGCCGTTCCGCCCAGCGGAGGTACTGGTCGCGGTAAAAGGGTTCGCCCAGGACTTCAAAGACATGGGCCGCATCCTGCAGGGCGTAGACCAGTTGCAGCGAGAGTATGGAGGAGCCGCCGGCCAGGTCCGGAACCCCGCCGCTGCGCAGTTCCGGCGACCAGGGCCACTCGTCGGTCCAGTCGACAAAGTTCCAGTAGGGGGTCTCTCCGACCAGGCCCCGGGGGTTCGTCTGTTGCTCGTACCAGTCGAGCACGGTGATGATTCCCATCCGCCGGTCACGGACGAATCCCAAATCCGGCCGGTGCATGAGGAAGTCGTGGACCATGTTGATCCAGAAAAGGGAGTAGGGCGGTATGACCTGCGGATCGTAGGACGGATAACGGCTGCGGGTCAGCCCCTCGTGGAAGCGCGACTGGTCGAAGAGCCGGATGGCCTTCCGCATGAGACGGTCGTCCCCGGCCACGTAGAGGGAGATCAGGGCCTGTATCCGGGTATCCCCTACATACTGCAGCTGCTCGTAGTAGGGGCAGTCGAAGTAGGTCTCGCCGGCACAGAGGCGCGCCGTCCGCCAGCCGACATCCCAGATGTCCTGCAGGGACGGGTCGCTGGAAAAGAAGGTGGCCGCCTGCCGAAACGGGTAGGCCGAGAACCTGAAGGACAGGTCCTCCAGAACCAGGGGCTCCGCGCCGGTCCGGATATCCAGTTCCAGGTAGCGGTAACTCCGGATCCAGAGTGTA
>CAJXMX010000187.1 GCA_913056355.1 uncultured Opitutales bacterium
GTACGCCGAGCGGGCCGGGATCGACAAGCCGGTCAAGCCGCACCTCCTGCGGCATTCCTTCGCCACGCACCTGCTTTCCAACGGGGCGGACCTTCGGGCCATCCAGGAAATGCTGGGCCATGCCGACATCGGGACTACCGAGATTTACACCCGCGTGGAAGCCCGCCACCTGGTCGAGGCGCACCAGCGATTCCACCCGCGTTCCTAGTTGGGAAAAAGACGACAATTGGGTAGACGAATCTGTAAAAGGGGATAATTTCAGCATCCTATGAAAAATCTCTCGTATCTCATCGTCGCTCTTATGGCCTGTCCTCTGGCCCTCCCGGCTGAGGAAAGCACCATGGAAAAAATCAAGGAACAATCCAAGGAAGCCTGGGAGGCGACCAAGGATGCCACCAAGGAGGGCTGGGAAGCCACCAAGGACGTCTCCGAGGATGCCTGGGACAAGACCAAGGATGTCTCCGAAGACACCTGGGACAAGACCAAGGACGTTTCCGAGGATGCCTGGGAAGCGACCAAGGATGGCTCCGAAAAGGCCTGGGACAAGACCAAGGACGTCTCCGAGGAAGCCTGGGACAAGACCAAGGACGTCTCCGAGGAAGCCTGGGAAGCGACCAAGGATGGTTCTGAAAAGGCCTGGGAAGCGACCAAGGATGGCTCCGAGGAGGCCTGGGAAGCAACCAAGGAAGGTTCCAAGGAAGCTTGGGAAGCGACCAAGAAAAAGGCCAAGGAAGTCACTTCCGAGGACAAGTAGGTCCAGGATTCCAGGCAGCAGCGCCACAGGAAATCCATTTTACCCTAGAAGGGAATCCCGGTCCGGGATTCCCTTTTTATTTGACCGGTCCGGCCTGCAGGCGGCCGGATTCCCGGAGCCGCTTGATGACATCCACGGCCATGCCGCTGCGGTTCATGATGTAGAGGTGGAAGGCCTTGAAGCCCCGGTCCATGAGGTTGGCGACCTGACGGTAGGTCCAGTCGACCCCGACTTCACGGGTGGCCTCCGGATCGTCCCCGGCGGTTTCCAGGGCCAGCTCCAGCTCGGGCGGGATATGGCGGCAGAAACGGCGGGCCTGCTTTGCCGAACGGATGGGCATCAGGCCGGGGATGATGGGCAGGTCCATGCCGAGGGAACGGCACTTGTCGACGAAGCTGATGAAGTTCGCGTTGTCGTAGAAGAGCTGGGTGGTGATGAAGGAGGCCCCGGCCTGGACCTTGGCCTTGAGAAAATAGAGGTCCTTCTCGGGTGAAGCGGATTCGGGGTGGACTTCCGGGTAACCGGCCACCCCGACACTGAAGCCGGCGAAATTCTGCCGGATCAGCTCCACCAGGTCCCGGGCGTAGGGGAGGCCGTCCGGATGCGGACGGAACTCCGTCTCCCCCCGCGGCGGGTCCCCCCGCAGGGCCATGATATTGCAGAAGCCCGCGGCCTGGTAGCTGGCGATGATCTCCCGGAGCTCCGCCCGGCTGGACCCGACACAGGTCAGGTGCGGCATGACCTCGAAGCCGTACTCGTCCTTGAGGATGCTGGCATACCGGAAGGTCCGCTCCCGGGTTGTCCCGCCCGCCCCGTAGGTGATGGAGACAAAGTCCGGGTGCAGGTGCTCCCGGATCTCCTGGGCCGTCTCCACGATCTGGGCCCCGCCGGCCTCATCCTTGGGCGGAAAAAACTCCACCGAGATGATCGGACGGCTGCGGGCCAGCAGTTCTCCTATTGGACGATTTTTAAGCATCATGAAATCAAGATACGATGATGCGTTTCTCTGTAAAGGGGAATCTCAGGCTCTTTCGCGCTCCACCTGGAGGCGCAGCTGGCCGCAGGCGGCCTCGATGTCGTGCCCCTTCTCCTTGCGCACGGTATGGGAAATCCGGGCCTGGCGGAGGATGTTCGCGAAGGCCGTCTGGCGCTTGATGTTGGGCCGCTTCCAAGGGAGGCCCTCCACCGTGTTGTAGGGGATGATGTTCACGTGGGCGTGCAGGGAACCGGCGATTTCGGCCAGCTTCCGGGCCTGCTCGAAGGAGTCGTTGACATCCTCGATGAGGATGAACTCCAGGGTCAGCATCCGCCCGTGTTTCTCGCTGAAGGCCGCCACGGCCGGAATCAGCTCCTCCAGTGGATAGCGTTTGTTGATGGGCATGATCTGCTGCCGCACCTCGTTGGTGGCGCCGTGCAGGCTGAGGGCCAGGCGGAACTGGATCGGCTCCTCGGCCAGCTTGCGGATCTGCGGTACCAGGCCGGAGGTGGAAAGGGTGATTCGCCGGGCCCCGAAATGGAGGCCCCATTCGGCGTTGAGGGTCCGGATGGCCCGGATCACGTTGTCGTAGTTGGCCAGCGGTTCGCCCATGCCCATGAAGACGATGTTGTCCAGGGGAACCCGGTTCTCCGGGCGGTCCCGGTCGCGCTCCTCTTCCATCCGGGCCACGTGGATGAACTGGGAGATGATCTCCGCCGCGGTCAGGTCCCGCTTCCAGCCGGCCAGGCCGGAGGCGCAAAACTTGCAGCCGTAGGCGCATCCCACCTGCGAGGAAACGCAGATCGTCTTGCGCGAGCTGTCCGTTCCCACCCCACGCTGGGGATAACGGATCAGGACCGTCTCGACCAGGCTCTGGTCCTCGCCCTGGAGGAGGAGCTTTTCGGTAATGTCGCTGGCTTTCCGGACCATGAGGACCGAGTTCGGGCTGAGGCAGCTCCGCTCCCGCAGCCATTCATTCAGGTCCTTCGGCAGGTTGCTCATCTCCTCCCAGCCGGCCACCCGCTTGCGGTAAAGCCAGTCCGTGATCTGCTTCGCCCGGAAGGCGGGAAATCCGCCGGGCTCGATGAAGTCCGCCAGTTCTTCCGGATTCATGCCATACAGGGAAGGCTTCTCGGGTGTGAATCGCATCCTTCCAGACTCAAACAATTCCCGGCCGGGATGCAACTGCGGGACGCCGGAAATGGGTGCTTGAATCCCTCCCGGCCCGGCGGCAAGCTGCGTCCACCATGAAACGCAAGCCGACGCTGCTCCTGCTGGGTGCCCTGTTTGCCCTCACTTACCTCATCGAATGGCTGCAGCCGGGCTTCCGGGCCGTCTGGCCCAGCGTCGTGGCCCTGGTCCTCGTCTTCACCACCCGCAAGGTCCTCATGGGGCTCTTCGGCGGTGCCTTCGCGGGAGCCCTCCTGATCGCCGGGGGACGGATCTGGGCGGTTCCCATGGACCTCGTCGAGCACCACCTCCTGCCCAGTTTCGAGAGCCCCTGGAAATCCGGGGCCATCATCTTTACCCTCCTCCTCGGCGGCTTTGTCCATCTCCTCGAAAGGGGCGGGGTCCTCCAGGCCCTCCTCCTCCGGCTCCTCCATGGCGGCGATCCCCGCCGCATCGAATCCGGGGCCGGACTCTTCGGACTGGTCTGCTTCTTTGACGGCCTCGCCAACAGCCTCATGGTGGGCCGCATCTTCCAGCCCCTGGCCGAGGCCAACGGCGTCAGCAAGGTCCGCCTGGCCTACATCGTCGACACCACCAGCGCCGCCGTGGCCTGCCTGGCCTTCATCTCCACCTGGATCGCCTACCAGTTGGCCATGATCCGCGAGGGCTTCGTCCTCGCCGGCCACGAGGCCCTGGCCCAGCCCTACCAGCTCTTCTTCGCCAGCCTCCCCTTCAATTACTATGCCTGGTTCGCCCTCCTCCTGCTCGGGGTCACCGTTTGGAGACAATGGAACTTCGGTCCCATGGCCACCTGGCAGGAAGCGGCGGAACGGAAGCCCCTGGAGGGGCCGGCGGCGGGCTCCGGCCCGGTCGGGCTGTGGCGGGCGGGGCTGCCGGTAGCGGTGCTGATCCTGATCATTTTCGCGGGGATATACGCGGACGGGACGCTGCGGATGGGGGAGAGCTGGTGGCCCCTGGGACTGGAGAAGCTGGCCCTGTGTTTTGCCGAGGCCAACGTGCCGGCGATCCTGATCATTGCCAGCGGGGTGGCCAGCCTGCTGGCCTGGGCCTTTTTCCCGCCGGGAGCGGCGGGGGAGGGGGAGACGCCGGGATCGGTCTTCATGGACGGGATGCTGCAGTTGTTCCAGCCGGTGCTGATCCTGGTCATGGCCTGGATGCTGAGCAGCACCCTCAACGCGCTGGAGGCGGCGGACTACCTGGGGGAGCTCCTGGGAGGGCGGCTGGGGCCGGCCTGGTTCCCGCTGGCGGTTTTCCTGACCGGCTCCCTGGTGGCTTTCACCACCGGGACCTCCTGGGGCACGATGGGACTGCTGATGCCGCTGGCCATTCCGCTGGCTTTCAGCCTTGTCGGCGACGATCCGGCCGCGGCCATGGAACTGATGCCGATGGTCATCGGGGCGGTCTTCAGCGGGGCCGTTTTCGGCGACCACTGCTCGCCGATCAGCGACACCACCATCGTCTCCTCCATCGCCTGCGGGGTGGATCCCATCGACCATGTCCGGACCCAGCTGCCCTACGCCTTGCTGGCGGCCGCCGGGGCCGCGCTGGTGGGCTTTCTCCCGGCCGGATTGCTGGGCGGGAGCGCTTACTACTCGATCGCCGCGGCGGTGGTCTTCCTCCTGATCTTACAGTTCCTGGAAGTAATTTCCCGGCCTCGAAAACGGAAGGCTTGACCACCGATGGGAGGAGTCCACACTTAAGGTCAAAGGTAACCCCATGAGTAATACCCGCAGTCGACTCCATAAAGGCGAAGAAAACACCGAGATCAACATTTCCCCGATGATCGACATGGTGTTCATCCTTTTGATTTTCTTTATCGTCACCACCGTATTCGTTGAGGAAGAAGGCTTGAACGTCGACAAGCCGACCCCACAGCCGCCCGAGACCGAGCAGAAGGAAAAGGACGAGCCGGTCCTGCTCCGGATCACCTCCAACAACCAGGTGGAATTTGAAGGCAACACCGTGACCCTGAACCGGGTCGAGACGATTGTCCGCAACGCCCTTTCGCAGGCGGATGTCCCGGTCATCATGCAGGTTCAGCGGGGTGCCGTCTCGGGGGTCATGATCCAGGTCATGGACCGGGCCAAGATTGGCGGGGCGGAAAAGATTTCCGTCACCTCGATCGACTAGGCGGGCCTTTCCGCCCCAGTGGGCGGAGCCGCACCTCCCGCTTCAGTAGGCGGATCCCCGGGCCTTCTGGTAGGCCAGGAAAACCTTGCGTGCCTCCGTCCGGAGGACATCCCGGCGGATGCTGATGCCGCGGCGTTCGAGCCCTTTCCGCCAGTTTCGTGGCATGGGTCCCTCGTCGAATTCCGTCAGGGCCTCGACATCCTTCCGGCGGGCCCCGATGAGGAGCCGATGAATGCCGGCCCACGGGCAGGCGCCGTAGCACATGGCGCAAGGCTGGGCACTGGTGGCGAGGACAAAGCGGTGCCGGGTGGCATCCAGGCGGAAGCTCTGCAAGCGCCGCTGGGCCAGCATGAAGGCCATCATTTCGGCATGGGCGGTGGAGTTGTTGAGGGGCACCACCCGGTTGACCCCGACGGAGATGACGGCCCCGCTGTCCGAATCGAAGACCGCCGCCCCGAAGGGTCCGCCGGTACCGGCCTCGACGTTGCGGAGAGCCAGGTTGATGGCCAGGCGCATCTTGTCCTCGTCGGAAGGATAGCAATCCCGGAGCATTTCATCGATGGAGGCGATCCAGCCCGGCAGGTCCAGACTGACGGAAAACTCAATTGGCTGGGATGGCATACTTGGCTGGGATGGCATACTTGGCTGGGATGGCATACGGCGTCCACTTTAGAGGATCGGGTCCCTTTTTGGCAAACCGCGGGTCGGTTTAAATTCCATTGACGATTCCGGCTGGAAATTTAACATCGAAGTCATGAGAGGCAAAACGGACCCCAAAGTACTTGTGGCCGGGGCCGGACCTGTAGGGTTGTCGACAGCTCTTACCCTGAAGGAACGGAACATCCCGATCGAAATCGTGGAGCGGGACGACCGGCCGGGCACCCACAGCTATGCCCTGGCCCTGCATCCCCGGACCCTTGACCGGATGCGGCACTGGGGGGTTGCCGACAAGCTGGAGGCCTTTTCCGTGCCGGTCCGCAAGCTGGTCTTCTGCGACCATGAGCAGCCCCGGTACAGCCTCGACCTGACCCAGGTTCCCGGGCAGGAGAGCGGCCTCCTGGTGGTGGGACAGGATCACCTCGAAACGGCCCTTCTGGGGCCGCTGGAGGCCGCGGGCGTGCCCATTCGCTGGAGCCATCGCCTGGCCGGCCTGAAGCAGACCGAAGACGGGGTCGAGCTGGAGCTGGAGCGCCTGATGGAAGGGATGAGCGGCTACGCCATGGCGCGGCTGGAATGGCAGGTGGACAAGGAAGTGTCCGGTCACGCCAGCTATGTTGTCGGGGCCGACGGCCATTTTTCCATGGTCCGGCGCAAGCTGGGTATCGAGTTTCCCAAGGTGGCCTCCACGCAGAGCTTTGCGGTCTTTGAATTCAAGACCAATTTCCAGCACCACAACGAGGCCCGGATCGTCATCGGGGACGAGGGCGTGAGCGTTCTCTGGCCCCTTCCGGGGGGCTATTGCCGCTGGGGATTCGAGATCGCCGAGGCGGCCGCGGAACAGTATTCGCGGGACAAGGACCGGCTCTTCATGCAGGTCGGATCGCAGGGTTACCATGTCCTGGAAGCCGAGATGCTGGAGGAGATGATCCGGCACCGCGCGCCCTGGTTCGACGGATCCATCGGCAGCTTCCGCTGGCGGATGATTGTCCGCTTCGAGAAACGGCTGGCGGAGCGCTTTGGTGATGGAAGGATCTGGCTGGCCGGCGATGCCGGTCACCTGACCGGACCGGTCGGCATGCAGAGCATGAATATCGGAATCGGGGAAGGGGAAGCCCTGGCCCACATCCTGGCCGACCTGGTCGAAGGCAAGGGTGACGGGAAAGGGCTCCAGCAGTACAGCGAACAGCGGGAACGCGAATGGAAAGCCCTGATGGGCCTGAGCATGCGCCTGAAGGAACGCTCCGGAACGGAGCCTTTCCTGGGATCCAATGCGGACCGGATCCTGAAGTCCCTGCCGGCCTCGCTGGACTCGCTTCCGGCCTTCGCCAAGGCCCTCAAGCTGGAGCTTGAGTCCTGCTGAGGCCCCTCCGTCTTTTCAGAAAAAAAAAGGCACCTGTCTCCAGGTGCCTTTCCTTTGTCAGGGGGGATATAACAGGTTGATCAGAAAATGCTGAAGGCCACCGTGACGCCGGCCATGACGATGGAAACCATGCTCATCAGCTTGATGAGGATGTTCAGGGACGGGCCGGAGGTGTCCTTGAAGGGGTCCCCGACGGTGTCCCCGATGACGGTCGCCTTGTGGACGTCGCCGCCCTTGCCGCCGAGGTGGCCTTCCTCGACGTACTTCTTGGCGTTGTCCCAGGCCCCGCCGGAATTGGCCATGAAGACGGCCAGGACAAAGCCCGAGGAGAGGCCGCCGGCGAGGAGGCCGAAGACGCCCGGCACCCCGAAGACGAGGCCGACCACGACCGGGACCAGGACCGCCACCATGGAGGGCAGGACCATTTCCTGCTGGGCTCCCATGGTGGAAATTTCCACGCAGCGGGCGTAATCCGGTTCCGCCTTGCCGGTCAGGATACCGTCGATCTCGCGGAATTGCCGGCGCACTTCCTCGACCATTTTCTGGGCCGCGCGGCCCACGGCGTTCATGGTCAGGCCGCAGAAGAGGAAGGCCATCATGGCCCCGATGAAAATGCCGATCAGGACCTTCGGGTTCATCAGGGTGACCTCGAAATAATCCATGAACTGCATCAGGCCGATCTCCCGGATGTCCTCGACATTGCTCATCTCGAGGCCATTGGGAAAGACAAAGGTTTCCCCCTTGTTGAGAAGGTGGACCAGGCCGATCTTGAGCTCCTCGATATAGGAGGCCAGGAGGGCCAGGGCGGTCAGGGCGGCCGAGCCGATGGCGAATCCCTTGCCGGTGGCGGCAGTGGTGTTGCCGAGGGCGTCGAGGGCATCGGTGCGTCCCCGGACCTCCGGCCCGAGACCGCTCATCTCGGCGTTGCCGCCGGCGTTGTCGGCGATCGGGCCGTAGGCGTCGGTGGCGAGGGTCAGGCCGAGGGTGGATAGCATGCCCACCGCGGCGATGCCGATCCCGTAGAGGCCCTGGCTGATGGCGGCGGAGCTGAAATGCCAGTCCCCGGCGGCGAAGCAGAAGGAGAGGGTGGTCCCGGCGACCACGGCCAGCACCGGAATGACGGTGGAGGTGAAGCCCACGCCCATGCCGGAGATGATCACGGTGGCGGGACCGGTCTTGCCGGATTCGGAAATGGACCGGGTGGGGGCGAACTCATGGCTGGTGTAGTATTCCGTGGCCTTGCCGATGACGATGCCGGTGACCAGGCCGGTGACGATCGCTCCCCAGATTCCGATCCAGTTGGGCATGTCCAGCGCCCAGAGGACGAGGGCCGAGGCCGCCACGATGAGGATGGAACTGAAATTGACGGCTCGCCCGAGAGACTTCATGAGGTCCTTCTGGCGGGCACCGGGACTGGTCCGGACCACGTAGACGCCCATGATGGATAGGAGGGTCCCGACGCCGGCAATGATCATCGGCGCGATAACCGCCTTGAACTGGATGAGCGGGTCCACGGTGGCAAAGGCGGCTGCTCCGAGGGCGGCGGTGGCCAGGATGGATCCGCAGTAGGACTCGTAGAGGTCGGCGCCCATGCCGGCCACATCCCCGACATTATCCCCGACATTGTCGGCGATGGTGGCCGCGTTGCGGGGGTCGTCCTCCGGAATGGAGGCCTCGACCTTGCCCACCAGGTCGGCGCCGA